>NZ_JBVCPH010000011.1:0-157034 GCF_057456235.1 Photobacterium sp. | reverse complement strand
GCTCTGCGGTGTGGCGACTAAAAACCTTACTAAGTACTTAGGGTGGCGGCGCATATTGAGTGATGATTCACTATCAAAGGCTACTTTTACAGAGAGAGTCGCTGGGTACTGGGCTCTCAACTAAGTTACTGAACAGAGCCCTACATATTTTACTGTTTATTGGTAAAGATTTTTGGTAGATGATTGAAACTGAAAACTCGAAATAACCCTGATAAAAAAAGAGAGTAAACATTCTTCGAATATCGATCAAAAAATCCTGAAGAGATGTGATCTTAATCGGACATTTCATGTCCGGTTCAGGGTGTTAATTATGATTTGCTCATTAGTTTTATAAACATTGTCATGATACTTTATATAAAGCAAGGGTGAGGTATATGAATAAGAATGAAAGAATAAGTATAATTAAAAATATTCTTATGGTTAATAAGTTTGTATATGTTGGAAAGTTAGCTTGTAAATTTAATGTAACAGAAAGAACAATTAGAAGAGATATAACATCTTTAGTTAATGCTGGAATTGCAGAGCCATTCTATGGTGGGGCATCCTTTGTAAGTATTGATAATGATAGGTGTTTTAAGAATATAGGTTTGAATAATATTATGGTTAAAGAAGGTGGGGGTGAATATAATAATATAGTTATAAACAAAGCACCTAAAGACGAAATGGTTTTTGTTTTAGGTTCATTTAATATTGATATTGTTTCTGAGTTAAGTGAATTTCCGAAAGTAGGAGAAACAGTACGTTCCATATCAACTAATTTTTACGCAGGAGGAAAAGGGGCAAATCAAGCAACGGCTGCAGCCAAGGTCAATAATAATGTACATTTAATGGCGAAGATTGGCTGTGATGATTTGGGAAAAAAAGCATCAAACTACCTGTCAGTTACAGATGTGAATTCATTGACATTATTAGAAGATAATGAAAAACCTACAGGAAATGCGATTGTTTTCGTTTCGAAAGGAACGAATAATAACTTTATTGCTATCAACTTAGGTGCTAACGAAAATATAAAGAAAAGTGAGGTCGTAGCTGCGTTTGATAAAATAAAAAAATCTAAAGTATTTCTTACTCAGTTAGAGAATAACTTTGACATTACCAAGTTAGCTATTAATTTAGCCAAAGAAAACAATGTACCAGTGATATTGAACCCTGCACCGTACAATGAAGTGGTTAAAGATATATTAACAAGCGTTGATGTTATTACGCCAAATGAAATTGAAGCGGAAGGATTGTCGGGAATACATATTCAATCTATAGAGGATGCAAAAAAAGCCGCTGAAATAATTCATCAACTTGGTGTGGAGGTTGTGATTATTACATTGGGCTCTAAAGGGGCGGTTATGTTCAATGGCACAGAATTTAAACATTATCCCTCATTTAAATCGGTTGTTGTTGATACCAGCGGTGCTGGAGACTCTTTCAATGGCAGCTTAGCGGCTTGTTTAGCAAATAAATATTCATTGGACTATGCGATTAAGTTTGCTTCTGCATTTGCGTCTCTGGCGGTGGAAAGAAAAGGTGCGTCTAACATGCCAAGTTACGACTTGGTTCAAAATAGGCTTTTAAATGAAAACTTCTGAATTTTAATTAGGTGATAAGATGATGAAAAAACAAATTATTATTGATACCGATCCTGGCATTGATGATGCGGTTGCACTCGCTATCGCATTGTTTAGTAAAGAGCTGGATGTAAAGCTGATAACGACGGTCGCAGGTAATGTTTCCGTTGATTTAGTCACTAAAAATACCTTAAAGCTTCTGTCTCACTATAAGAAGGAAGTCACTGTCGCTAAAGGGGCGTCACGACCTCTGAACGAACCGTTTATTGATGCATCCGAGATCCATGGTGCGTCGGGTCTTGAAGGTTATGATTTCCCCGCGGTTAATGATGCACTACTGTCTCAATCACATGCCGTAGAAGAGATGTACAAAACTATCATGAATGCTGAGCAGAAAATGACTCTGCTCGCAATTGGACCATTGACTAATATTGCGCTGTTGATCCGTACATACCCTGAGTGTTTAGACAAGATAGAAGAAGTTGTCATCATGGGGGGAGCCTATACGCGTGGTAATAAAGGGGTAATGTCAGAATTTAATATTGCGACGGATCCTGAAGCGGCTGATATATTGTTCAAGAGCGGACTTAAAATCACTATGGTGGGTCTTGAAATTGGTTTGAAAGCGCTCATCCTTCCTGAAGATAGTCAAAAAATTAAAGAGATGAATGTTGTCGGTGATATGTTCTATCACTTATTTAAAAAGTATCGTGGGGGATCATTTAATAAAGGTTTGAAAATGTATGATGCCACTGCTGTAGCATACTTGCTCAGACCTGATATGTTTCAGGTTCAAGACTCTTTTGTCGCGATCGAATTGATAGGGACTTATACGCGTGGGGCTACGGTCGTGGATCTTAATAATCGCCTGGCACAAAAAGAAAACTGTACTGTTTGTCTTGATATTGATCCAGACAAGTTCAAAGAGTGGATGCTGAGTTCGATCGACGCCATTAACATTAATTAATTAAATAAATAGAAAAATCATGGATAATTTATTAGTAGGTCTTTCTTCTATTATTGCAATCGGTGTCGTGATATTCATGTTGTTAAAAAACATGGATATTAAATTCACCTTACTATTCGCTGGCATGGGATTAATGTATCTTGCATTAGGAATAGGAAATACAATCCAGTTTAAAGGGTTTGAATCAACCGGTGCATTTTTGCTCGATCCTATTATGGTGATCCCAGAGCAGTTCGTTTCGACACTTTCTCGTGCAGGTATCATCATTCTGATTCTTGGCGGCTATGCGAAATATATGCAACATATTAAAGCGAGTGATGTCACGGTCTATATGTTGACTAAACCACTGGCAAAAATTAAAACACCGTATAAGTTGATCCCGTTCGTATTTCTTATCGGTAATTTTTTATCTTTGGTCATACCGAGTGCATCAAATTTAGCTATTATATTATTGGCTACATTATATCCTGTATTAAGGCAAGCTGGAATGTCCTCGCTAACGGCGGCGGCGTTGATTGCAACTTCCGCGACCGTTGTACCTACCCCTTTAGGTGGTGATAACGTCGCTATCACGCAAGAACTTGCTCATACCGCCGAATTTGCAGGTCTGACAGTGTCTGAATACGTGTTTGAATATCATGCGCTGGTTTCTATTCCAACCTTAATTTTCATGGCTATTCTGCATGTATTTTGGCAGCGCTATATGGACTCGAAAGGTGTAGCAGAGTCAGGTGAAAGTACTGCCGACACTGGGGTATCTGAAGAGAAATACCATGTTACCGGTAGCAGCCTATATAAAATTTGCTATTCAATTCTGCCATTGCTACCGATTGTGATTCTATTTGCGACCTATACACTCAATATTTTTGACATTGCTGATGTACAAGTCAGTGTTGGTTTGTCTGCATTTACCAGCTTATTTATTGCAGTTATTTTTGAACTCATTCGTACTCGTGACTTTAAGGAGACACTGAACAATACTAATAGCTTTTTCATCGGTATGGGCAATGCAATGTCGGTGGTGGCGCTATTAGTGTCGGCGTCAATCTTCGTCGTGGGCTTAAAGTCGATTGGATTGATTTCTGAACTTCAATCGTACATGCAAAGTGTTGATTCTTCAGGCTTTACGTTACCGCTCACTCTGCTATTGTTCACCGCGTTAATTACCATTTTGAGTGGCAGTGGGTTAGCACTATTTTACGCCATGGTTCCTCTCATGGTTCCGCTTGCAATGGCCGCCGACATCAGTCCACTCGCAGTTACGCTGCCGATGGGGATGGGGGGGAACTTACTGCGGGCTTGTTCACCGGTTGCCGCAGTGATCATCATCATCGCTGGAGTCACAAAACATAATCCTATGGATATAGTGAAGCGAACAGCAGTCCCGTCTGTTGGAGCGACTATTTTTATGTTCTTGTTATCAATGTATATCTATATTTAATTCTGTGTGAATTATGACGATGTACTGGCTGGGTGTTAGGACGCGCAATGTTGCAGTGGGATGGATATTAACTTGACGGTTGTTAATCGAAAGAGTGATCCTCATTTGTATTAAATAAAAAAGGGTAGCGGGGCTACCCTTGCCGCTAAAACTTCAAACGAAGGTTGGCGAAATGTAACAGCGATAGTGCTTGTTACAGTGGATTCAACAATGAATATCGTTGTCGCAGCCTGTAAGGCGCGAGCGCGAGAGGTTACACTTTCAGAAACACCTTCATTTGCTGCAAAACGGCTTCGGCTTGCTGCTGATCTTTCATTTCGACAAACAGACGCAGCAGTGGTTCTGTACCGGAGAATCGAGCCAGCGCCCAACCGCCATTTTTAAAGTAAACCTTAGCCCCATCGGCATAGCTGACTTTTTCGACATCATACTCAAACTCGGGCAGGGCCTTTTCTACGTAGATTTTATCGTATAGGCGTTCACGCTCAGAGGCTTTAAAGGTACAGTCCCCTTCAGCGGTGTAGGCATAGCCGTATTTTGCGTAGATTTCACCGAGCATTTCAGACAATTTTTTTCCGGTAACACTGATCATTTCAACCAATAGGCTCGAAGCAAATACACCATCTTTGCCCTTGATATGACCGCGAATAGTTAAGCCGCCAGAGCTTTCTCCCCCGATGAGTGAATCGTCAGCTTCCATCTGCGAGCTAATATGTTTAAAACCGACAGGGACTTCAAAGCACTTCTCTTGATAGGCTGCCGCGACTTTATCAAGCAGATGGGTTGTCGCGATATTACGTACCACTGAGCCTTTCCAGCCTTTGTATTCAAGCATGTAATAATAGAGAAGCAATAACACTTCGTTCGGGTGAATGAAGTGTCCTTTTTCATCAATAATGCCTAAACGGTCAGCATCGCCATCGGTACCAATACCGATGTCATACCCTTCATGGGCGACTAAATGCTTTAAGCGGTACAGTGTCGCGGCATTCGGTGATGGCATCAGGCCGCCAAATGAAGGGTTCTGACCATCATTGATCACATCCACATCACAACGGCCAGAAATTAGAACGGTTTGCAGTGCATTCTTAGCAACACCAAACATCGGATCGATCAGTACCCTTAGGTTGGCTTTTTTGATCGCTTCTATATCAATAAAATTAATGATTGAGTCGACGAACTCATTCATCGGATTAATCTTAGTGATCATCTTCGATTTTAGGGCGTCTTCAAAGTCGAGACTTTTTACATCACTTGCGGTCAACCCGGTAATTTGCTGTTCAATTTTTTGAGTGATGATTTCATCTGCGTCACGGCCACCTTCAATGAATATCTTGATGCCATTGTAATCGGCAGGGTTGTGAGAAGCGGTGATGCAAGCGGAGTACGTTGCGCCAATTTCCTTGCATTGAAACATTACTATCGGGGTCGGGACATATTTGTCGATAAAACTAACGTTGATTTCATTCGCCGCGAGCACTTCAGCAAACCAGGCGGCCGCTTTATCCGATAAGAAGCGGCGATCATAGCCAATAACAAAGCCGTTACCGGTAACCTGTTCTTTGAGCATTATGTTAGCAAGAGCCTGTGCGACTAATCTGACATTTTCTTTGGTAAATTCTTCGCCGATCAGGGCGCGCCAGCCACCGGTTCCAAACTGGATCATGTGGAACTCCTATTTCTCTCAATCGAAAAATGTAAAGTGGGGATGAAAGCCATCCCCAAACGTTACCTCACTATGAGGATTAGCCCATTACTACCGTAACAGTGTTGACCGTACCCTCAGCCTGCTGGGTTATCGCTCCTTCAATGGGTTCGCCATTTAGCGTGATAGAAACAACGCCTTTGCTGACATGATCCGGGTTTTCAACTTTGATGTTATATGTTGCTCCGCGCCACTGACGGGTAACGTCAAAGCCTGGCCATGCGGTTGGAATACATGGGTCGACAATCAGGCCGTCAAAGCTTAAGCGAACCCCTAGAATAAAGTTGGTGGCAGCAATGTAAGCCCAACCAGATGAACCGGTTAGCCATGGGTGGTTAGCACGGCCATGATCCTGGTGATCACGTCCCATGATGAACTGAACATAGGAATACGGTTCTGCCACCCGTTTTTCAATCATGTCGTTCTGGTTGTATGGGTTTAGTGCATCGTAGAATTTCATCGCCTGATCGCCGCGCCCCAGCTTAGCTTCCGCGACCCAGGCCCATGGATTTGGATGGGAGAAAATCGCGCCATTTTCTTTCACGCCTTGATAGACACGGGTAACGAAACCAATGTCGTCGTTAGGCGTGGCGAAAGAAGGGGCGTTCAGGTGCAGGCCGTAATCAGAGTACAGGTACTCATCAACCGAGTTCATCGCCTTTTCGCCGCGCTCTTGAGATACGGCCCCGGAAACAACCGCCCAGGTGTTAGATTCCAAGTGAACCTTGCCTTCAACCTGTTCGTTAGTACCGACTTTCTCGCCATTCTTGGTAATGCCACGGATATACCAGCCGCCATCTTCATCCCAAAGGTGCGCTTCACAGGCGTGTTGGACACCGCCGGCCATGTCTTCATAACGCGCAGCGTCTTCGTCTTTTCCTAGGAATTTAGCGAGATCAACAAACTCTTGAATTGCCCAGTAATGAAGGAATGCAACCATTGATGATTCGCCACCACCGAGGTTCAAGCAATCGTTCCAGTCTGCGCGCAAGCCTTTCGCGATACCTGTACGGCCAACCTGTTCGGCCGTGAAATTCAGCGCCGCTTTCATGTGTTCATAAACCGTGGCTTCACCGCCATCGGCAAATGGGATCACTTCGTCAAAGAAACGGGTTTCGCCGGTTTCCATGACATAGCGGCAGATCGTTGGGACAAGCCATAAATGGTCATCAGAGCAGGTATCTTCGATACCGTGGATCTTATCTTCATCACTTGGCGTTGGGACAACGGTCGGCGATTTCGATGGTTCTACATTGGCTTTTTCCGGATCAAACCAATCGGGATCGAAGAGGTGAAGGCCATAACCGGCTTTAACTTGACCGCGAAGCAGATCGACAAGGCGCTTGCGAGTCATTTCTGGGTTGGAATGAGGCACTGCCATTGCGTCTTGTGCGGTATCGCGATAGCCAAGCCCGGTACGGCCGCCGACTTCGATAAAGGAGGCAAAGCGAGACCAGACAACACATGTTTCGGCCTGGTACAGGGTCCAGGTATTGAGCATGGTGTCCAGACCTTCGTTTGGCGATGTCACCTGGAATTTAGCACAACGCTCATCCCAGTGAGATTTGATATCTGCGAAAGCGGCATCAACGTTAGCAAGGTCTTGATATTTAGCGCGTAGTTTTGCGCCGTTACCTTTACCTAAACCCAGGATATAAACAAAACGAACCTCTTCGCCGGGCTGAATAACAAATTGCTTGTGCAGTGAGCCGCAATGGTTGTAGCAGGTTTGCGCGGTATTCGAGCATTTGCCTTGTTCAACCGCGATAGGGTTAGACTCATCGCGGTAGAGACCGAGGAAGGAATCACGCTGGCCGTCATAGCTATCAGGGTCAAAGGTAGATGCAAGGTAGTAGAAACCTTCAAATTCATTGGTGTTGTAATAAAGATCGTATTCAATGACTCCCTCTTCATACGATGTACCCGCAGAGTACAGGCTCATCTGATGGTTTTGATTATCAGATTGAATATGGCTGAAGGAAAACTCTACAAATGAGAATGCGCTGATGGTGCGAGGCTTGTCGGTCTCATTCTTGATGACAACATCCCAGACTTCGGCATCTTCACCTTTAGGTACGAATAAGGTTTTTGATGCGGTAATGCCGTTGTATTCACATTTGAATTTCGAGTAAGAAAGGCCATGGCGGACTTCATAGCTGGCCTCATCAAGACTTTTTGCGACGGGCTGCCAGGAAATGGACCAGTAATCTCCTGTTTCGTCATCACGAAGGTACACGTAGTGGCCCGGGCGATCAAAAGATCCATTCGCGCGAAATTTTGTTACGCGATTATATTCAGGTGAATTGTAAAAGGAGTAACCACCCGCATTATGTGATATGACGGTACAGAACTTTTCAGTACCCAGGTAGTTGGTCCAGGGAGCCGGGACATCAGGACGAGTGATTACGTATTCTCTATTATCGTTATCAAAATAACCGTATTTCATTGCTTCCAATCCTTTTTAAATATTAACTATCTGTAGTTGCTATTCGCAGTGGCGGTAATTGATGCCCGCTTTGTCTAAGTATTTGAGTTGACCATTCAAACGCGCTTTAAAGTCATCCCAGTTACGCTGGTGAGGGGCGCTCCAGCAGAGCTCTGAAATAGCTAATAAGCGTGGATAAATCATGTATTCAAAGCGGCTTTGATTATTGACGAGCTCACACCACAGTGCCGTTTGAATACCGATAATGCGTTGGTGAGCCGGATCATCCGGGGCGAGTTCGGCGAATGGGCGATACTGATACACATTATCAAGAGGCAATTTTCCGGCCCAGTCGACACCCGGTTCATCGGCAGAATAGCCTTGTGCTAAGTCGAGATAGGTAAATTGTGCCGGTTGCATGACGACGTCATAACCTTGTTGTGCACAGTCAAGGCCTGCTTTTTCACTGCGCCATGAGAAAATGGTTGTTTGCTTGCTGACCTTGTCACCATCGGTGGCTTCCTCCCAGCCCATCATCTGCTTGCCTTTCGCTTGTAGTACTTCTTCAGCAAAACGTAACAGATGCCCCTGCAGTTCCTTGGGATCTTGATAGCCGTGTTGTGCCATTAAAGTCTGGCAAGCTTGGCTATCGGTCCAGACACCGGCAGGCACTTCATCGCCACCAATGTGCACAAAGGGGGCAGGAAATAATTCACTGATTTCAGTGAGTACATTTGAGATAAAGGTGTAGGTGCCTTTAAGTGCCGGGGATAGCACATTATCCGGATAGTTCTGAATACTGCGATATTGAGATTTATCGTCAGGATCAACCAGTAGATCCGGCAACGATTTGATCGCAGCACGGCAATGCCCGGGAATGTCGATTTCAGGAATAATGGTTATGCCCCGATCACTGGCATAGTCAATAAGATCCCTTGCATCCTGTTTGCTGTAGTAGCCCCCATAGCGCCGGTTGATGGTGGAAAATTGGGGGAGCAATACTTCATTCGGGCCACGCCATGCGCCGATACGAGTCAGTTCGGGATAAGCCTCAATCTCAATTCGCCACCCTTCGTCATCGGTAAGATGCCAATGGAAGGTGTTGAATTTATAACGGGCTAATTGATCGATGAGGTGTTTAAGGCGCTTGATCGAGTGAAAGTGGCGTGCGCAATCTAACATCATGCCGCGATAGGGGTAGTGTGGCTGATCTTGGATATCAACCATTGGAATGCTATAAGCGGCAACGGTATGATGCTCAGGATTGGCGGGTAACAGCTGCAGCAGGCTCGATGTTGCATGGGTAAAGCCGGATTTGGAGCTGGCCTGGAGCCAGATGTTATCCTGCTCGATAAGTAAGCGGTATGCGCCTTCTGCCATTTCAGGGTGAGCCTGATAATGGATATTGCCATCCCGATGGACCGGGAAATCCTCATGGAGTAATTCAGTCAACTCCTCTTGCAGCCACCGGGCCGGACCTGATGCTAACGTATTGGGTGAGGCTATCGCAGTCGATTGAGTGAACGTAAACCGGCCACGAATTGGCGTTACCGATGTTGGCAGAGGTATGATATTCAATGCCTTTTCGGGAGGGAGCTGGGTCGTAAATCGCTCTATTGCCGGCTGACCCAAGTCGATACAGGTGACTTCAACCGGGAGTGGTTGAATAAAGCCCTCGGTGGTGTTGGCGACCAGAAAAGCCTCAGGGATCCCGTCATCATGCAAGGTGAAGGGAGCCGTAGCCATGGTAAATTCAGTATAGAAATGTGAATTTGAGGCGAGCAGAGGGAGCGCTTCTGACGTTATAACGCAATAGCTCCCCAGCTGTTTAACCTGGCCACTTAACACCGACGTCGGCTCAATCCAGCGATTAATAACAAAGTGCAGTGACCAGTTTTTCACCGGCTGATCACTGAGGTTATGAAGCGTTAGCGCACAGCGAGACTCATGCTCTGCTTTGCTTATCACGGTGAAATCGACGCGGTAGCTCATTATGTCTCCTTAAAGTGGATACAGGTTGTGACAACCTTTTGCCATTGCGATAGCACCATCCATCGCATCACCCTGAGGCTGGGCAAGACGATTTTGTAACGGCGGTACGAGCCAGGGTTGAATTCGCTCCCCAATACTGCCCATTAAGCACACCTGATCGGCACCGCGCTTTATCAGTGCGGTCAGCAACATTTCCACGTCGGCGGCGGTTTGTTGCAGTAAGTCGATAGCCAAGCTATCGCCTTCGGCCGCATGAGCGAAAATAGCCGGTGAGAATTGGCCGTAGTCACAAGGGCGGGCTGTCTTTGACCAACTGACAACGGCGTCGACATCGTGTTCGAAGTGCGCCATAACATGTTGAGCGAGCAGAGTATGCGGTACTATCTCATCGACACTTAACAGCACCTGCTGGATCAGGCGCAGCCCCATCACGGCCCCGCCGCCGTGATCGGATATCGGGAACTCGCGCCCACCGACCACCTGCTGCTGGTTATCTTTGATCAAGATGCCGCAAGAGCCTGTACCGGCGATAAGAATGGCACCGTCTTCACCACGCCATGCCCCGAGGCAAGCGCCATACGCATCAGTATTTAATGTCATTGAGGCATAAGGGTGGGAGAGTGCCATAAAGGAGTACCAGGCATCCTTCTGCTCGGCACCGGCTAAAGCAAGGCCGACTGACATCGCACTGAAATCATCAGGGGTTAGCCCGGCCAGATCTGCCGCTGTTGCAATGGCATCTAGGATTGATGCCATTGCAACTTGGCCTCCTAATAAGATATTGGCACTGCCTGTTTTGGCCTCGCCAAGAAGTTCACCGTCAAGATCGCAGATCCGAGCTCGGCAGGAGGTTCCCCCACCGTCGACGCCCACATAATATTTAATTTGACTAGCCATGATAACGCTCCTTAAATTGCAAAGTTATTGCTAATAAGTACCAACCGCCATGAGGGATCCATTGCTCGCCCCAGCGCCAGTTCTGTAACATGTCGTCTTGCTGTTTCTCCGGTTTAAACGCAATGTCTTGCTCGTTCTCAAAACCGGCAGTGATCCCGTTGCACACCCCGCCTTTCGCATTGCTAAAGCCGAGTTCGGGCAGGTAATCCGGGTTATTGCGGCCATGGCCATCGACCATGCACATATCAAACGGATTTAATCCTACAATCCAATCGGTAAGGCGCTGACCATAGGTCATGAGCTTCGTTTTGACTGCGGTATCATCAACGATGTTTTGTGCCATATAAGCCATTGCGGCCAGCGAGGCAATACGGGCATTTTCACCTTGCCACCAATAACCGGTCTCATTGTTGTGAGGCATGAAAAAAGCCGTCTGCTTATCATCATCCACCGCTTTGACATACTGGCGCGGGTAGCCAAACGGGTTGTTAACTTCTGTTGTGATATTTAATTCAAAATCCAAGGCATTGAGCAGTATTTGGTAAGTTTTTTCATTTCTAATGACATCATGCTCAATGGCTAAATATTGCATTAATGCAATCGCGGGTAACCCTGCTTCTGCAGCATGAAAGTAAGGACGGCTGCCATCATCATTGGCAGACCAGTAATGCGCTATTTGGTGATCGGAGACCTGACGTGCAACTAAGCGTTGCGCCCAATGACGAGCTTGCTCCAAGTAGCGTTCTTGTTGCGTTGTTCGATAGAGCTCAACCGTGGCGAGAAGTGCACAGTACTCGTCGATGATGTTCTCCTGACCATTATCGAGGTAGTGCTTGTTCATCTCCTGCAGATGCCAATAGCCTTTTTCTGCAGCCTGAAGATAAGCGTCTGCTTGAATGGTTCCCGTATTCAGACGCGACGTCGAGGCGAACTGAGGCAAACGCGCCGCGGCTGCGAGGGCTGCAATTGACACTCCGCCACCCTGGCGGAAACCGGCCTGATAAGCATCAGACTTGATACCGTCCTGAGTTGAATACGAACAAATCTCCCGTTGCCCCGTGGACTTACTCCACTTGTCGAACACCGTCATATAAAAATAACCCTGCGGGTTTTGCATCCGCAGTAAAAAATCCGCGCCATGAAGTGCCTCTTCCATAAGGCGCTGGCGGGTAAAATCAGCAATATTTTCTTCGTCTTCGAGCACCTCATAAGCTTTAAGCATGTTCCAAACCACCATCGGGGTTTGTTGAGGATTTAAATAGTTACCGTTTGATAGGTGACTGAGGTACTTACTGACATCGCCGGACGCGTCATACCAGCCGCCACGCACATCTGCTGTTTCATCACTACCGAAGAGACGGATGTGCTGATCGGCGTGTTCATAGCTCCCAGAGCAACGCTGCGACTTAAAGTAATGCAAGAGATCACTAAAGGTACGCCGCATTAACAGCCCCTCGGCAATACAAAACGGTACCGATTGGGTATCGCCGAGCTGAATACGGTATTCGCCGCATTGATCCAGCGGGGTGAAATCGATCGAGTAGGTATACCCCGAGTGCCATTGTGCGACCGGACCACAGGCATTAAGAGGCAGCTGCATAATGGACTGCCCGTCATCACAGCGGATGATCTGTGCCGTCGTTACCGCAAGATCAGGCTGGGCCAAAACAATGGCTTGTTTGGCCCCAAGACGCTCATATCCAAGATGGTTCGTTAACAGCTGCATGTATCCTCCAATATGTAGCTGCCGTATTAGCAGCTACATAACACTCTTAATAAATATCGATTAGCTTTCGAATAAGTAACAACGTACGAAGTGGTTCTCAGAAAGCTGAGTCACTCCTGGCAATTCTTCCCGGCATCGTGCTGTGGCGTGAGTACAGCGTCCCGCAAACGGGCAGCCAAGGCTTGCCGGTGTCCAGAGCGGGATTTCACCCTTGTTGCCCTTGAGTTTTTCATGGATAGACTTGCTGGGATCGGGCACCGCAGAAACCAGTAGCTGGGTGTAAGGATGCTGGGGATCATGAATGATCTCCTCGGTATCTCCCCATTCGACCATGTGGCCGACATACATTACCGCCAGATCTTCGGCGATATAACGTGCCGTTGCGATATCGTGGGTGATATAAAGTAGCGCCATCTCACGTTCAAACTTCATCTCCTCCATCAGATTCAGTACCCCGGCACGGATGGAAACATCAAGCATCGACGTCGGTTCGTCAGCCAGTACCACTTCAGCGCCCACCGCAATGTTGCGGGCCAGATTGACACGCTGACGCTGGCCTCCCGATAGCTGGTGAGGGAATTTAGCCGCCGTCTCTTTCGGTGGGTTCAGTCCGACCTGGTCAAGCAGGCTGTAGATCTTTTCTTCAAGCTCTTTGTTATTGCCTTTACTGACTTTGTTGTGGATCAGCAGCGGGCGGGCGATATGGTGAAAAATAGTATGGGTCGGGTTCAGTGAACCAAACGGGTCTTGCCATACCATCTGGACGCCCTGACGGTACTGCATTAAATCGCGTCGGTTGGTGATATCGGCAATGTCTCGTCCGAAGTACTCAATGTGCCCCCCGGTTGGCGGATACATTTTGGCAATCATTTTAGCGGTGGTTGATTTTCCCGATCCCGACTCGCCCACCACGGCCAGGCCGCGGCTTTTGTACATTTTGAATGACACGTCATTGATTGCACGCATCTTGGATTTCTTTAACGAATTACTATTGACCGCAAAATCTTTAATCAGATTTTTACCTTCAATAATGGGCTTTCCGACAGGTTTATTCATAATGCCTCCTAATTACTTCCTATTTTTTATTAACTGCTTTTATTGAATAGGTGGCAGTTTGATAAACGACCTGGTTCAAGTTGGCGTAATTGAGTGGCAGTGCTGAAACAGGCGTCATGGGCTTTGTTACAGCGTGCCTGAAAACGGCAGCCTTGAGGTATTTCAAGCAAATTCAATGGATTGCCAGGAATGCCGGTGAGGCGGGTTTTCGGTCCGGTCAGTGGTGGAAATGAACTTCCCAGCCCTTCGGTATAAGGGTGGAAAGGCTGTTCCAGAATTTGTTTTGATGGCGCAACTTCGATGAGTTCACCTGAATACATGATGCCAATGCGATCGGAAAACTCGACCATCAACGAGAGATCATGGGTAATGAACAGGATCGAGAAGCCGAACTCCTCTTTCAGGGCATAGATTTTTTGCAGAATTTCACGCTGAACCACCACATCAAGGGCGGTTGTGGGTTCATCCATGATGATCATTTTCGGATTCAGTGCCAGTGCAATCGCTATCACCAGGCGCTGGCGCATTCCCCCCGAGAACTGGTGCGGATAGTCCCGCAGACGAGTGGGGTGAATGTCGACGATTTCCAATAGCCCTTCAGCACGGCGAATAGCCTGCTTACGATTCATATTGGTGTGGCGCATAATGACGTCACAAAATTGATCTTCGAGTGTCAGTACCGGGTTGAGTGCATTCATTGCACTCTGAAATACCATGGAGATCTGGCTCCAGCGAAAGGCCGTCATATTGGCCTCGCTGAGCTTAAGAATATCGCCATGACCGTCAAAGATCACTTCGCCACCAGAGATAAAAGCGGGCGGCTTATGCAGACGCATTAATGCCATTGCCACGGTTGACTTACCACAGCCAGACTCACCAGCCAGACCGAATATTTCGCCTTTACCGATATCAAAGCTGACATTGTTTACCGCACGTACATCGCCAGCATCTGTGATGTAGTCAACACAAAGGTTGCGAATGGAGATTTGTGGATTGGTCATTACTTTTCTCCTCCCTGAAGGGCTGGCTGAGCCGTTTCTAATGTCGCTTTTTGGGCTTCTTTATTTTGTGCTTCCATATTTTTCCAACGGCGCATCCCTTTGTGTGAACGAAGCTGTGGGTTAGCTATTTCATCCACCGCAAAGTTGAGCAGTGCCAGGCCGATTGCAACCAGAGTAAGCGCGATACACGGAACTAACAGCTCCCACCATGCGCCGACCAGCATCGAAGAGGATGTTTGAACGTTGTACAGCATGTTGCCCCAGCTGATCGTTCCCGGGTCGCCAAGGCCAAGGTATGACAATGTTGCCTCGGTCATAATCGCCAGCATGACCGAGCCGATGAAGCTGGCACCGACGATTGAAATCAGGTTTGGCAGGATTTCAACAAAGATAATGCGCCAAGACGATTCACCTAATACCTCAGCGGCTTTGATGAACTCTTTTTCTCTGATTGACAATGTCTGGGCGCGGACAACCCTGGCGCCCCATGCCCAGGCCGTTATCCCGATAACCAGGGTTATCGTTACAGGCCCCGCCTCACCAATGAAGGCCGCGAGAACAAATAATAAGGGCAGCTGTGGGATCACCAGCATGATGTTCATGGCAGCAGAAAGAATATCGTCAACCCGGCCACCAAAGTAACCGGCAGAAACACCCACTAAGGTTGCGAGAAAACAGACCATCAAGCCGGCGCCGAAGCCAACAGCGAGAGAGGTGCGTGCGCCATACACAACTTGAGACCAGACATCGCGTCCCATTCGGGTGGTGCCGAGTACGTGTTCGGCATTTTTCGACATCCGCAGGGTACGGCTGCTGTCGGCGAGGTTTTCAGCAATCCAGCCATCGGGGTTATTTTGGGCAGCCTTAACAACAAACGCAGGGTATTCGTGCGGGTTACCCGTTTTCTTGTTAGGCACATGTTCAGTAATGAACGGGGCAAAAACCGCGGCCAAAATAAACAGCGTGATAATGATTAAGCCGGCAAGGGCCTTATGGTTACTGGAAAGTAACTTAATTAAGCCTTTCATAATTATTTGCCTCCTTTACGTAGGCGAGGGTCAAGTGCCACGATGAGGATGTCAGCCATGAAGTTAAAGAACAGCATAAACAGGGTCATGATAAGCAGCTGACCTTGCAGAACCTGATAGTCACGCGCATTAATCGCGTTAAGAAGAACGGTGCCGAGGCCCGGGTAGTTGAAGATCATCTCGATAATGAGCTGCCCCCCGATAGCCATCCCCAGCGCCATCGATAGTGCCGTCACACTGGGTAGCATGGCGTTACGTGCCGCGTAGTTGAATACCACGCGGTTTTCACTTAACCCCTTGCCCTTTGCCATCGTGATATAGTCTTCGTTCAGCAGGTTGATCATGTTATTACGCATGTTGATCAAGAAGCCGCCAATCTGGATGATGGTGGCACAAAACAGAGGTAACACCGCGTGGTAGAGAACATCTTTAATGAATTCCCAGCTGGTCCAGTCAGGTGTGGTGCCTGCGGTATACGCATAGGTTGATGGGAACCAGCGAAGGCCGATCGCGAAGGTGTATAGCACCAGCATGGCAACGACCACGGGAGGTACGGCCTGAATGACCATCATCCCAGGTGAAATGAATGCATCGTATTTACTGCCGCGTTTCCAGGCTGCAAAAATACCGAGGGTCGAGCCTAAACAGAAGGCCAGAATAACGGCGGTACCCGCCAGGAACATTGACCAACCAACCGCACGGGCCATGATTTCATTAACGGTCTGCGGGAAGGTTTGAATCGAGATACCCAGATCCCAAGAAAGAATCCCTTTAAGGTAGATAAAGTATTCTTCGTGGATTGGGCCACCGACAAACCCCAATAATTGTTTCATTGCAGCGATACGCTCAGGCGTTACCTGCACAGCTGCGTTGGCGAACATCATGGTCACCGGATCTCCCGGCATCGCTCGCGGTAAAATAAAGTTCAGCGTAATCGCAAATAAAAGCGCTATCAGATAAAAAGACAGCCGTCGTATAAAGAATCCCATAACTCACACCTTAATCATCCAGCATTGATGTATTTTGCTAGATTCAGGACAGAAATCCCCCTGACGCAAAGCGCCATAAATTTCAATCGAAGGGGGAAGAGGCGGTGCGCAATGTGCGCACCGCAAGTTAATACCTAAATTATACTTTAGGCTTTAGATCAAGTACTTGTAGCAGACGTTCTTGGGTGTTGGTGATAGGCATTGGACGGCCTTTCGGGTTCTTCTCGTTCCACCAGCCAGTAAAGCGCGAGGTGTTGTACTGAGAAGTGTAAGCTCCTGACATGACAGGTACTGTTACTTGGTTTTCTGCAATGATTTTCTGGATCTTGTGAGCCATCTTAACTTGCTCGCCACGATCTGCGGTTTGGTAGAAACCCTCAAGTAATTTGTCTAGCTCAGCATTCTTCCAGTAGTGAAGCGCAAAGCGAGGCATACCATCATTTGCCTGGAAGCGTGAGTGGTAAGCACTGTCCCAGTAAGTGTACGGATCTGCACCGTGGAAGTAGTTGGTGTAAGCAACATCGTACTGAGCATCAAGCATTGCCTGGCTGTAAACCGAGAAATCAGGGGTACTTGATTTCGCTTTAATCCCGACTTCTTCAAGCATTTCAACACCTAGCTGTACGGTGTTGTTGAAGTCAGTCCAACCACTTGGTGATTGAATTGCCAGCTCAAGCTTTTTACCTGTTGGGGTTTCAACAAAGCCATCGCCATCAAGATCTTTAAAGCCCGCTTTTTTCAGCAATGCTTTGGCGTTGTCTACATTGTAGGTCATGAACGGCTTGTATTTTTCATGAACGGCTTTATCAGACCATGACTCAAATGCCTGACCTAGACCTGAGGCGTAATCATTCACCACACCGCCGCCGTAGAAAGCAATATCAATGATCGTTTCACGGTCGATGGCCATAGAGAAGGCGCGACGGAAATCGATGTTATTGATCGCTTCATTGTTACCCGCTTTCGGCGACTGGTAGTTGAACATGAATGCCTGGCTACCACCTGCAGGATACCAGTATTTATTATCTGGGCTGGCTGCTGCGTATGTGCTGTCAACATCCGGGATGAACGAGTACGTCCAGTCGAATTGACCGCTCAGTACCTGGCCCAGGAACTGATCGTTACCTGCAACTTGCGGCAGACGCAGACAGTCAACATCCAGGTTGCTGTTATCCCAGTATTGTGGGTTACGGCATTGAGTGTATAGCTGCGGGGTGAATGTTTCGATTTCAGTGAATGGACCGGTACCAACCGGGTTCTCATTGGTAAAGCGTGTAGGATCTTCTACCTTGCTCCAGATGTGCTTAGGAACAACGGATACCTTATTGATCAGGTATGGAACATTTGAGTTTGCTTCAGTCAGGTTGAAAGTAACTTTATCACCAGAAGCGATCACTGATTTCAGGCGTTGGTTGATACCTGTACGGTCAAGTTCAGGGTGTTTTTTCAGCATGTCATACGTAAATGCAACGTCTTCTGCTGTATACGCTTTTCCGTCAGACCATTTCACTCCGTCACGGATGACGAAAGTCACCTGCATTAGGTCGTCAGACATGTAATAGTCTTTTGCCAAACGCATTACCGGCTCGTTGCCTTTCAATTCGTTGAATACGACTAAAGGTTCATAGATAAAGTCTTGAACGGTATCTAATTGAGTTTGGAGAAACGGGTTAAAGTTACGTACAAATGTAGGGTAAAACTTTGGAACCATAGTCAGTTCAGTTCGCTCAGCAGCGGCGGCAATCGGTGCCGTTAATGCTGAGGTTGCAGCGGCAAAAACCGCAAGCGCTAACTTAGTTTTCTTAATATTGGCAAGCATAGCTGTTCCTTACTCTGTGCTTTTCGTTTCACTTATGGAAAATGAGTACCCCGAGGGGTAGTCCTTGAACCTGCTTCGATAGAATGAAAATACTCTTCTATTGAATGGCCTTGCAGGCTCTCAGTGCCACTAGGAAACTCTGAATAGCCAAAATCGTCAATGTGGTCGCCCGTTAAAAACGTTAAAAGAGGCGGGCTTACTGTCAAAAACGTTAATTTCATCCTAATTGATAACTTACGTCAGCTATGATTTTGAGTTCACCCTCACAGATTAGAAACCGCGTTTCACGTGGTGTGTTAGTGCTTACTATTGGTTATTTATTTTATTTTCAGTGTGTTACGTGTTGTGTTTTTATATTGTGATGTAACGCAGTAGGCATGGTGGAGTTAATTCCTGCCGTGAAATTTCACCCCGCCGTTTGTTGTGAGTTGCTTCTCATAAACTGAAATATCTTTTTTATGGTCGTGTTGTGAACGATTTTTCACCAACAAAAATGGTAATTCTGAGTGTGTGATAGCGATCTCCCGCCCTTTTTTTATTGCTAAATCTATTTTTTTTCATGATTGAATTTACGGTTTTTACTCCGGGTTTAGCCGCAAGAACCAGGGGACGGAAACAACAAATAAAGAAAAGCCCGCATCAGCGGGCTTTGTTATATCGGTCTTATTTTTAAGTCGATTGGGAAGTTTAACTGATGATATGCTGCAGCTTGTCCCGCATTGCTTTGACATCATGACGTTCAGGTGATGGTTCATTACAACGCGCCAACACAAAGTCGATAGTATTGATAACAGTGCGCCAGCGAGGCGTTTTCGGAAGCGTTTCGAGATGAAGATACTTATCGAGTGTACGTGTTTGCAGGGTACTGCGATCTAAATAGACCCGCCATAAACCACTTTCCTCGGCCAGTTCAAATTTAGTCTTCTGGGCCGATGATTCCCAATATTGTAGTGTTGCTTTCATGACATCGACCAGCAGTTGCCGAACCATGTCGCTCTTATTTTTTCCATTGTCACCCAGCCTATCGGCAAGTCGAGTGAATTCTCCTCCGAGCTCTCGTAGTTGCTGGAGGTTATCTTTATCACCATCGAATGCAAAACCTGACAGTACCTCAACCGCACTTTCTAACATGTTGATTCGATGCTGTACGGAAGGCCCTTCAATATCAAAGACGAACATCCGTTTAAGCCCCGATTCCTCCGGCAAATTGATCACATTTGTCTCTAGTGGCTTCAGTTCATCACCTATCCGATAGGTCAGGCTGCCATTAAAGTGGTGACTGTTACTGATATCATCAGGTAAATGGGTAAGCAGAAGATCATCGATATTGTGTCGTTCCAGCTGCTCGGGCGCGCGTTTAAACAGCTTTCCCGCTGCATTATTGGCGTAGCGGATCCGGCCTTCATTCTGGACGCACAGGATTGCTTCATTGGTCGACTCCATCAGCCCGAGCAGTCGGCTCTGGGTTTCTAATAAGCCCTCCTCGATGAGTTCCCGGCGTTGGATTTCCTGTTGCAGGGCCTGATTCTCCTGGCGCTGCATCTCTGTCTGGCCAGCCTGAATATGGGCGCCGATACGGGCGATCAACTCTTCTTTGTTGAATGGTTTCATCAGGTAATCATTTGCGCCGCATTCAAATCCTTTGATCCGATCTTGTACCTGACCCAATGCCGACAGCATGATCACAGGCAGCGCCAGTCGTGAATGCTGTTTGCGTAAGGTCAGACAAACCTCATAGCCACTCATTTCCGGCATCATGACATCAAGCAGCATCAGTGCGGGTTGGTGTTGTTCCAGCAATTTAAGTGCCTGAGGCCCGTTTTCTGCCGTGAGGACCCGATAGCCTTCGAGGCGTAAGAAGTTATTGAGCACTTGCAGGTTCACGGGTTCGTCATCGACGATAAGCAGCAGCTCGCCATCAGGATTTTCCGGCAGACTCTCCGTTTCACAGCTGGTGGTATTGATCGAAGAGACCTGAAAGTGGCTATTGCGCAGAGTCGGCTTGTTACTGGCAATCTCATCTTTTGAGGCCAGATTTAGCGTAAAGCTAAATGTCGCTCCAACCATTGGCTGGCTGCTGACATAGAGTCTGCCGCCCATCAGCTCAATGAGCTGACGGCTGATTGACAGTCCGAGCCCGGCCCCCTGACGATAGTTTGAGGAGCAGGTATTCGCCTGAATGAGCGGTTCGAAAATATGTTCCAGCTGCTCAGCCGGGATCCCCTGACCGGTGTCGACAACTTGAATACGAATTTGATTTTCCAGCACGGTTGCCGAAAGGACGATCTTTCCTTCCGATGTGTATTTGATGGCATTGCCGACCAAGTTGTACAGCACCTGTTCCAAGCGCTGTTCATTGGCCATAACGGGAGGAAGATCATCGGGGATCTGATTGATAATACGGATTGGCTTACTGTCCAGCAGATGGGTTGATAACTCCAGGACTAACCGGATAGCGGATGCCAGATCGACGGGATGCTTCTCGATATCCAGATCGCCGTAGCGCATTTTGTGGTAATCAAGCAGATCATCAACCAGATCAGTCAGGCGTTGTCCGCTATTGATCAGCATTTCCAACTGACGGCGTTGTGCTATTTGTACCGGGCCGTTAACCCCAGCCAACAGCGACTCGGCAATGCCGACCATGCCATGAAGCGGGGTGCGTAATTCATGTGATGTGGTGGCCAGAAATTCATCCTTCAGCTTATCGGCGATCTGGAGGTCTTCATTTTGTTGCTGAATAACGGTCAGGTTCTGTTCCAGTTCGTTATTTTGCTCACGGATCAGGGCGATCTTCTCCCTGACAGATCGTTGCATTCGGGCAAAACTCACCGCCAGTCGGCCGATTTCATCACGGCGTTCGGTGCTTTCAATCTTTTGCTCTAAGTCACCGGCCGATACCCGCTCCGTAGCCCAGGTCAGGCGTAATAAGGGGGCGGTGATAGAATTCGACAGCCAGTGCGAAATGATAATCACCAATACGATGGCGGTCAGCATGGCTGCGATAAAGATTTTTTCCAGCTGGCGAATTCGCGCAAAAGCTTCTTCTTCCGGGAGTTCAATCACTAAGGCCCAGGGGTAACCCAGAACATTTACCGGTGAAAAAGCACTGAGGACAGGGACGTGATTGAAATTGGTAAAACGACCCACTCCGGACTTGCCTGCCAGCGCGGCTTCTATACTTTGGCTGCTTAGCTTTCCCGGTAGGTTTTGACCGGGCGGGATCCGCAGTTGATGATCCGAGCCGACTAATAGGGTCTGGGCGAAGTTATTGTTACTGTCGCGATCATTAATCAGTTCGCTGATCGCCTGATTACTTAGTTCAAAAAATACGTAACTGTGTAAATAACCTTGCTGAATGATTGGAGCGGCAAACCACGCGGTGGTTTCTGTGCCATTAGGATGCTGGCTGAAATCGGTAAATACGACGGGCACCTGATCCGGCTCAGCCTGATGTTTTTTGGTCTTTTCAGCAATGGCGGCAAAGGTCTGGGTTAAGGCATCGAAAGCGGGGGGATCCGAGAGCAGATTAAGGCCGAACTTATCGTGGTTATAAACGGAGTACACAATATTTCCGTTGATATCAACCAGCATAATATCACTGAAGTCGGAGCGCTTCAGGTATTCCTGATAAACCCGATTGTAACGTTTATACATTAGCCGGTAACGTTCGTGACCAACATAATTGGTGAGGCTGTCGGTCGATTTTTCCGTGAGGGTTTCGGTAAAATAGCGACTGTTGCTGGTGCTTTTTGTGAGTGCTGCGATATCACCTAACTGATGAAAGGCTCCCACCAGACCATAAAAACGGCCGCCACTGGCATTTGACAGTTCAGAGCGGGCAAAACTCTGCACTTCTGATTCCTTTGCCGCAAAAAAACTGTTGAGTTGTTTTTGCTTGTTATCGAGCAGCGACGCAAGATGATTGGTGCTCTGCTCGGCCAGATCGTTAGAGTGAGAATTGAGGAAAAAGAAAGCGGATAGCGTCAGCGGAGTTATGCTGAGCACTAAAAAAGCCAGCATTAAAGTATGCTGGAGGCGCTTGAATCGTTTGGTATTCTGCATTCCTATGCCTGAATTTTACGTAATTGAATTCGAGTGAAGTCAGCCATCTAATGTCAACCATGCCTAGGCCATGGTGATGGATGGATTTTGACGTTTTGTGCGTATTGTTAATTTTATCTGCCGCGTATGACTCTTATACGGAGTTTATTTTTGCAATCAAGTAAGTTGGAAGGGAAGCGTGTACTGATACACAGAATTGACACTGTTGACGGAGAAATGGGGAAAAAAAGACCGATAATGGGCAGGCTGGGGGGAGGCAGCCTGCCGTCGTGGTAGTTATTTTGTGGCGGAATAGATATTGAATTTATTGGTTTTGGCGCTGATCTCGCATTGTCCCAGGCTCTGTTCAATCAGTGGCGGATAGCGCAGAAAGCTGTTGGCAACAACAATAAGTTTACCCCGCTCAAGCAGGTGGTCTGGCGCTTGAGCGATAAAATCTTCGGTGGCACGGTAGAAGGTTTTTAAACCCGCGTGAAACGGGGGGTTGCTGATTAAATAGTTATACCGTCCTTCGAGTGCGGAATAAACGTCTGTTGCGGTAAAGGTTGCCGTAAGGTTGTTGACCTCAAACGTCTCTCTGGCGGAGGCGAGAGCCAGCGCACTGATGTCACACAGCTCTAACTCGATACGCGGATTTTTCGCTTTCATCACTGCGCCGATCACCCCGGCCCCGCAGCCGAAATCAAGCACTCTTCCGCGTAGTGGTGGTAACGTATTTAATAACAGTTCTGAGCCTTTATCTAACTCACCGTGGCTGAATACACCGGGAAGCGAACGAACGGTTAATTCGACACCTGCAACGTTAATGGGATAGCTGCGGAACCATTGGCTGATGTCAAATGGCTGTACCTCGTTATCACAGCGTCCCCAGTAAAAGCTACAACGACGAGCAGTATCATACTTGGTTAACGGGCCATATGACTGAAACATCTTTTCTGCGCTTCGAACCCCGCAGCGGTTCTCGCCGACGATGCAGACTTCAGTGTTCGGGCCGAACTTAGCCAGTACCATCGACAGAAGATAGTCAGCTTCAGCTTTTGCTTTCGGCCAGTAAATTAAGACCATATCGATGTCTAACGAAGCCTCCAGCTGAGCGCCGAAGTGACATTCGAGCTGAGCGTGATGGCTCATTGATCGGTAGTAGCCATAGTTAGTGGTAAAGATCGCAACAGACTTGGCGACATTGGTCATTTCAAGCGGAAATGCATCGCTTAACTCGCCGACGACAAGTACCTTTCGATCTTCAAAAAACGCTAACTGGCGGGCAACGACCTGGCTCGCGGCGGTGTAAGACATAGATGGCCTCGATAAAACATAACTAGGTTAAGGGCGCGAATTGTTCCATAAAACACGGGGTATGGAAAGCGGATAGGCGCCACACGAAGAGTGCGGCGCGATAAGTGAATTCGGCTGGCCAAGCCGGGCGAATTGGAGTGATACCCGCGTTACACAAGGGGCCCCCTTAACCTGCGGCAATCAACTCTGATCTTGCGCGTCAAGAAACTCTTTAAATTCAAGCTCATAAAGTTTGAATAGCACAATGGTGACGGAGAAAATAATCGGGCCGTAAATTAAACCAATCAAGCCGAATAAGTGCAGGCCGCCTAAGATCGAGAAAAAGATCAGCAAGGTATTCATTCCTGAGTTCCCCTGCATTAATAACGGCCGTAAAATATTGTCGATGGAGCCCACGACGATGATCCCCCAGCCACAGAGGAACAGTGCCCATTCCCATTGATTGATCAGCAGCAGGTAAATAGCGGCGGGAAGCCAGATCAACGCGGTGCCAAATACCGGAATGAAGGAGGCGAAGGCCATCATCGACCCCCAGAATAACCCCGGGAAACCTGCCAGCCACATGGCAAAACCACCGGCAAAGCCTTGGGCTAGTGCAGTTAGGAAAGATCCTAGCACGGCTGATTTTGCCACTTGTTCAACTTCGGTCAACAGAGCGTTTTCCTGGCTGCGGGACAGCGGCAGAATGTGGCGTAAGGCCTTAACCATCTTGTCGTGATCACGTAATAAGAAAAACAGCACAAAAAGCATCAGCATAAAACTGATCACAAAGTTGGTGGCATCCCCCAGGATCTTTGCGCTGACATTGAGCAGTTGTGAACCGAATTTAGATGCCGATAAGGCAATTTTCTGAAGGATCGCCTGGGCATCAATGCCTTCAAACGGTGACCATTTGTTGATTAATAAAAGTGCTTTTTGGGCATAGGGGTGGGCGAGCAGTTCTTTGGCGCCCCCTTCGGATAACCAGGTATAGCTTTCTTTTGAGAAGGTGGTGCCCTGATGTACAATGGAGGAGAATACGATCAGTACCGGGATCACAATGATAAAGGTCAGCAGGGTGCAGGAAAGCATTGCGGCACTGTTTGGCTTCTTGGCCATCCTGCCTTCTATTCTGGTATGCAGCGGGTAATAGAGCAAAGAGATAATAAACGCCATCACAATCGGGCCTAGATAGGGCTCTACCAGTCGGTAGCTGGCATAGGCGGCAAGCGCCAGAGCAGCCATCAGCAGCCAGTGGCTAGATTCTATTTTAAACGGTTTTGGCACTTTGTTGTCCTTCGATAAGTAACACCACAGAGATCGTTATAATCGCCCTATTCCTCATCGGTAGCAATGTGAATACGCTGTTAATAGCATTTTTAATCAAAAACTTAAACGGTAGGGTGTAATGGGGTGCTGTAATTGCGGTGGCGACACCAAGAAAAAACGCAAGTTACCATTAGCGGGTCTGGTGGTGTTCGGGGTGTGTCTGCTTGTTATCTACTTCTGGCAGTAAATAGCGGGTGCAGAAAGCTGATACGGGGCCGTCTTAGAGATGACGATATAACAACGCCACTCTGTGAGTGGCGTTGTTAGTTATTGCGGGTAGCTGTCAAAGGAACGACTTAAGCTTGTGCTTCTTTTGCCAGAGTAGCAAAAGCCACCTCTGCGGCCCCGAGTGTCGCTTCAATTTCTTTTTCGCCATGGGCCAGCGAGGTAAAGCAGGCTTCATAGGCTGATGGTGCGAGGTAGACACCATTGCTCAGCATCAGGTTAAAGAAACGCTTGAAGCGTTCTATGTCGCATCGGGTCACATCAGCATAGCTGGTGACTTGCTCTTGCTCGGTAAAGAAGAAGCCGAACATGCCGCCAACCTGATTGATGGCCAGCGGAATACCATACTTGTCAGCCAGCGCTTTAAAGCCTTCGGCCAGACGTTTAGTGGTATTCGCCAGACGTTTTTCGTTGCCTTCTTGGGTTAACACCGTCAGGCAGGCATGGCCTGCGGCCATGGCAACCGGATTGCCCGATAAGGTACCGGCCTGATAAACCGGTCCGGTTGGGGCAATATACTGCATGACGTCTTTACGGCCACCAAATGCACCGACCGGCATGCCGCCACCGATGATTTTACCGAGTGTCGTCAGATCCGGCTTAATGTTGTAATAGCCCTGAGCACCGCCTTCAGATACACGGAAGCCTGTCATCACCTCATCAAGGATCAAGAGGGCGCCAAACTGATCGCAAATTTCACGCAGGCCTTCAAGGAAGCCCGGAACGGGTGGAATGCAGTTCATGTTGCCAGCGACAGGTTCCACGATAATACACGCGATTTGCTCAGGGTGTTCGGCAAACGCTTCACGTACAGAGTCAAGATCGTTAAAGGTGCAGGTCAGTGTATGTTTAGCAAAGTCAGCCGGTACGCCCGGAGAGCTTGGCTGGCCCAGCGTGAGGGCGCCAGAACCGGCTTTCACCAGCAGGCAGTCGGCGTGGCCGTGGTAGCAGCCTTCAAATTTGATGATCTTGTCACGGTGGGTATAGCCGCGAGCCAGGCGGATAGCACTCATGGTCGCTTCCGTCCCTGAGCTCACCATACGGACTTGCTCCATGGAAGGCACAAGCTTGGAAACCAGCTCAGCCATGGTGATTTCCATTTCGGTCGGCGCACCAAAACTTAAGCCTTGCTGTGCGGCGTGAATGACAGCATCACGGACAGCGACATGGTTATGACCCAGAATCATCGGACCCCAAGAGCCTACGTAGTCGATATACGCTTTACCATCAGCATCAAAAATATATGCGCCGTCAGCTCGCTCGATGAACAGCGGACTGCCGCCAACACCGGCAAAGGCGCGAACTGGTGAGTTAACACCACCTGGGATCGTTTTTTGTGCTTTAGCAAATAAATCAGCTGATTTGCTCATTGTGATGTCCTATTTTCTAGTTTATCCGGCGATTGTACCTAATATATCGGGATCTTGGCGAGTTTGATTTTCGTTATCTCGGTCACAGATGGAAAGCTAGTTTTCAAGATTGGCGGTGTAAAAAAATGCCGCAGTCGGCTAATCTTACTGCAGACGATTTTCGTCCTTCCTGTCTGCTCCTGCCGGAGCAATCTATTCTAAGATACGGCTGACTAATGACTGATAACACCCGCGGCATTCCTGCGCCTGAGCGCCTGCAACCTAGTGGACTGGTTCGGCGATTTCTTTCTCGCGATAAAACTCCTGTTTCTGTTCTTTTTCTTTCCGCGTTGGTAGGCCTGCTGGCCGGATTGCTTGCGACTTTGTTCGAGATCGGGGTGCATTGGGTTTCGGAGCAGCGTACTACGTGGCTGCGTGATGTGATCAGCAGTGTTTTTCCCTTGTGGCTTGTGGCGTTTATGATCAGTGCCGCGCTGGCACTGGTAGGCTATTTTTTGGTTCACCGTTTTGCTCCGGAAGCCGCAGGATCGGGGATCCCTGAAATCGAAGGGGCGATGGATGATATGCGTCCGGTTCGCTGGTGGCGGGTCATACCGGTAAAATTTATCGGTGGTCTCGGGGCGTTGGGCTCCGGCATGGTATTGGGGCGTGAAGGCCCGACGGTCCAGATGGGCGGAAACCTTGGCCGTATGGTGTCTGATATCTTCCGTTTGAAAGATAAGGAAGGCCGTCATGCTTTGCTGGCCTCTGGTGCTGCAGGTGGTTTAGCCGCAGCTTTTAATGCCCCGCTGGCTGGCATTATGTTTGTGGTAGAGGAAATGCGTCCACAGTTTCGTTACAGCTTGATCTCCATTAAATGTGTCATTATTTCAGCCATTGTTGCGAATATTGTTTTCCGCAGTATCAAGGGTCAGCATGCGGTGATCACGATGCCGCAATATGACGCCCCCATGCTGAAAGCGCTGTGGTTATTTTTATTGCTGGGGATGTTTTTTGGGGTGTTCGGGGTGATTTTCAATCGCCTGATCACATTGTCACAAGATCTGTTTGTTCGCATTCACCGCAATGATCGCAAGCGCTATCTGATCACCGGAACCTTGCTGGGCGGTTGCTTTGGTCTGATATTGCTGTATCTGCCAGAATTGACGGGGGGCGGGATTGCCATTATTCCGAATGCGACCAATGGTGACTACAGTATCAATCTGTTGTTGATCCTATTCTTAGCCCGGGTAGCAACGACCTTATTGTGCTTTGGTTCGGGAGCGCCCGGCGGTATTTTTGCTCCGATGCTGGCGTTGGGCACCTTGTTTGGCACTTTTTTCGGTTCGGTCGCTCAGCTGATGTTTCCTGACTTAGGACTGGAGCCGGGGATGTTTGCGATTGCCGGAATGGGAGCATTATTTGCTGCAACAGTACGGGCGCCGATCACCGGTATTTTGCTGGTTATTGAGATGACCAATAATTATGATCTGATCTTACCATTGATTATCACGACCCTGGGTGCCACTATGCTGGCACAGGTGCTTGGCGGTCAGCCAATTTATTCACAATTGCTGATTCGCACTATAAAGAAAGAAAAATTACGGCAAGATAACCGATCTGATGTGGTGAATACTTGAACGAGATAGTCAGGTATTAGATAATCACATTAATTACCGCATGTGTTTGAGAGGTTTTAATGAGCGATGCCAATTTGCCACTGACGTTTTCTGATGTTGCTGCGAATAAAGTGAAAGCGCTAATTGCCGAGGAAGAAAACCCGGACCTGAAACTTCGCGTTTATATCACCGGTGGTGGTTGCAGTGGTTTCCAGTATGGCTTTACTTTTGATGAAAAAGTGAATGACGGCGATATGACGATCGAGAACAGCGGGGTGACTCTGGTGGTTGATCCCATGAGCCTACAGTACCTGATGGGTGGGATTGTTGATTATACCGAAGGGTTGGAAGGTTCTCGTTTCTTCGTGAATAATCCTAATGCAACAACGACGTGTGGTTGCGGAGCATCATTCAGCGTATAAAAAGTTACCGGAATAGCTGCGATTAAGTATCGCATCGGTAAAAGAAAAGCCGTCACTATGTGGCGGCTTTTTTATTGTCCGGCTTTGCTAACCCGGGCACGCTAGCCCCGGTAGGCAATTAACGGGCTGTTTTCAGCCAGCAGGTGGCTAAATTGCGTCAGCTGGCTTAACCGCTTACTGGCATGCTGCTGGAAAGCGCTCTTCTTTTTGCCTCTCAGTGACTCTGCTTGTGGTAATTTCACTGTACGGGGATTCTTGTGAACGCCGTTGACCAAAAACTCATAGTGCAGGTGAGGGCCGGTAACGCGGCCGGTTCCACCTAATGTCCCCACCACCTGTCCTTGTTTAACCCGCTCTCCGGTTTTCACTTTTCGCTTCGTCATGTGCAGGTATTTAGTGATGTAAGTAGAGCTATGGCGAATAAAGACATAGTTACCATTGAACTGGTTATACCCCGATTTCAATACCACGCCATCACCTGCAGCCCAGATCGGGGTACCCACAGGAGCTGCATAATCGGTGCCTCGGTGGGCTTTTACCCGACCTGTTACAGGGTGCAGGCGGCGTGGATTGAAGTTTGAGCTCACATAACGGAAATTAATCGGTGAACGAAGGAAGGCCTTACGCATGGCATTGCCATTTTGGTCGTAATACTTGCCTTCTTCGCTACGGACTGCAGTAAAGGTTTGCCCCAGGTTTGTAAAAGTGGCTGCCAGAATATTGCCACGGCCAATAGGGTCGCCCTCGACAAAGTGCTCTTCAAATAGCACCGAGAAACTGTCACCTTCTCGGATATCGAGGGCAAAGTCGATATCCCAGCCAAAGATACCTGCAATCTCCATGATTTGGTTGGCGGTTAAACCGGCTTTGTCTGCAGCATGCCAGAAGCTCGACGTGATTGTCGCCTGGGCAAAGTTGAATTGGGTGTCGATAATTTTGTTTTCTTCCTTCGAATGGAAGGTGTCCCCAGCCCTAGTGATAACGAGGGTCTGAGTGGCATTTTTCGGTTGGATCAGCTGAATCAGGTCATTATTATCATCAAAACCAAATTTCAGGGTATCCCCCGGACGTAATGACGTCAGGCTTTTGGTGCCGTCATCGGCATTGATTAAACGGTACAGGGTTCCCGGGCTTAATCCGACTTTATCAAATACCACTGCCAGACTTTCGCCGGACTGCACTTGATGGTTTTCCCATCTTAAACTCGGATAGTGCGGCTCTTCGTCTTCTATTGCGGGTTTAAGCTGATGGGATTCAAGGCTGAGATCAAGCGAGTAGGCTTTACCAATTTCGAACTTACGTTCCGTCTGGGCGACTTTTTCAGGACCCGGAATAAGGAGCAGCAGTACCACAAAGGCACTGAGGAAAGTGATGAGGATTTGATGCATCCTGGGCAGTCGGGCAAGTTTCGATACTGACATTGGCAAAGTAATTTAAGCGCAAAAGGAAAAAATAAGACAACCCTTAGTCTAACTGGTTTCAAAAAACATCTCTATTCAAGTAAGATGGTTGATTATTACTTTTTTGCCAATTCTGTGGGAGCGAACAAGAATGGCCAGCATTGAACAAGCTTTAGCTGAAATTAAGCGTGGTGTTGATGAGCTGATTCCAGAAGAAGAGCTGATTGCCAAATTAAAAGAAAACCGTCCTTTACGGATTAAATTAGGGGCCGATCCAACCGCTCCTGATATTCACTTAGGTCACACCGTCATTCTTAACAAGCTGCGTACTTTCCAGGAACTCGGCCATGATGTCACTTTCCTTATCGGTGACTTTACCGGTATGGTTGGCGATCCTACGGGTAAGAATACGACACGTCCGCCGTTAACGCGCGAAGATGTGCTGGCGAATGCTGAAACCTATAAAGAACAGGTTTTCAAAATTCTTGATCCGGCTAAAACCAAAATCGAGTTTAACTCTTCATGGTTATCTGATCTGGGTGCTGAGGGTTTAATCCGCCTTGCAGCCAACCAGACGGTTGCTCGTATGCTTGAGCGTGACGATTTTAAAAAGCGTTATAACGAAGGTCGTCCGATTGCGATCCACGAGTTCATGTATCCGCTGCTGCAGGGGTACGATTCGGTCGCCATGGAAACCGACGTTGAGCTTGGCGGTACCGATCAGAAATTCAACCTGCTGATGGGCCGTGAATTGCAGAGAGCACATGGTCAGAAGCCTCAGGTTGTCCTGACCCTGCCTCTTCTTGTTGGCCTGGATGGCGAGAAGAAGATGTCCAAATCAGCCAATAACTATATTGGTATTGCGGATGTGCCAAGCGAGATGTTCGGCAAGATCATGTCGATCTCTGATGATCTGATGTGGAACTACTATGAGCTGCTTTCTTTCCGTCCGATCGAAGAAATCGAGCAGTTCAAAGTTGATATGGCAAACGGTCAGAACCCGCGCGATATCAAAATCCGCCTTGCCAAAGAAATCATTGCCCGCTTCCATTCTGAAGCGGATGCTGATGCGGCTGAGCAGGAATTCATCAATCGCTTCCAGAAAGGCGCAATGCCAGATGAGATGCCAGAATTTGAATTTGAAGCCGGTATCGCGATTGGTAACTTGCTGAAAGATGCGGGTTTGGTTAACTCAACCTCTGATGCTATGCGTATGATCCGCCAAGGTGCGGCTAAAATCGACGGTGATAAAATCGAAGATACTAAGCTGATACCTGCCGCGGGAGCTGCGATCTATCAGGTGGGTAAGCGTAAGTTTGCACGTGTTACATTGAAGTAATACTTCCGGGTATGACTTGTTGGCAGAAAAAAGGCGCTTAAAGCGCCTTTTTTGGATGTTTATTGAGTTTAACCCCGCAGGGCTAACGTCGGTAACGATAGATGCCAGCGGATTGCCGCAAGGCGAATTGTTAGGGTGGTTATGATCCCTGCCAGAGTCGCAACCGCAGGATCAACGTCGAAATACAAGCCGACAGTATGAATGATACCGCCAAGAATACAGGCTGTTGCATAGACTTCGGTACGCAATACCATGGGGATCTCTCTGGCCAGAACGTCACGGATCACGCCACCGCCACAGCCCGTAATAACCCCCATAATCACCGCGACCATAGGCGAGGCACCAAAACGCAGGGTCTTTTCCACCCCGATGGCAACAAACACCGCCAGGCCGATGGCATCGGCAACCGGCAGAAAGTACCACGGCATGCGTTTAGGACGGCGAACGGCCAGCATCGCCAGAAAGCAAGTGACGAAAATAACCCACAGGTAGTTGGTATCAGTGATCCAGAAGACCGGGGTTGCCCCCAGAGCCATATCACGGATCGTACCACCGCCAATAGCCGTTACACTGGCCAGTACAACCACACCAAAAGGGTCCATTCGTAAACGGCCCGCCAGTAACACACCCGATGCAGCGAAAACGGCAGTGCCGAACATATCGAGAATATAGATAAGCATGTTTGTACCTATTGGAGAAGATAGCGAGAGAAGCCGGCTGAGATTGTACGAGGAAATGAAACCGGCTCAACTTGCTGACATCGCTTTGTGATCCACCTCACGTTGAATCATGGTGAGCTGCTGTTACAGGTCGTCTTTTCTTACGCTATCCAGTAACTGGCAAACCTGCTGGACGGCTTTGATAGTACGTGGGGTCGGACGGTTTAACCAATCAGCCTGCAAGGTGAAAATATGTTGGTTATCCACCGCGGGCAATTTGCCTTGCCACTTATTCCAGACACGGGTATCAGTGCCAGAGTGGGGAGTGCCAAAGATCACCTCGGGTTGGCGAGTAACCACCTGCTCTTCAGAAACCTGGGGGTAGCTCGCAAGGCTGTCAGCGAAGATATTCTGTCCGCCGCAAACGGTAAATACCTGTGTCGGCCAGCCCCCATTGGCTACGGTAATGATCGGTGAAGCGCTCAGCTGATAGAAAAAACGAACTGGGCGAAGATCCTGGTGCTGACGCTGAAGGTCGGCTAATTGCTGGCGGAACTGATTTGCGGTTTCTGTTGCGTATTCGGGGTTGGGTGAATATTGTCCAAGTGCCTCAATCGTATTAGGAATATCTTCCAGTTGAGTGGGATTTGAATAATAAACATTGAGACCTAATTGTTCTAGCTTCGCCATTTCCCGCGGTGGATTCCCCCCTTCCCAGGCTAGGATCAGGTCCGGTTTCAGGGCGACTATCCGTTCGAGTTTAACACCGCGGTAGTTAGCCACCCGTTCCAGTTTGGTTGCGGCTTCGGGATAATCACTGTAATCACTGGCGGCGATTAATTGATCACCGAGGCCCGCGGCATAGGCCAGCTCCGTTGTGTGGGGAGACAGGCTTATGACTCGCTCAACTGCAGGGTTGGCTGCACTGATGGCCGAAAAAAAGAGTAAACAGAGACAGGCCGGGCGCACTTATATTTCTCCTTCCAAGATGAAAATGAGGGCACTTTGAATAATCACCCAGACAAGCAGTCGACTGGTGATTATCTGTTGTATTTGAGCCAAATGAAATGCAGCCGGAGCTATTTTCCCACCGATCCGGGGGCGTTCCCTTTTTCTATCATCATAGATGACGGGACCACCGAGTGATAACGATAATTTATGACCGGTTGCTATCAGTAACCAGCCGGGGCCGGGCAACAGCCAGTCTTCCCCTTGTTTAATCAGGCCTTGTAATGCCGCTTTACCATTACGACCGAGACTGATCAGCAAGGCTAAAATTCGCAGTGGGACAATATCCAATAGCGCCAGAATGCGTACTGCGGGAAGGCCAAAGACATCATATTGATGTCGGCTTGGTGACCATGAGCGAGCCAGACTGACGGCTAAACGATATAAGAGCGCCCCGATCCCTCCGGCCAGCGCATACCAGAACAGAACCCCGGCAACTAGGCGACCGTAACTGAGTAACTGGGTTTCAGCGCCAGCTTTACCCAGCCCAAGCAATGACAGGTTACGGGTATTTCGATTGAGGGAGCAGGCCAGTAACTGGCGACAGCGGTTTTTGTCTTCTTTGGCGTAAGCGCTGATAAAGTGTTTACTGAACCTGGCGGTGTATTTCCAATCAAGTGCCATCCATAGCAGAGTTAACTGAAACAGGGTTTCTATCCATACCAGCTGGTGCAGCGCAATGAGTAAGATCAGCACCGTGACCCACATCAGCCCCCAGGCCAGCAAGCCTGAAAGTAAACGTTGCCGGCGATTATCTCTGGGATTGTTTACCCTATCTGCAAGTACAATCGCTAAACGTTGCCAGATCTGCAGAGGATGAAGCGCAGTGGGAATGGGTACAAACCAATGAATGACTAACGCTCCCCACAGTGCAAGCAGGGAGCTGTTATTGAGCAAGAGCGCCAGGGTATCAGTCATTACTGATTCAATAGCTCAACCATTTTCGCGACCATGATTGACGAACTCTTTGCCGCGAGTGGCAGGAACTCTTCAAAGCTCATCGGTGATTCCTTATCAGCCACATCAGAGATGGCACGAACCACCACAAAAGGAACCTCAAACTGGTGACAAGCCTGAGCAATAGCCGCGGCTTCCATTTCTACGGCGATAACCGTCGGGAAGTTCTGGCGAATAAAGTTCTGCTTTTCAGCGCTGCAGACAAATGCATCGCCGGTACAGATCAGGCCGCGAACCGCGTGCATGCCATCCATCGCAGCCAGTGCCTGTTCTGCGTAATTCATCAGTTTTTCGTCTGCTGTAAACGCAGCCGGTTGCTGTGCCATCTGACCTATTTCGTAACCAAATGCCGTCACGTCAGCATCGTGGTAACGTACTTCCGTTGAAATAACCACATCCCCCAGATTCAGGCTTGGGGCAAAACCACCGGCAGAACCCGTATTAAGTACGACATCTGGCTGGAAAATTTCCAGTAAAACGGCTGTTCCAATGGCCGCAGCAACTTTACCGATGCCGGATTGCAACAAGACAACATCAGCGCCGTTCAGGATACCGGTGTAAAAGGTACAACCTGCTTTTTTGTGGGTTTCGCAGTGAGTCAGTTGCTCTTTCAGGATGGCAACTTCTTGCTCCATCGCGCCAATAATGCCGATTTTCATCAATCTGTTCTCTTGTTGGTCAATACTTGTTGCGCGGGCCGCAACGAGAAAAGGAATAATTGTAACATGGAGCGGGGAAGGTTGAAGCAACAAAAAACGAGAGGCCGGGGTAGCACTCTCGTTATTTTGGGCAACGTGTGGAGAACCGCTTTGCTTCTTAACTCATGGGTCAGACGTCGAGATAGTCAAGGATCCCCTGTGCTGCTAAACGCCCTTCGTTAATGGCTGTGACGACTAAATCAGAGCCACGTACGGCATCCCCCCCGGCGAAAATCTTCTCGTTGGATGTCTGGAATTGGTAGCGAGATTCTTCCGGGGCTTTGATCCGGCCATTCTGATCCAGCTCGACATGATAGTTTTCCAGCCAAGGCATGGCATGCGGTTGGAAACCAAAGGCCATAATAACGACATCTGCCTCCAGTACGTGTTCGCTGCCTTCGACAAGCTCGGGGTGACGACGGCCCGCTTCATCTGGCGCCCCCAGCTCTGTATTGACGACGTTAACACCGGTCACCTGTCCTTCGTCATTGATGTGGATACTCAGAGGCTGCAGGTTAAACATGAACTTAACCCCTTCCTCACGGGCATTTTTAAATTCACGCTTGGAGCCCGGCATATTAGCAGCATCACGACGATAAGCGCAGACCACTTCTTTCGCGTTCTGGCGAATTGAGGTCCGCACGCAGTCCATCGCCGTATCGCCTCCTCCGAGCACCACCACACGTTTGCCTTTCATGTCGAGATAGCCACCATCACTTTTCAGTCCCATCACCCGGTAGGCATTGGAAACTAAGAATGGCAGCGCGTCGTAAACACCCTGGGCGTTTTCATTTTCCAGACCTGCCCGCATGTTTTTATACGTACCGACCCCAAGGAAAACCGCATCATACTCACTGAGCAGTTGTTTCATCTGGATGTCTTTGCCGATTTCGGTATTGAGGCGGAAATCAACCCCCATCTCGGTAAAGACCCTGCGGCGATTGACCAGTACACTCTTTTCCAGCTTGAATGATGGGATCCCAAACGTCAGTAAGCCACCAATTTCCGGGTAGCGATCAAAGACCACCGGTTTTACGCCGTTGCGAACCAGAATATCGGCACACGACAAACCGGCCGGACCGGCGCCGATAATCGCGACTTTTTTGTCGACCCACTCAACATGGGACATGTCCGGCTTCCAGCCCATTTCAAAGGCTTTATCGGTGATGTATTTTTCGATATTGCCGATAGCGACCGCGCCAAAGTCATCATTCAGGGTACAGGAGCCTTCACACAACCGATCTTGCGGGCATACCCGGCCACACACTTCTGGCAGGGTGTTAGTCTGGTGTGCCAGCTCAACCGCTTCGAGGATCCGCCCCTCATTGGCCAGGCTTAACCATTGCGGGATATAATTATGTACCGGACACTTCCATTCGCAATACGGGTTACCACAATCAAGACAACGATCAGCCTGAGCACTGGCTTGTTGCGGTGTAAAAGGTTCGTAGATTTCGACAAACTCAATTTTACGAATGTTGAGCGGCTTTTTCGGCGGATCAACGCGCTCGACATCAATAAATTGGTAAACGTTCTGGCTCATTCGGTTTCCCTTCCTTATTGTGCTTGAACGCGCAGCTCAGCAGCTGAACGGCTTTGATGACCTAACAGGGTATTGACATCGGCAGACTTTGGCTTCGCCAGATAGAACTTAGGGATCCACAGATCGAAATCGGCCAGAATTTTCTGAGCCCGGCCTGAACCGGTTTCTTCCAGATGACGATCTATCAGTCCGCGCAGGTGTTCCTGATGAATTTTCAGATTATCCAGCGGCAGGGCGTCAATCAGCTCCGGGTTTACCCGGCCTGCGAAATCGCCGTCTTCATCGAGGATATAGGCAAACCCTCCTGTCATCCCGGCGCCGAAGTTAACTCCGGTCTTTCCTAGAATCGCGACGATCCCACCGGTCATGTATTCACAGGCGTTGTCGCCAGCCCCTTCTACGATCGCTATCGTGCCGGAGTTCCGTACCCCGAACCGTTCGCCGGCGGTACCTGCGGCAAACAATTTGCCACCGGTCGCGCCATACAGGCAGGTGTTGCCGATAATCGTCGCTTCATGAGACTTAAATGCGGAACCCATCGGCGGCCTGATGACGATCTTACCGCCCGTCATGCCTTTGCCGACGTAGTCGTTGGCATCACCGGTCAGATACAGGTTCAGTCCGCCGGCATTCCAGACGCCGAATGATTGGCCCGCAGTTCCGGTCAGGTGCAGGTTGATTGGCTGAGAGGCCATTCCCTGATTGCCATAACGCAGGGCAATTTCACCTGACAGACGGGCACCAATCGAGCGGTCGGTATTGCGGATATTATGGAACAGATCCGCCCCGCGGCGACGTTCAATCGCCGGTAATGCTTCTTTGAGCAGGGTATTGCTTAATACCGCGGGATCAAACGGGGTGTTTGACTCGCTGCAATACAGGGTCTTACCTTCGACGGGGGTTGGGGCATGCAGCAGGCCACTCAGATCCAGCTTGTTTTGTTTGGCGGTAACGCCTTCGAACACGGCAAGCAGATCGGTGCGGCCGATCAGATCCGTCAGCTTTTCTACCCCCAGGCTGGCCAGCAATTCACGCACTTCCCGGCCTAAACCAATAAAGTAATTCATTACCTGCTCCGGCAGACCTTTAAAGAAGTCACGGCGCAGCGTCTCATCCTGGGTGGCGACCCCGGTGGCGCAGTTATTGAGGTGGCAGATACGGAGGTATTTACAGCCCAGAGCCACCATAGGCGCCGTTCCAAAGCCGAAACTCTCCGCCCCCAGAATGGCGGCTTTGACCACATCGAGGCCGGTTTTCAGGCCACCATCAACTTGCAGGCGAATTTTATGGCGTAACCCGTTAGCGACCAGTGCTTGCTGGGTTTCGGCTAAACCGAGTTCCCATGGACTGCCGGCATATTTCACCGAGCTTAACGGACTGGCACCGGTACCGCCGTCGTAACCAGAGATGGTGATCAGATCGGCATAGGCTTTAGCCACACCCGTCGCGATAGTGCCCACGCCGGGTTCAGAAACCAGTTTGACCGATACCATGGCCTTTGGGTTGACCTGTTTTAAGTCGAAGATCAGCTGGGCCAGATCCTCGATAGAGTAAATATCGTGATGCGGAGGGGGGGAGATCAGAGTGACCCCCGGTACGGCAAAACGCAGTTTAGCGATTTCCGTCGTGACTTTGTGACCAGGCAGCTGGCCACCTTCGCCGGGTTTCGCGCCTTGAGCAACTTTGATCTGAATAACGTCTGCATTGACGAGATAGTGGGGCGTTACACCAAAACGACCCGATGCCACCTGTTTGATACGAGAGTTGCGCTCATTACCAAAGCGACTCGGATCTTCGCCACCTTCTCCCGAATTCGAGCTGCCGCCTAAGCGGTTCATGGCGATTGCCAGAGCCTCGTGGGCCTCGGGGCTGAGGGCGCCAATTGACATCGCCGCAGAGTCAAAGCGTTTATATAGCTCCGTGGCGGCCTCAACCTGTTCCACTTCGATCGGGTTTTCTGGCTTTTTGAGTTTCAGCAGATCACGAATCGCAGAGACCGGTCTCTCGTTGACGATAGTGGCAAATGCAAGGTAATCCTGGTAATCACCGGTTTTCACTGCCTTCTGCAGGGTACTGACGACGTCGGGGTTATAGGCGTGGAACTCCCCGCCATGAACATATTTCAGCAGTCCCCCCTGTTCAATCGGTTTGCGTTTCAGCCAGGCCCGGCGCGACAGGTTAAACAGATCCTGCTGGAAGTCTTCGAAGCTGGCACCGGATATGCGGCTTGAGACCCCTTTAAAGCACAGTTCAATGACTTCCTGGTGCAGTCCAACCGCTTCAAACAGCTGGGAGCAACGGTAAGAGGCGACGGTGGAAATCCCCATTTTCGACATGATTTTATACAGGCCTTTGTTCATGCCGTTGCGGAAGTTCATCATTATTTCACGGTAGGGTTTGGTTATCGCACCGCTGTCGATGAGTTTTCCCAGCGACTCATACGCTAAATAGGGGTAAACCGCAGTGGCACCAAAGCCGATGAGTACCGCAAACTGGTGCGGATCGCGAGCGGTGGCCGTTTCAACGATCATGTTGGCATCGCACCGTAGATTGGTTGTCACTAAGCGGTTTTGCACTGCACCCACCGCCATCGCCGCCGGGATCGGCAGCTTGTTCTGGTCAATGCCGCGGTCAGACAGCACGATCAGCACGGTGCCACTGCGCACCAGGCGTTCAGCCTGATCACACAGATCATTAATGGCTTGCTTAAGGTTTTTCTCGCTCGGATCATAGTTGATATCAATGATGCTGTTGCGATAGTACTGGCTATCAAGTTCGAGCAGCTGAACCAGATCGGAGTACAGCAGTACAGGGGAGTTGAAGGCCACCCGATAGGCATGGCCATCGGTTTCACTGAACACGTTCATTTCACGGCCGATACAGGTTGCCAGCGACATCACGTGTTTTTCACGGAGCGGGTCGATGGGCGGGTTGGTGACCTGAGCAAACATCTGGCGGAAGTAATCGGTGACGGCGCGCTCTTTCGAAGACAGCACGGCCATCGGGGCGTCATCCCCCATCGATCCTGTCGGCTCCTGGCCATTTTCACCCACAACCCGCAAGACCTGATCAAGCTCTTCACGGTTAACGCCGAAGAGTTTCTGGTAGGTATTGAGTTCATTATCATCGAAAGAGCGGCTGCCGACCTGATCGTCACCCAGATCTTTGAATGGGATCAGGCGTTTGACGTGGCTGTCCATCCATTCCTTGTATGGATGGCGGCTCATCAGCTCGTTATCGATGTCATTGGAATGCCAGATCTTGCCAAACTTAGTATCTATAACCAGCAGCTCCCCCGGTCCGACACGGCCTTTCTCTGCCACTTCATCGGGGGCGTAATCCCAGATCCCCACTTCAGAGGCGAGGGTGATCAGCTTGTCTTTGGTGATCACGTAGCGGGCTGGGCGCAGGCCGTTACGGTCAAGGTTACAGGCGGCATAGCGGCCATCTGACATCACGATACCGGCCGGGCCATCCCACGGCTCCATATGCATGGAGTTAAAGTCATAGAATGCGCGCAGTTCGGGTTCCATATCCGGGTGGTTCTGCCATGCTGGCGGAACCAGCATGCGCATCGCCCGGAACAGATCGAGACCACCGGCCAGAAATAGCTCCAGCATGTTATCGAGGCTGGAAGAATCCGAGCCGGTCTCGTTGACAAACGGCGTGGCAGTCTGCAGATCCGGCAGCAAGGGGGAAGCAAACTTGTACGCGCGTGCACGTGCCCACTGGCGATTACCGGCAATGGTATTGATCTCACCGTTATGGGCTAAGTAACGAAATGGCTGAGCCAGCGGCCAGCGGGGCTGGGTATTGGTCGAGAAGCGCTGGTGAAACAGACAGATGGATGACTCCAATCGTAAGTCCGCGAGATCGGTATAGAATTTCGGCAAGTCAGCTGGCATGCATAAGCCTTTGTAGACAGTGACTTGCGTTGACAGGCTGCAGATGTAGAAATCAGGATCGTCAGTCATGCGTTTTTCAATGCGACGCCTGGCAATATACAGGCGGCGATCGACATCTCGTGGCTTCCAGCCCGCAGGTGCATTAATGAATACCTGCTCAATATCAGGTAAAGATTCTGTGGCAATGGGGCCTAATACCTGCGGGTTGATTGGCACTTCACGCCAGCCAATAATGGCTAAGGTTTCTTTGGCGAGTTCTTCGTTGATAATCGTACGGGCTTGTTCGGCCCTGACGGGGTCCTGGCTGAGAAATAGCATGCCGATGGCAAATTCACGTGCGAGTTTCCAGCCTTTTTCTTCTGCAACAATACGATAAAAACATTCGGGTTTTTTCATTAACAGACCGCAGCCGTCACCGGTTTTGCCATCTGCCGCAATACCACCTCGGTGGGTCATACGATCCAATGCCGATATCGCGGTACGAACCAGTTTGTGGCTGGTTTCCCCCCCAATATGGGCGATTAGACCAAAGCCACAGTTATCTTTTTCCAGCGTTGGGTCATACAGTGTCATTGCAACTCTCCCTTGCTTCCGCCCAGCTCGGCCGGGCTGGGTTACTGCATAATGATGACAACCTCCCTGATCGCCATTTCTGCTTCCAGCAACTTTCAAGTTAACGGCTATTTACAAAAAGATCAAATAGCCATTACATCCAGTCTTTGTTTCAGTAATTACAGCAGATTTTTCTTATTAGGCATTGTTTTTTGATGGACTAAATTGGGTTGAGTCTGTCATTTTATATTTTTCACAGCGGAAGAAGGCGGAGTGTGACGCTGGGGGAAGGATGACTTAACTCGCTCAAGTTATCGGTTTGGTATACAAAAAAGCCAGCTCACAAGAGCTGGCTTTTATATAAAGTACAATCAGATGCCTGATCAGGCTCGTGATTGCATCAGTGAATACGCTTTCGCTTCCAGGTTGGTATTACCCATCAGGAAGTCATCGATTTCACGGGCACATTCGCGGCCTTCATTGATACAACGAACGACCAGAGACTGGCCGGTACGCATATCACCCGCGGCAAAGACACCTTTCTGGCTGGTGGCAAAGCCGGTTGTTGCTACATTGCCACGTTCATCCAGTTTGATGTCCAGCTGGGCCAAGACACCGGTAGGTTCCGGATGTAAGAAACCCATCGCCAGAAATGCCATGTCACAGGGAATGATGCGCTCAGAGCCGGCGACTTCATCAAAGCCCGGACGCTCGCCGGGTTTCGCTTCCTGCCACTGAATATCTGCAATACGCAGGGCTTTCACGTTACCCGCCTCATCACCGATGAACTCTTTAGTCAGAATATTCCAATGACGCTCACAGCCTTCTTCATGTGACGTGGATGTTTTCATTATCATCGGGTAAGACGGCCAGGGTTGGTGAGCTGGACGCTTCTCTGGCGGGATCGGCATGATCTCCACCTGAGTAACACTGACCGCGCCGTGACGGTTAGAGGTTCCGACACAGTCCGAGCCGGTATCACCGCCGCCGATAACCACAACATGCTTGCCTGTAGCGTGAATTTCTTCACCCTTAAGATCCATGTCGTTGGCACGGCGGTTATTTTGCGCAAGGAATTCCATTGCATAATGAACGCCCTTAAGCTCACGGCCGGGAATTGGCAGGTTACGTGGTACGGTTGAGCCGCCCGTTAGCAGGACAACATCAAAATCCTGCCGAAGCTGCTGTGCATTAATCTCAACACCGATATGGGCGTTAACCTCGAACTTAATTCCCGCTTCGGCCATTAAGTCGATTTTACGGTCAATGATATCCATGCCCAGTTTGAAATCCGGAATACCAAAACGCAGCAGACCGCCGACTTTTTCATCGCGTTCAAACACTGTGACGCAGTGACCGGCACTGTTCAGCTGTTCGGCTGCGGATAAACCCGCCGGGCCTGAACCGATAATCGCTATGGTTTTACCGGTACGAGAACGTGGTGTTTTCGGTTTAGCGTATCCTTCGCGATATGCCGTCTCGACGATTGTTTTTTCGATATTACAGATAGTGATCGGGTCTTGGTTAATCCCCAATACACAGCCACTCTCACAAGGGGCCGGGCATACACGACCGGTAAACTCAGGGAAGTTATTGGTAGAACTTAAAATGTTCCACGCTTCTTCCCAGCTGTCACGATAAACCGCATCATTGAACTCGGGAATGATGTTGCCAATCGGGCATGAGTTATGACAGAAAGGCACACCGCAATCCATACAACGTGATGCCTGTTTGTTGATCTTAGCGCCAAACTCCTTATTTAAGACAAACTCTTTATTGTCTTGAATTCGAACGCTTGGATCTAACTTCTGTGGCAGTTCACGGCCAACTTCTAAAAATCCTGTAGGCTTACCCATTTACGGCCTCCAACTCTTCCTTGTTTTCTGCATCAGCTTTACGCTGCTGCAGTACAGCTTTGTAATCCCTTGGCATCACTTTCACCATTTTTTGAAGGTTTACTTCAAAGTTGGAAAGGAAAGTTTCAGCCACTGTACTGCCCGTCAGCTCAATATGCTTGGTAAGCATCTCTTTGAGCAAGTCCTGATCTTCTTGTTCAATCGGGTCAAGATCAACAAGCTCTGGATTCAGCTTGGTTTCGAAATCTTCAAATTGGTCCCAAACATACGCTACACCGCCACTCATACCGGCTGCGAAGTTACGCCCTGTCTGGCCCAGGATAACGGCCACACCGCCGGTCATGTATTCACAGCCGTGATCACCCACACCTTCCACCACGACTCTCGCGCCGGAGTTTCGGACACAGAATCGCTCGCCAGCTAGGCCGCGGATGTAAGACTCTCCCGAGGTCGCACCGTAGAAGCAGACGTTACCCACAACGATGTTATCTTCCGGGATAATGTCGGATTTGGCGTTCGGATAAAGTACCAGTGTTCCACCAGAGAGGCCTTTACCCCAGTAATCGTTGGCATCGCCTTCGACTTCGAAGTTCACGCCTTTCGCGAGGAAGGCACCGAAGCTCTGGCCTGCTGAACCATTGAACTTGACGTTCATGGGTTGTGGTAACCCCTGGTCTTTATAGATTTTTGAAATCTCGTTCGACAGCATGGTACCGGTACTGCGGTCGGTATTGATGATGTCAAATTCAACGTCGACTTGCTTGCCTTCGTAAAGTGCAGGTGCTGCAGCTTTAATCAGTTTACGGTCAAGGACATTTTCTAAGTTATGTTCTTGCTGGCGCTGATTGTAGATCCCGTCGTCTTCACGTGCCGGTTCGTTAAATAGCACAGGGCTGAGATCAAGGTTCTTGTATTTCCAGTGACTGATATCATCACGGATTTTCAGTTTGTGGGATTGGCCCACCATCTCTTCGATAGTGCGGAAGCCTAGCTCTGCCATCACTTCACGCAGACCTTCGGCCATGTACTGGAAGAAGGTAACCACATCATCTACGCGACCATCAAAGCGCTCGCGTAGTGTTTTGTTTTGGGTCGCGATACCGACAGGACAGGTATTCTTATGACACTTACGCATCATGATACAGCCTTCAACAACCAATGCAGCGGTTGCGACACCCCACTCTTCAGCCCCCAGCAGTGTGGCTACTGCAAGGTCGCGCGGTGTTTTCATCTGACCGTCTGACTGGACAACGATACGGTTGCGCAGGCCGTTTTTCAGCAGGGTCTGGTGGGTTTCAGCCAGACCCAGTTCCCAAGGTAAACCGGTGTGGCGAATTGATGAGATTGGCGAGGCGCCGGTACCGCCATCAAAACCGGCAATCAGTACCACGTCAGCTTTGGCTTTCGCGACACCCGAGGCAATCGTACCGACACCGGCTTCTGATACCAGCTTGACGTTTACGCGCCCCTTGCGGTTAGCATTCTTCAAATCGAAGATCAGCTGAGCCAAATCTTCGATTGAATAAATATCGTGGTGTGGCGGTGGTGAAATCAGGCCGACTCCAGGGGTGGAGTGACGGGTAGCGCCGATCCAGTCATCGACTTTATCACCCGGTAGCTGACCCCCTTCACCAGGCTTCGCGCCCTGCGCCATCTTGATCTGAATTTCGTCAGAATTAGTCAGGTAGTAAGAGGTGACACCAAATCGACCTGAAGCGACCTGCTTGATCGCAGAGCGTTCCCAGTCACCGTTGTCTTTCTTCTCGAAGCGATCCGGATCTTCACCGCCTTCACCTGAGTTAGATTTCGCACCGATGCGGTTCATGGCAACGGCCAGTGTTGAGTGTGCTTCGTACGAAATAGAGCCAAAGCTCATTGCACCTGTTGCGAAACGCTTCAGGATGCTTTCAATGGGCTCGACTTCCGCCAGCGGAATAGAACCTGCCGGATTTTTAATGAACTCAAGCTGGCTACGCAGGGTTGCCGCGTGGTCACCCTGAGAATCAACCGCATGGCAATATTCTTTAAACTGGCTGTAATCCTTGCCGCGGGTGGATTGCTGCAGCAGTGAAATCGTTTCAGGGTTGAACAGGTGTTTTTCACCACGCTGTTTCCACTGGTAGACGCCGCCCACATCCAGCATTTGGACTGGGATCTCGCGCGTCGGGTAACCGACACGGTGACGAATTAGGACTTCCTGGGCAATGTCATCGATGGTCAGCCCCTGAATCCGGGACACGGTACCGGTGAAGTATTTATCAACAACGGCTTTGCTGATCCCCAGCGCTTCAAAGATTTGCGCACCGTGGTATGACTGCAGGGTTGAAATACCCATCTTCGAGAAGATCTTAAGCAGGCCGCCATTCACACCTTTACGGTAGTTATTGAATAACTCGTCTGTTGGCAGCTCCGGGTCTAGCTTGCGCTTTTTCTGCAAATCAACCAGCGTTTCTGTTACCAGGTACGGGTTAACCGCGTTAGCACCGTAACCGACCAGGGTGGCAAAGTGGTGCGTTTCACGTGCGTCGCCGGTTTCAACAATGATGTCACACTTGGCTCGCAGGCCTTTGCGGATCAGGTGGTGATGCACCGCGCCTACCGCAAGCATCGCAGGGATCGCGGCATGGTTTGAGTTAACTGCCCGGTCCGTCAGAATGATGATGGAGTAGCCGTCAAGCACGGCATCTTCTGAGTACTGACAAATACGCTTTAGCGCGCGTTCTAATTTGCCCTGCTCACCATTGGCGCGGAATACGATATCCAGCGTTTTAGCCTGCAGGTGCTCTTTATCGATAGCCCGCAGCTTTTCAAGCTCTGCGTTTGAGAGTACCGGTGATTCCAGCTCTACTTTCTGGCAGTGCTCGGGGGTTTCTGTCAGCAGGTTCTGATCTTTACCGAGGTAGGTGTTCAGCGACATCACCATCCGCTCACGGATCGGATCGATCGGCGGGTTGGTGACCTGGGCAAATAGCTGTTTGAAGTAGTTTGACAGATGTTGTGACTGGTGCGAAAGAATCGCCAGTGGCCAGTCGGCCCCCATTGCCCCGAGAGGCTCGTAAGCTGTTTTTGCCAGTGGAACGATGATCTCGTTCACTTCTTCAGAACTCATACCAAACGCTTGTTGATGGTGAAGAAGGCGTTCTGGTGTTGGCTGGTGGTGCATGTTATCAGCTTCAGGCAGCGCTTTGAGGGTCAGCAGGTTGTCTTTAATCCACTGCTCATAAGGCTGTGCTGTTGCAATGCTGTCTTTTACCTCGTCATCGGAAATAATCCGACCTTGTTCCAGATCGGCAACGAAGATACGGCCAGGTTGCAGACGACCACGGAACTGAACGTTTTCCGGTTCGATTTTAACCACGCCTGTTTCTGACGCCATCACCAGGAAGTCATCTTTGGTCACGGTATAACGTGACGGGCGCAGACCGTTACGGTCAAGTGTTGCACCGACCTGAACACCATCGGTGAAACAGACAGACGCCGGGCCATCCCAAGGTTCCATCACGTTAGCGTGGTACTGATAGAACGCACGACGTTTTGGATCCATGTTTTTGTTTTCTTGCCACGCTTCGGGGATCAGCATCATCAATGCATGGGGCAGGCTGCGGCCAGACAGAACCAGAAGCTCCAGCGCCATGTCGAAGTTAGATGAATCTGAACTGCCTTCCTGGCAGATAGGAAGGAGCATGTCGATTTCTTGCTGGCTGAACAGGTCAGATTCAAGGATCGCTTCACGCGCTTTCATCCAGTTCAGGTTACCGCGAACAGTATTGATTTCACCGTTGTGGGCAATATAACGGAATGGTTGCGCCAGGCGCCACCTTGGGAAGGTGTTGGTCGAGAAACGAGAATGCACCAATGCCAGCGCGGTAACCATAGATGGGTTTTGCAAGTCTAAGAAATACAGCGGTACTTGCTCAGTAGTCAACTGCCCCTTATAGACCAAGGTTTTATACGACAATGAGTTGATGTAGAAATCATCGCCGATATTTGAAATGCTTTCGAGGCAAACACGAACGGTATAGTTACGCAGTACATACAGTTTTCGTTCAAGTACGGCGGGGTCTAAGTTGGCACCGCCGGTAATAAAGACGTGTTCAAACTGTGGTTCAGTGCTGAGTGGATCTTCACCGATCATTGAGTTGTCGACTGGCAATACGCGATAGCCAATCACTTCAAGATCAAGGCGTTTTGCATTACGCTCTAAAATATCGCGACATTGCTGGCGTTTGTGCTCGTCTTTAGGGAATAGCACAACACCGACACCGTATTTATCAAATGACGGTAATTTAATGCCTTGTTTTACAGTTTCTTCTAATAAAAACTCATGGGGCTTTTGCAGAAGAATACCGGCACCGTCACCACTGCATGGATCGCAACCCTGGCCACCGCGGTGCTCCATACGCGCGAGCATGTCGAGGGCTTGAGTTACAATCTCGTGAGATTTACGGTTTTTCAGGTGGGCGACAAAGCCGATACCGCAGGCATCGTGTTCCAATTCAGGCACATAGAGTCCCTGGGCGTTAAGCTCTTGATCTGTCATAGATACATCCTTCCAGTTTTCAACAAGCCCTTATCCAAAGGCTTGGTTATCCCTAATATTATTGTCACCTCTTCATCGAGCTTTATAGCGGACAGTCTGTCCGGCTCATTGATGAGATGCTGTTTGCTATGGGATGAAGTTCTTATTCATTAGCAAACTAAATTCTGAAGTGCTTTTGATCTGGTATGCAAAAACACTGCAGTTTTGCCAAAAGGGTGGCATAAATCACTATTTTAAGAGTAGATTTAGTCACATTTGTTGTTCATATTTTGCACACAAGTGTAACTATCCTACATTTTTGATACATTAATTACCAACAAAAATTAGCACCAGAACAGCATTAAATCACCGCCATCTGCATTTAAACCGTTTCAATATGACTGGATATTCGATAATGGTTATTACTATGAATACTGTCCGGCCTGAGTGCACACTAACCCTTATTTTTTTTATGTTTTATCGTGGGGTTGAAGAATAATATCTGTAGTTTTTTATCAACAATAAAAAGGCATTACATTGGTGGTATCAGATATACGTTTTTTCTTGCTTTGGCACAACATTCAGTGGCGGCTGTGATGTTACTCTGCGCGACTTTAAAATGCCCCTGCACAGTGGTTGCAGGTTATTATCGCATGCTCCTTATGGGCTACTGGCGACAATGCATACAGAGATAAAAACGTAGGTGAAATGATGCAGCTGCACGAATTAGTCAATACATTTGGACAAGACCTCCAGCGTCGCTACGGGGAGAAGGTGCATAAATTGACCCTGCATGGCGGCTTTAGTTGTCCAAATCGCGATGGCACGATCGGACGGGGCGGTTGTACTTTTTGTAATGTGGCTTCTTTTGCGGACGAACAGGCCCAGTATTTACCTATTCGCCAGCAACTTGCTCAACGTGCCGCTCAAACGGACAGGGCGAAGCGTTATCTGGCTTATTTCCAGGCCTATACCAATACCTATGCTGAAGTTCAGCTGCTGAAAAACATGTATGAAGAGGCATTACAAGCTGCAGATATTGTTGGTCTGTGTGTGGGAACCCGTCCCGATTGTGTGCCCGATGCGGTATTAGCGTTATTGGCGGGGTACTGTCAGCAAGGGTATGAAATCTGGCTTGAGCTTGGATTGCAAACCGCCAACGATAAAACCTTAAAACGGATTAATCGCGGGCATGATTTTGCTTGTTATGAGCAAGTCACAAAGCGTGCTCGTGCAATGGGGATCAAAGTGTGTACCCATTTAATTGTCGGGCTGCCGGGCGATACGAAAGATGATAATCTCGAGACCATCAGGCGCACAATAGCCGTTGGTGTTGATGGCATTAAGCTTCATCCGTTGCATATTGTGGAAGGCAGTAAAATGGGACAAGCCTGGAAAGCCGGGCGCCTTGAAGCGCTCAGCCTTGAAAAATATGTCGACATTGCTTCTGACATGATCCGTCTGACTCCCCCTGATGTGGTTTATCATCGTGTATCAGCCAGCGCACGCCGCCCCACATTGCTCGCCCCTACGTGGTGTGAAAACCGCTGGTTAGCGATGACTGATATTGGTCGCAACCTGGACCAGCTCGGCGCGCAGGGGACGGCTTTGAACCAGCCTTTCGTGTATCAGCCTGTCACCCCTAAAAAACCGCGACAGGTGTAATGCTTATCTCATCGCGGTCTTCCCGTCCGGTATGCCTTCTCTTTGCTTTTTAATAAAATAGTGGCATAAACATACTGAGTAATTGCAATTATGTTAGATTAGCCTGGTGCCATCAATTAACTGATTAATAACAGCTTGTTATATTCTTGGTTGTTTTAGATTGGTTGTATATGCCTGTTGGTATGATCAGGTGAGTTGTTATTACTGTCCGGGAATGCGCGATGCTTTTGAGTCGTAGTTTGATCATTTTATCCTTATTGCTCAGCCCTTTTTCGGGCTGGGCTGCTTTGTCCGCTGCGGAGATGGCCAGTCCGATCCTTGTTTTTACCCTGACGGTCCTGCTGCTTTTTCTGGGTAGCGCGGTGCTTGTACTCGTCTTGCATAATATTGAAGCCTCTTCATTTAAAAAAATGTATGCCACTCTGACGAATATGCCCGTGGCGGTAGTGATCGTCAGAAGTAAAGACGGCGCGCTGTTATATGCCAATAAAACCTGCAGGGAGCTGACCGGTGCACGTAAAGTCGGCAGCAGCTATTTTTATCCGGATGATATCGACCCCCAGATGATCTGCGATGTGTTACGTCCTTATAGCCATGGTAAAAGGGGGCGGGGCACAAGTGAGGTATTGCAGTTATCGGATCGGATGGCATTGAAGTTACAGGTTTCAGGTCAGCAGGTTCGCTATAAATGGCAGTCTGCCTGGATGCTGTTTTTGTTCAAGCCCCAAGATCAACCGTCAACCCAGACCCAGCTTGAGCAAGAGCAGCGGGTCTTCCAGAGCGTACTTAACTCGCTGTCGGAGTTAGTCTACTTCCAGGATAATGCGGGCAATATTCTCGGAACTAATAAAGCGTTTGACCGATTCTGGCGCGGGCGCGTTAATGAAGGCATGATTGACGGTGATGAAATGTCATCATCAGCCGAAGCGTCATTATCCGACAATAACTCAACCCATACCTGGACGACCTCGCCAGATGGTTCAAGTCGGCTACTGGAAACGAATAAGACGTTACTTATTGATGATCTCGGCGAAACCATCGGTACCTTGAGTATCAGCCATGATGTGACCGACTGGCATGAGATGCAGGAAAGTCTGAAACTGGAAATTGAGAAACGGGAAGTCACAGAGCAAGCACTTGCCCAGCGAAATAACCTATTGGACACGATCTTAAGTGCGAGCCAGGATCCTATTGGTCTGTTTAACGAGCACTGGGTCTATGTCGGTTGTAACGAACCGTTTGCTCAATCGCTCGGTTATACCCAGGAAGAGTTGCTGGGCAAAGTGGCTTCTGATGTGCTTGAACCTGACAAATGGGAAATATTTGAAGGTATCGATCGCGAGGTGATGGAAAAAGGCGTCACCAGTAAAACCGAAGATTACGTTATCTTAGAAGACGGTACACCGATTTGGTACGAGGTCGCCAAGTCTCCCTATTGTGATCCGACGGATGGTTCGGTGGGGGTCTTGATCATGGCTCGCGATGTCACGGAGCGTAAAATGGCGGAGCAACAACTAGCTGATGCGATCATGGAACTCCAGGAGCTCAGCTTTGTTGACAGCCTGACAAAAGTTGCCAACCGACGTAGTTTTGATGAGCTGTTGCGCCGAATGTGGCATGATCATGTCCGTGAGCAAAAGTCGCTGACGTTGATTTTATGCGATATCGACTATTTTAAAGCTTTTAATGATAACTATGGCCATCAGCAAGGTGATTTTGCCCTGCGGGAAGTGGCAAAAGTGCTGCGGAGTGTCATCCATCGTGAAACTGACGAGGTCGCCCGTTACGGCGGGGAAGAGTTTGCTTTCCTGCTGCCAAATACGGATTTAACCGGCGGCGAAGTCGTGGCCGAAAATATTCACCGGCAACTGGCAGCCAAGGGTATTATTCATCACTATTCGGATGTGGGCACGAAACTGACGGTTAGCCTTGGAGTGGCAACGCTTATTCCGCAGCCGTCACAGGACTATGGCGAGCTGGTCGAAATGGCTGATGTTGCGATGTATAAAGCGAAAGCTGCAGGGCGAAACTGTACCATGTCGCTGTCTGAGAACGACAAATGGAACCGTGACAGTAAGTATACCAACGCAATGTAATGTTAAGCGGGACAACTATCCCGAAGGGGATGTCGACATGTGATTTAAAGCCTGCGCATGCAGGCTTTTTTGGGCAGGAATAACAACATTAGAGTATAACTGTGGGGCTTGTCCTTTGGATCGGTCACTGCGCACGATATTATCGAATGAAGCACTTTTGGGTTACGGGTTGAATAATGAAACAAATCAAAGTATTGGCTCAGTTTTATGTCGACTTGCTGGTCAAGTTAGGCATTGTACGGTTCAGTATGTTGCTGGCGCTGGCCTTGGTGGCACTTGCTGTGGTGGTTCAGGTCAGTGTGACCTTAGTGCTTCAGGGGGAAGTGCTTGACATTGATATTGTCCGATCGGTATTTTTCGGTCTGTTGATCACACCATGGGCTGTTTACTTCTTATCAGTGGTGGTCGATCAGTTAGAAGACTCCCGCCAGCGCCTGTCTAAACTTGTGACCAAGCTGGAAGAGATGCGCTCGCGTGATATGCAGCTGCATAAACAGCTACAGAGCAATATCACGCAGCTGAATCAGGAAATTGAAGAACGAGAGAAAGCGGAAGAAGCCCGCCAGCTCGCGATGCAAGATTTAGAAAATGAGGTATACCAGCGTGAAAATGCTCAGCTTGAGTTGGCAGAGCAGAGCGCACTGGTCAAGTCATTCCTCGATGCTTCACCGGATCTGATCTATTACCGCAATGAAAAAGGCGAATTTTCCGGTTGTAACCGGGCGATGGAAGAGCTGACGGGTAAAACAGAAAAACAGTTGGTGGGTTTGACCCCGTGGGATGTCTACAGCCAAGAAGTTGCCACCAAAATCGCTGAAACCGATCAGCAGGTGTTTAAGCAAAATGTTTCTCTCACTTATGAGCAGTGGCTGGAATATCCTGACGGCGGAAAAGCGATATTTGAATTACGTAAAGTCCCGTTTTACAGCCGTGACGGACGCCGGTTGGGATTGATGGGATTTGGCCGCGATATTACCGAGCGTAAGCAGTATCAGGACGCGCAGGAAAAAGCCAGTCGCGATAAGACTGCCTTCATTTCAACCATTAGCCATGAATTACGTACGCCGTTAAATGGTATTGTCGGTTTAAGCCGTATGTTGCTGGACACCAAGCTGGATGACGAGCAGCGCGGCTACATGCGAACCGTTCATGTCAGTGCTATCACCTTAGGTAATATTTTTAACGATATTATCGATATGGATAAGTCGGATCGCCGTCGTTTGGAGTTGTTGCCTAAGCCCTTGGACTTTCATGAATTTGTTGCCGATATGGAAAATATTTCCAGTTTAATGGCAGAGCAGAAAGGGCTGCGTTTTGATTTAGAGCGGCTAACGGAATTGCCTGCATGCATTGAAGTCGACAGTACCCGCCTACGCCAGGTGTTGTGGAACCTGATCGGTAATGCCACCAAATTCACCAAAGAAGGGGGAGTGGTGCTGTCGATCAGTAGCGAGCTCCACGATAACGAGGCGGAGATCATCTTTGAGGTAGAAGATAGCGGCATCGGTATTCCGGCATCAGAGCTGGATAAAATTTTCGCGATGTATTATCAGGTCAAAGAGGGTGACGATAACCTCCATGCGGTGGGCACCGGAATCGGCCTGGCGGTATCGCGTCAGCTGGTGCAGCTGATGGGGGGCGATATTACAGTAACCTCAGATGTGGGTGAAGGCAGTACATTTACCGTCACCATTCGTGTGCCGCTGGTGGAAAGCGCTGTTGAAGAAGAAGCGATGCCAGTGCTTCCGCAAGTCAGCTTAAATATCTTAATGGTTGAAGACATTGAGTTGAATATTACCGTGGCCAAGGCATTGCTTGAAAGCCTGGGCCATGACGTCACGGTTGCAATGCGTGGTGATGAGGCTCTGCGGCTGTTTGATCCTGACATCTTTGACTTGGTGCTGCTCGATATCCAGTTACCGGATATGACCGGTTTTGACATTGCTCAGGCACTGCGTGAAAAGTATGATCATTTGCCAGCTCTGGTGGCATTAACGGCTAACGTCATTAGTGACAAAGCCGAATACCTTGATAAAGGCATGGATGAGGCTCTGAGTAAGCCATTAAGCGTTAAAGCGATCACCGATGTGATCCAACGTCTGGTACTGACCTGCCCTCTTGAGGAACCGGATGAAATTGCGTATGACGATGCGCCGGGCAGCCCGAGTAATGAGATGATTAACCAGCTGCTTGATTTGGAAATGCTCACCTCGTATATCGATATTGTTGGCGCAAAGCCGGTGTATGACAGTATCGCGATGTTTGAAAAAATGATGCCGGAGTACATTACGATCTTAGATTCTAATATGACCGCTAAAGATAAAGACGGGATCAAATTTGAAGCTCATAAAATTAAAGGGGCGGCAGGTTCGATAGGCTTGAAGCATATCCAGCAGGTCGCCCAGAAAGCTCAGTCGCCAGAGCTCCCGGCATGGTGGGAGAACATTAATGATTGGGTTGATGAGATCAAAAATGGTTATCTGAATGATATTCAGGTCTTGAAGGAGTGGCTTGCTCAGCAGAAGTAAGCATAGGCTACAGGTTCGCCGCGACAGCCTGATTATTTACCGCATTAAAAAAGGCTCCCACGGGAGCCTTTTTTCTATCTAACTGGTTGCTGCAGACGGGTAAGAATCTTACCACGGCAGCAATGCCAATTATTCTTCGCCGAGATCACCGCAGAAACGATAGCCTTCACCGTGAATCGTAGCAATGATTTCAGGAGTATCAGCGACGGATTCGAAGTGCTTACGGATACGACGGATTGTTACGTCAACTGTCCGGTCATGAGGTTTGAGCTCACGGCCTGTCATTTTCTTCAACAGATCAGCACGAGTCTGGATCTTACCCGGGTTTTCACAGAAGTGAAGCAGGGCACGGAACTCAGAACGTGGTAGTTTGAACTGATCACCATTCGGACTGACTAGAGAGCGGCTGTTAATTTCCAGCGACCAATCATTGAACTCGTATCGCTCTACCAGTTTCTTGTCTTCAGTTGGCAGGCCTTGATTCATGGCACGAGTCAACAGGTTACGCGCACGAATGGTCAGCTCACGAGGATTGAATGGCTTGGTGATGTAATCATCGGCACCAATTTCAAGACCCAGGATCTTATCAACTTCATTATCACGCCCCGTCAGGAACATTAATGCCATATCACCTTGTTCACGCAGTTCGCGCGCGAGTAATAGGCCATTTTTACCTGGAAGATTGATGTCCATGATCACCAGGTGAACATGGTGCTCTGAAAGCATCTGGTGCATTTCAGCGCCATCGTTGGCTTCGAATACCGTGTAACCTTCAGCCTCAAAAATACTTTTAAGGGTGTTACGTGTTACGTGCTCGTCTTCTACAATTAGAATGTGAGGGGTTTGCATTGGCAGTACCTAATTTCAAAAAACTAAAACTGGTCAAAAATAGAATAGTTAAATTCTATAAAAAAAATTCACATACAGGCAAAGTATTAGACAAAATACTTTCATTTACGCTGTAAAGCAGCCTGTTTGGTATGCCATCCATAAATTCAGTGTGGTTTTGTGTCATCACAAGACTGAAAGGCCCGATATTCTACGGGTATTGGCTACAATCTCCCTGGGATGGCGACGATTGTAAGCACTTAACAGCTCGCTAACAATATAGCGATTTGTTTCAATAACGCTTTCTGGATGTTTCTTGATTTACATCAAGTTGGGTGAAGATGTATTGCGGTCAATCAGGTTGATTAACATACGCGACAACTTAAGACATCATTAACCGGCAGAATCTGCGATGTGTAAAAATACCTTGCTGTGGCGAAGCTATCAAACCATTTCATTCAAAGCTAGGCAACACCCTGTTTACCATTCTTTTGCAATTCTAACAGCATTTAATCCCAGAAGCATTGTTCTTAATAGATTGGACAATCAAAAGCGTAATAAAATATTAGAAAAAGAGTTGGCAATGTTAACTGGGTCATATTTTCCTGTGCGCTGTTGCGCGTCGGATGGGGATTGGGAGGAGGCGGGTTATATCGTCGATATAAGGGCCGAGCAGGCATATCAGTTAGCAAAAAAATGGCAACAAAATGCCATCTACTGGGTTGAGGACAATCAGTTATATTTGGTGCCAGTGTTAATTAAGGGGTTTAAAAAACAAAGACTAGGTAAATTTTCAGCCTTTTTCTACACTTAATGGAATAATCTCTATTTACGGCGTGCTATGTGAAAGCTATTTGTGCTGGAAAGTAGAATTCGAGATTCTTCGCGGGATTGGAACCCGTAACTTTGGGAAGATCAACAAAGGAGTAAGTGAGATGAAAGATCTATTACCTGACTTGTGTGATCACTATGAACAGGATGTTAGCTGGCTGCCTCTTACCTTTCACAATTATGGCGGAAAAAAAATATTCTATGGCGAAGTCGTTACCCTCCGCTGTTTTGAAGATAACAGTTTAGTCCGGGAAATTGTGTCGCAAGATGGCAGAGGAAAAGTACTGTTTATTGACGGTCATGGTTCATGTAATCGGGCGTTATTGGGTGATCAGCTGGCTTTACTGGCCGTTGAAAATGGCTGGCAGGGGATCATTATTAATGGTGCGGCTCGTGATGTTGGAACTCTGGCCACGCTCGATCTTGGGGTTAAAGCACTGGGCGTCTGCCCGTTTAAAACGGTAAAACGTCAGAGCGGTGATAAGAATATGACGTTGATTGTAGGGCACACCATGATTTATCCCGGCGATTACGTCTACGCAGATCTTAACGGTATCTTGCTAAGCCGTCACCCTCTGAACTTGGCAGTGCTGTAAATAATGGTGACGGCGCATCCATCGATCCTGTGCCGTCTTATTCGGAATCAGAAGCGATAGCCAATTCCAAGCAGGTAAATTTGCTCTAAGGCTTCGTAATCAACGGTTGCATGCAGGTTAACCTTCTCCGTCATTTTATACTGACTGCTCAATTCAACGCCGAGTATGGTATCTCGATCAACGGTTTCGGACGTGATAGCACTTTTCAGGCTCACTTTTGGTGTGACTTGATATTTTACCCCCGATAAAACCCCACGGCCTGCAGAGATAAGATCATTACCAGAAGAGAGGCGGGTACTGAGATAAAGCTCGAGATTATTGTTGAGCGAATAGGCATAGCCACTATCAATTTGCCACAGATCGAATTGATCTGCCGCTCGTGAATGTGAAGATATGAACCACCCAGAGGGAGTATTATCACCGATTAAGCTGAAAAGTCCCTTTTCTGCTGCTGTTGTTGGTAAAGCCACGACCAGCAGGGCTAATGTGAGCAGCAATTTTTTCATTACGTCACCATCCCTGTTCTTAATTTTGCTTATGCTTATGCTTATGCTTATGCTTATTCATATTAGGGCACAATTCTAATTATTAAAATGCAATGAGAGACATAATGAGACTTTCTGCATAAAATCCGGCTTTGTTATAAAGTCGACGGTTTTTTTCAGCCTGACACGGTGTGTTAGCTGCCACGAAGATCGGCTGTAATGCATTATTTTCGCAGTCGATGTTCCTTTTTATAGGGATAGACATCTTCATACTGGCCGTGCGTGATATTTTGCTGGAGTTGCTGCCAGTATTTAGCCTCAAATAAGTCACTGTGCAACTCATTAAACAGTGCGCGGACTTTTGGGTTGATCAGCAGAAAGGTACGAAACTCTTCAGGGAAGACGTCGTTGATCCCCACGCTGTACCAGGGCTCTGCGGCCATCTCATCTTCTGGATAACGAGGCGGTGGGATCTTGCGGAAGTTCATTTCTGTCATGTAGCTGATTTCATCATAGTCGTAAAAGACCACTCGCTTATGACGGGTAACCCCGAAGTTCTTAAATAGCATATCCCCGGGAAAAATATTGGCCGCAGCCAATTGTTTAATTGCTTTGCCATATTCATCGACCGCATGACGAAGATCATCATCGTTAGCCTGTTCAACATAAATATTGAACGGGATCATCCTTCGTTCCATATAGAGATGCTTGATAATGACCCTGTCCTTGGTCACTTTAACTATCGAGGGGGCCACCTCGAGCAGTTCAGCCAGTAATTCGTCGCTGAAGCGATGGCGTTCAAAGGTGAAGTTGCGATATTCCTGGGTATCAGCCATGCGCCCGACCCGATCGTGTTCCTTAACCAGCTTATATTTCTCTTTGACCGTGGCATGGCTGATGGCTTTTTGTGGGGCGAACTTATCTTTGATGATTTTGAAGACAAAACCATAAGAGGGCAGGGTAAATACCGCCATCACCATCCCTTTAATTCCCGGAGCTGGAATAAACTTATCGTCAGAATGTTCCAGATGATCTAAAAATTCCCGGTATAGCTCGGTTTTTCCGTGTTTCTGACAACCAATTGCGGTATACAGCTCGGCGGTGGTTTTGTTCGGAATGATATGCGATAGAAAGCATACCAGTGCCGCCGGGGCTGGGGCGTAAACCATGAAGTACGAGCGGGCAAAGCCAAAGATAATACTGACATCGTTGACGTGGCAGATACAGGCATCGATATAGAGCTGCTTGTTGCTGTTGCTCAGTACCGGTAATACCAAAGGAACGGTCTTCTCCTGGTTATTGTGGCGGAGTGTGATGGATCCGATTAAGTAAGCGGCTTTATTACGGTAAAAAGGTTCCCGGATCAGTTCGAGGGAAGTGTCCTGGTTGAGGGCTTCTCCGAATTCGTGTTGTAAGTGGTCAATGATTAATGTGATATCTCGACTCTTATCTTCCCAGTCCAAGGTAAAAGGAGTGTCGTCGAGTACGCGTTCAAATAATGCCGAGAGCCCGGAGTGGGCGGTATAGCGGCGTGTTAGCTGAGTCGGATAGGTCGGAATACGATTTTCTTGTGAACTATGGACAAACAGCTTGTCACGATTGATATTGCGGTGTTCGAAAATTCGGCAATAGACCGAGTTAAAAAAACTTTCGGCGATTTCATAGCGGGGGTAATCGAGCAGCAGATCTTCATAAGCAGATTTAACGGCCATTAAAAAAGAGCGGTTAGCATGACGTTTACCCAGCATAATCTGGATCTGGCTGGTGACTAAGCCGACATGGTGGTCATAAAAGCTGATCCGCTTTTTGAGTGCCAGATGCACCGCTGACCAGTCCTGATGTTCAAATCGTTCCTGGGCACCAGCCGTCACATCAAGGAATCGGCCATACATGGCATCAAAGCCTTGCAAGATAGTATGGGCGACAAGCTGTTCCATTGCTGCAGCCATTCGGGTGTCCCTCCGAATTGATTTTTTATGTCATTACTATTCACTATGCAACGTGGAGAGGTTAACTGCAATAAGTGATGGTTATTTTTTATACTTTTTCCGAATAATATGATTGTATTCCCACCTAGCCCCAGGATGCTCGTTTCAGAGGTCGCGTAGGGATACTCTGCGGGCCAAGGGGCGGTGATTTTATCGGTTAAGCGATAAAACGTGGTTGACTCTGAATCCCGGTTCCGGTAAATGTAAAGTAATACAGAATTTTGAGTAAATCGACAGCACACATGTTTAACGTAATCAGCGCAACCACCACCATTATTATTACCGGCACAATGAGTGCTGGGGCGGGCTGATGCGTATACGATTTATATGAAAAAGCCCGCACTTCACATAGTGCGGGCTTTTTTTTAACTTCACGGAATTGAATGAAATTGTTTATTTTTGCTACCTATACAATGTGGTAGCCAATAAATTAGGAACTTGGGAGTAGGGAATGCGAGTATTTAAGTTTGGTGGTTCATCGTTGGCTGATGCTGAACGATTTTTAAGGGCAGCAGATATCATCGCCAATAATGTCCAGCAAGGGGATGTGTCTGTGGTGCTGTCGGCGCCGGGCAAAGTGACGAATAAATTGGTGTCAGTGGTCAACAGTACAATAAATACCGGCGATGCGGAGCTTCAACTGGCCGATCTTGAAGCGGTATTTACTTCGCTGTTTGAAGGCTTATTGGTTTTGGAGCCTAAATTCGATAAAGCCCTGCTAGATGCCAAGCTGGCCAGTTCGCTGGGACAGCTGAAACAATATGTGCATGGCATGAAGTTATTAGGCCTGTGTCCTGATAATGTTTATGCCAAAGTGATCAGCAAAGGCGAGCGCCTGTCGATTGTCGCGATGAAAGCGCTGCTCGAAGCCAAAGGGCTGGCCGCAAGCCTGATTGATCCGGTTGAATACCTGCTGGCTCATGGTGATTACCTTGAAGCGCATGTCGATATTGAAGTTTCCACTGAAAATTTCAAACGAAATCCCCTCCCACAAGGCCACGTTAATATCATGCCGGGCTTTACCGCAGGCAACAGCAAAGGTGAGCTGGTGACGTTAGGCCGTAACGGTTCCGATTATTCCGCTGCGGTATTAGCGGCTTGCTTACGTGCTGAGTGCTGCGAGATCTGGACGGATGTTGATGGTGTTTACAGCTGTGATCCGCGTATCGTTCCCGATGCTCGCCTGCTGAAATCCCTGAGCTATCAGGAAGCGATGGAGTTGTCTTATTTCGGGGCCTCTGTACTGCACCCTAAAACGATCGCCCCGATTGCCCAGTTCCATATTCCCTGCTTGATTAAGAACAGCTTTAACCCTCAAGGTGCCGGAACCCTGATCGGTCAGGATACCGGCGAAGACAAGCTGGCTATCAAGGGCATTACGACCCTGAAAAACCTGACGATGGTGAATGTCTCAGGCCCGGGTATGAAAGGGATGGTTGGCATGGCGGCGCGCGTGTTTAGCGCGATGTCAGCGTCAGGAATCTCTATTGTATTGATCACTCAGTCCTCATCGGAGTACAGCATTAGCTTCTGCATTGAGAGTGCGGATAAAGCCGCAGCTCAGGAGACGTTACAGAACTGCTTTGAACTTGAGCTGAAAGAAGGCCTGCTGGAGCCAGTTGAGTTTCTTGATGACTCCGCTATCGTTACTCTGGTTGGCGATGGCATGCGGACATCTCGTGGTGTGGCATCACAGTTCTTCACGTCGCTGGCTGAAGTCGACGTCAATGTTATTGCGATAGCCCAGGGATCTTCAGAGCGTGCGATTTCGGCCGTGATCCCGGCGGATAAAGTGTCTGAATCGGTCAAAGCATGTCATGAGAATTTGTTTAACAGTCAACACTTTCTGGATGTTTTTGTCATTGGTGTCGGTGGTGTCGGGGGCGAGCTGGTTGAGCAGATCCACCGTCAGCAGGCGAAATTAGCCCAAAGTGGGATTGTTATCCGCGTCTGTGGGATGGCGAACAGCAAGGGGCTGCTGCTTGATAGTAACGGTTTGCCTCTTGATAACTGGCGAGATCAGATGGGGTCGGCCCATGAGCCACTGAGTCTGGCGAGGATGATCCAGTTAGTAAAGCGTCACCACATCATTAACCCGGTCATTATTGATTGCACATCGGATCAAGGTATCGCCGAGCAATACGTCGATTTTCTGGCTGCGGGCTTCCATGTCATTACTCCAAATAAGAAAGCCAATACTGCGAGCATGATGTATTACCACCAATTGCGTCAGGCGGCACGTTCTAAACGGCGTAAGTTTATGTACGACACGACAGTCGGTGCCGGTTTGCCGGTCATTGAGAACCTGCAAAACCTGATGGCTGCGGGTGATCAGCTAGAACGTTTCTCCGGCATTCTATCGGGGTCACTCTCTTATATTTTCGGTAAACTCGACGAAGGTATGAGCTTCAGCGAAGCAACGACGGTTGCCCGAAGCAATAGCTTTACCGAACCCGATCCCCGCGATGATCTGTCCGGTATGGATGTCGCGCGCAAGCTGCTGATCCTCGCCCGTGAAGCCGGAATGGCACTGGAACTTGATGACGTTGTGGTGGAGCAAGCCCTGCCGCCTGGTTTTGACTCTGATGGTTCGGTTGAAGATTTTATGGCGCGGTTGCCTGAAGCCGATGAGTACTTTAAACAGTTATCAGAAAAAGCTACCAAAGAAGATAAAGTGCTGCGTTATGTCGGTGAAATTGATCATGGCCAATGTTCGGTGAAAATTGCGGCGGTCGATCCTGACGACCCGATGTTCAAGATCAAAGACGGTGAAAATGCGCTGGCGTTTTATAGCCGTTATTATCAGCCGATCCCACTGGTGCTACGTGGTTATGGTGCCGGTACTGAAGTTACCGCCGCCGGTGTGTTTGCGGATTTGATGCGTACATTAGGCTGGAAGCTAGGAGTATAAGATGAGTGTTGTAGTTTATGCGCCAGCGTCGATTGGCAATGTCAGTGTCGGGTTCGATGTCTTAGGCGCAGCAGTTTCACCAATTGACGGCACCCTGCTGGGGGATCGGGTGAGAGTGGCTGACGGCGAACAACCGTTTACCCTCGATTGTGTGGGTGAATTTGTTGCCAAATTACCGCCCGAGCAGGAAGATAATATTGTATATCAATGCTGGCGTGTGTTTGCCCGCGAGCTGGATAAAAAGGGCCTGGCGCTAAAACCCGTTGCCATGACGCTGGAAAAGAACATGCCGATTGGTTCTGGGCTCGGCTCTAGTGCCTGCTCGGTTGTTGCGGCCCTCGATGCACTCAACCGTTTTCATGACTTGCCGCTCAATGAGGTTGAATTACTGGCCTTAATGGGCGAAATGGAGGCGCTGATTTCTGGCAGTCTGCACTATGATAATGTCGCCCCTTGTTATTTGGGCGGCCTGCAGTTTATGGTTGAAGAGCTGGGGATCATCAGCCAGTCGGTACCGTGTTTTGATGACTGGTACTGGGTCATGGCGTATCCGGGGATTAAAGTACCAACCGCAGAGGCGCGTGCCATTCTGCCGGCTCAATATCGCCGTCAGGATGTTATTGCACATGGTCGCTACCTTGGCGGCTTTATTCATGCGTGTTATTCACAGCAGCCGGAGCTTGCAGCAAAAATGATTAAAGATGTGGTTGCAGAACCCTATCGCGAAAGATTATTACCGGGTTTTTCCAATGCAAGGCAATATGCGCTGGAAGCTGGCGCACTGGCCAGTGGGATCTCTGGCTCTGGGCCGACGATGTTTAGTGTCTGTAATGACCTCGAAGTTGCAAAACGTATTGCACGTTGGCTCGAAGAGAATTATGTTCAGAACGATGAAGGATTTGTCCATGTCTGTCGCCTTGACAGCCAGGGCTCAAAAGTAACAGGAAGTGAGCTATAAACTATGAAGTTGTATAACTTAAAAGAACCTCAAGAGCAGGTTTCATTTGGTCAGGCTGTGCGTCAGGGCTTGGGTCGCAACCAAGGCCTGTTTTTCCCATCAGAACTACCTGAACTGGGCGATATTGACGCCCTGTTAGAGATGGATTTTGTTAGCCGCAGCAGTAAAATTCTCTCTGCCTTTATTGGTGATGAGCTTGCTTCTGAGACCGTCAGCCAGATGGTCAGTAACGCCTTTCAATTCCCGGCCCCGATTGCAAAGATTAAAGACGGTGTTTATGCCCTGGAATTGTTCCATGGCCCGACGCTGGCGTTTAAAGACTTTGGCGGCCGCTTTATGGCCCAGTCGCTGGCTGCCGTGTCAGATGGCGACGGTAAAGTGACCATTTTAACCGCCACATCCGGTGATACCGGTGCCGCGGTTGCTCATGCCTTCTATGGTATGGACAATATCAAGGTCGTGATCCTGTATCCGAAAGGCAAAATCAGCCCGCTGCAGGAAAAATTGTTCTGCACCCTTGGCGGTAATATCCATACCGTTGCCGTTAATGGCACGTTTGATGACTGTCAGGCCCTGGTTAAAAACGCATTTGATGATGCAGAGTTGCGCCAGGAAGTCGGTCTTAACTCGGCCAACTCAATCAATATCAGCCGGTTGATGGCGCAGATATGCTACTATTTTGAAGCGGTTTCTCAGCTGCCAAAAGCACAGCGTGATAATCTGGTGATTTCGGTACCAAGTGGTAACTTTGGTAATCTGACGGCAGGTTTATTAGCGAAATCACTCGGCTTACCGGTTAAGCGTTTTATTGCCGCAACGAACGTCAACGATACGGTGCCTCGTTATCTGAAAACCGGCGAGTGGACACCAACCCCAACGATTCCGACTATTTCTAATGCAATGGATGTCAGCCAGCCAAATAACTGGCCACGTATCGAAGAGTTGTGTCAGCTTAAAGGTTGGGGACTGAATGAGCTTGGATATGGCGCGGTTACCGATGAGCAAACGGCAGAAACGTTACGTCAGATGCACACGGAAGGTTATCTGTGTGAACCGCATGGTGCGATAGCCTATCGGGTGCTTAATGAACAACTACAAGACGGTGAAACCGGTTTGTTCCTGTGTACCGCGCACCCGGCGAAGTTCAAAGAAGTCGTTGATGAGATCCTTGGCATCGATGTTGATCTGCCGGCACCATTAGCCAAGCATGGTGCAATGGAGCTGCTGTCACTAGAGCGTGACAATGACTTTGACCAGTTGAAAGCTGTGTTGCAAAGCGTACAGGATTAACCTAGGCCGGATGTGCGCACCATAGTGATCGAAAAGGGAGCCAGTCGGCTCCCTTTTTTGTCTCTTGGTTTACAGAAGCTGCGCGCTATGAGATCACAGGCTTTTAGTAAATGTACGTGCAATAACGTCGCGCTGTTGGTCAGGCGTTAGCGAGTTGAAACGTACTGCGTAACCTGAGACGCGGATAGTTAGCTGAGGATACTTCTCTGGGTGTTTAGCGGCATCTTCTAGTGTTTCACGCTTAAGGACGTTAACGTTCAAATGCTGACCGCCTTCGATTTTAGCCGGCGCTTCGATAGCCAGTTCGCGGTACTCAATCTCACCAAGTTCTGCGGTGGCTACAACTTGATCTTCTTCGTAGCCAGATTGTGCACATACGCAGCGAGCCTGGTTTGTTTCGCTATCCAATAACCAGATAGAGTTCAGTAGTTCGTTGTTTGCTGTTTTCGTAATTTGAATACCGGTGATCATGACTTACTCCTTCGAAGGATGTTGTTAGATTTTTCAATTTCTTGTTGAGTTGCGTATTATATACCCCGAAACTGGTGGGCTGGTATTGACTTAGATCAAGAAACAACTATAAACCTTAATTTTGATAGGGCTGTTTTTTTGAGCTAAATCAACATAACCTTATTTTTTAAGTATTAATGAGAATATTTTATTCTTTAAAAAATATTTTAATAGTTGGATTGTAGTAAAATTACAACAAAAAGAGGGCGATTTTCATTTTTTTAGCGAAGGAATATGGTCTGTGTCTGATCATCTTGTCGTAACTATCGTGGAAACATAACACAATTAAGAGGTGAAAAATGAAGTTAATCGGTGCTCATGTGTCTGCAGCTGGTGGGGTGTTTAATGCGCCGGAAAATGCGGCCAAGATCGGAGCGAATGCATTTGCATTGTTTACCAAGAACCAAAGACAGTGGGCTGCTAAACCTCTTGAGCAAGATGTGATTAAGGCATTCAAAGCGCGTTGCCAGCAATATGGCTTCAGTGCCGATGCCATTTTGCCTCACGATTCTTACCTGATCAATCTGGGGGCACCTGAAACGGATAAGCTGGAGAAGTCTCGCGCAGCCTTTATCGATGAAATGCAGCGCTGTAATCAGCTTGGTTTAACCCTGTTGAATTTCCATCCGGGCAGCCATTTGAAGAAAATTTCACAGCACGATTGCCTGTCGTTAATAGCGGAGTCGATTAATCTTGCCCATCAACAGGTGCCTGGTGTCGTCGCGGTTATTGAGAATACTGCTGGTCAGGGGTCCAATTTAGGCTGGCGTTTTGAGCATCTGGCTGAAATTATTGCGCAAGTTGATGATAAGAGCCGGGTCGGCATCTGTATCGACACCTGCCATACTTTTGCCGCCGGTTATGATTTGCGTACCGAAGCGGCGACAGAGGCAACTTTTGCAGAGTTCGATCAGGTCGTCGGAATGAATTATTTACGCGGCATGCATTTAAATGATTCGAAAGGTGGCCTGGGCAGCCATCTCGATCGCCACCACAGCTTAGGTGAAGGTGAGATTGGCTGGGATTGCTTCCGCTACCTGATGCGCGATAGCCGATTTGACAATATTCCCTTGGTGCTGGAAACCATTAACCCGGATCTCTGGCAGCAAGAAATTATGACGTTACGCTCATTCGTGAATGCTGAGATCTAATGGTGGTTTGCTCCTGATCTTCAGGCTTGATGCAGGTAGAATATAGGGCTTAAAAGTATCAGGAGCATGTAATGGACCATTCACTCACTTGGCATGAGATCATTGAGCAGGAAAAACAGCAATCTTATTTCCAGTACATAGAACAGTTTGTAGCGACCGAGCGCGCCGAGGGAAAAGTCATTTACCCTGCAGAACAAGATGTCTTCAATGCTTTTGACTCCACCCCCTTTAATCAGGTTAAAGTCGTTATTTTAGGGCAAGACCCTTATCACGGTCCCGATCAGGCTCACGGCTTGAGTTTTTCGGTATTGCCCGGGGTTAAAATTCCCCCCTCACTGGCTAATATGTATAAGGAGCTGGCGACTGATATTCCGGGCTTTGAAATCCCGAATCATGGCTGTTTGCAAGGCTGGGCCGGCCAAGGCGTATTACTGCTTAATACAGTGTTGACGGTGGAACGCGGACAAGCACATTCACACGCCAAAATTGGCTGGGAAACCTTTACTGACCGCATTATTGATACGCTGGATCGCCACCTGGAAGGCGTGGTGTTTTTGTTATGGGGCGCCCATGCACAGAAAAAAGGCAGAAGAATAGATGATGAAAAGCATCATGTACTGAAGTCAGCGCACCCATCGCCATTGTCTGCTTATCGGGGGTTCTTCGGCTGCCAGCATTTTTCTCAGACGAACCTGTTGCTAAAGCAGATGAATAAACCGGAGATTAACTGGCAACCCTGAGTACTGGTGTCATTGACGTTTGTTCGCTAATTGAACAATTTGCAACTACGATCAATATGCTTTCTCCGGCTATGGCATACACTTAAAAGGTAACGATTAGGGAAATGTTGCCTGGGAGTGAACTATGATTTTGGAAATTATTCATACAGAACACGGTTATATTAATCGCTTGCTGAAAGTGCTGCAGCAGAAGTTAGCAAGCATTAAAAATGGTCAGTCGGTTGACTACAGTTTGATCAAGGATATTGTTGACTACCTGCACAATTATGCTCAATGCTGCCACCATCCTAAAGAAGATATCTTGTATCACTATTATCAGTCGCATTATGACAAGAATGACGATATGAAAAGTCTGGAGCTGGAGCATCAGGAGCTGGCGCAACTGACCAGTGAGTTTTCCGAGACGGTCGATATGATTCTGATGGATGCGGTGATCCCATTAGATGTGTTTGCGGAAAAGCTGAATACTTTTGTCACCCGCCAGAAAGCCCACCTTGAGTTCGAAGAAAAGCAGGTCTTTCCTCTTATTCGTCGCCATTTTACTGCTAAGGACTGGGTCGCGGTATCGGCTGAATATCAAGGGGAGTATTCCGATCCACTGTTTGGGGATCAGGTTGCGGACCGCTATCTGAAACTGTCGAAGCGCCTCTTGATCTGAATCGCGATAGAAAGAAAAAGCGCCAATGGCCAACAGATTAATTATCTGGCGCTTTGAGTACCAATCGGATCAAATAACAATACGTTAAGTGATTCGATTGGCCTGAAATTAACATTCAGCCATTTCGTCTGAATACTCTCTGAACAGATCAATATCTTCTAATTCTTTGCGCAGTCTTTGCTTGTCCTTTAAAGCTTCAATTTCACGCCATTTACGTTTTTCTGGCTTGTTCCGAGAGCGACGTATCGGGCGTTCTGTTGCAAGAATGTCATCGAATGCATAGCTATCCATAAAGCACCTCTTTCTTACATATTGGGATTAACTAAATATCATATCGGGGTTTAAAATAATATTGAGGTGTTTCACAAATGTTACTTTTTAATGAATTATTTATGTGCCAATAATCACACAAACAACCTTTCCGCTCAAAAAGTAAGCACAATCAGTATTTTGTATAAAGAAGTGTTTAGAGTGCTTCTTATCAACTGTTGGGTTAGGCTCTAAAACGGAATGAGGAATAAATTACAAGAAAGGCATACAGTTAAGTTATTATGTTCACTTCAAATATTGCTATTATCAACTTAAATTCATATTTTCTTGTGCCATTTGTTTCGTGCTACAGAACACACATTTCTTCACTGCATCATAAGAACAGCGACTACTCATTTTATTGTATCTGGCTCGTGAAATGACCGAGGAGATGCAGCTTGTTGACGATTTTTAAGAGGGGGGGTTGCTGTGGCAAGCCAGATTAATTTTTTTAACGATCTGTTGTGGGGCTCAGTACTCATTTACCTCTTGGTTGGTGTGGGCATTTTCTTTACCTATCGCCTGGGGTTTATCCAGTTCAGGCATTTTGGTCATATGTTCAAAGTGATGAAAAACAGCCGCAGATCAGATAAGGCGGGTATCTCCTCTTTTCAGGCACTTTGTACCAGTCTGGCGGCTCGGGTCGGAACGGGAAACATGGCTGGTGTGGCCGTGGCGCTTACTTTAGGTGGTCCAGGAGCTATATTCTGGATGTGGCTGATCGCAATGCTGGGCATGGCCACGGCATTTGCCGAGAGTGCCCTTGCCCAGCTGTATAAAACCCGTGACGATGACGGTAACTACCGCGGAGGGCCTGCTTATTACATGGAAAAAGGCCTCGGTATGCGCTGGATGGGGATCGTTTTTTCGATTTGTCTCATTATTGCATTTGGTCTGGTATTTAACTCGGTACAAGCCAATTCCATTACTCTGGCGATGAATGTCGCCTTTGGCTGGAACCCGACGTATATGGGCGTGGTTCTGGTCGTGATGACGGGCGCGATTATTTTTGGTGGTCTGCGCACCATTGCGCGGACGGCTGAAATTTTAGTTCCGGCGATGGCGTTATGTTACCTGGTATTGGCGCTGTTTATTATGTTCAGCAATATCGAGAAGTTGCCGGAGGTACTGTCGCTGATTTTCCGCAGTGCGTTTGGCCTGGAAGAGGCGGCGTCAGGCGCACTGGGTTATAGCATTGCTCAGGGGATGATCAACGGCCTGAAGCGTGGATTGTTCTCAAATGAAGCGGGTATGGGGTCTGCACCGAATGCTGCGGCATCTGCAACGCCGTATCCGCCGCATCCGGCTTCGCAAGGCTATGTTCAGATGCTGGGTGTTTTTATGGACACGATTGTGATCTGTTCGGCGACCGTCGCGATTATCCTGATGTCTGGCGAGTATGTTCCGCATGGTGAAATTACCGGTATAGAACTCACTCAACGTGCGTTAAGTGCCCAAGTAGGCGGTTGGGGGGCAATCTTTATCGCGGTGGCTATTTTCTTTTTTGCGTTTACCTCTCTGGTGGCTAATTATTCGTATGCCGAAACCAACCTGATCTTCTTAGAGCATAATCATAAAGCGGGTCTGACTATTTTCCGCCTGGTTGTACTGGCTATGGTGATGTTCGGTGCGGTAGCCGATCTGCCAACCGTGTGGGCGATGGCGGACGTGTCGATGGGAGTGATGGCAATCATTAACCTGATAGCGATAGTACTGTTGTCCGGAACGGCGGTTAAGCTGGCGAAGGATTACAATAAACAGCTAGCGCAAGGAAAGGTGCCGACATTTAACAGTAAAGATTACCCTGAGCTGCATGCCCAGCTGGAAGAAGGGATCTGGGATCAGGACAATCGGTGATAGGTTAAGCTTATTGGAACAATACCTAAAGTCACGCGTCAATGCGTGGCTTTTTTTATCGATGATGATAATCTCATATTACACCAATCGGGATTATCATCCGTTAAGGAACAAAGCCTTATGTTAATTGTGGTCTCTCCTGCCAAGACACTTGACTATGAATCGTCTCTGGCGACCCAAACTTATACCCTGCCTGAACTGACGGATCACTCAGCAGAGCTCATTGATGTGTGTCGTAAGCTGACACCCGTGGACATTGCAAGCTTGATGAAAGTGAGTGATAAAATTGCCGGCCTGAACGCCGCTCGTTTTGCTGAGTGGCAGCCGGAGTTTACGATGGATAATGCCCGCCAGGCTATTTTGGCGTTCAAAGGTGATGTCTATACCGGTCTTGATGCGCAGACCATGAATGAAGATGATTATGCTTATGCCCAGCAGCACCTGCGGATGCTCTCGGGCCTTTATGGGTTATTGCGGCCTCTGGATTTAATGCAGCCATACCGTTTAGAAATGGGGACCAAGCTGGCCAATGCCCGTGGTACTAATTTGTACCAATTCTGGGGCGATATTATTACCGATAAACTCAATGCTGCATTGGCAGAGCAAGGCGATAATATTCTGATCAACCTGGCATCGAACGAATACTTTAAAGCGGTAAAAATCAAAAAATTGGATGCACAGCTAATCACTCCGGTATTCAAAGACTGCAAGAATGGTAACTATAAGGTTATTAGTTTCTATGCCAAGAAAGCTCGTGGCATGATGGCTCGTTATATCATTGATAACCGTATCAAATCAGTCGATGAGCTTAAGCAGTTTGATGTGGCTGGCTATTACTTTGTTGCTGCGGAGTCGACTGATAAAGAATTGGTGTTTAAGCGCGAAGAGCCAATGAAATAAAGCGTGAGCAGGCAATAAAGGACTGATTGGTAAAAGAAAGGCAGGGTATTCACCCTGCCTTTTTGGATCTCGTGCTTTTAGAAGCGGTAACCGAAGGATTACGCTTCTTTTTTGCTATCAGTCTTTGGCTGTGAGGCTTTTTTTTGCTTTTTCGCCGCTTTCTTTTGCTTCGCGGCTTTAAGCTTTTTATCGACTTTAACTTTTTTCTTTTTCACTGTTTTCGTTTTCTTGCTTACAGGTCGCAAGCCATTGATAAAACGCTCAGGCACTTCTTCTTTCATGTAACGGCCCACACGTTCGATCATGGCTTGATCATGTGCCTCAATCAAAGAGATCGCGGTGCCTTTTTTACCGGCACGTGCCGTACGACCAATACGGTGCAAATACACATCAGAAGTACGAGGCATGTCGAAGTTAATAACATGGCTAATATCAGGCAAATCGATACCACGGGCTGCAACATCTGTTGCCAGTAAGACGTTCACTTCACCATCACGGAAACGAGCAATCGCGTTGTTACGTGACAGCTGCGCCATCTCCCCTTGGATCCAGCTGCATTTGATGTTCATTGCGGCAAGCTGATCGCGCAACTCGCCAAGACGCTCACGCGTTTTGATGAACACAATACTGCGTTCGGCCTGGTGCTTCAGAATGTTCTCAAGCAATGCCAGTTTGTGGCCCATGTCATCACAACGCAGGTATAACTGATGAATCTTCTTGCGCTCGCGACGTGAAGGCTCAGAGTCAATTTCTACAGGCTCAGTCAGAATCGTTTCAGAGAACTCACGAACACCCTTACCTTCCAGCGTGGCAGAAAACAGAAGGCTCTGGCGACGCCAGCGACACTCATGGTTGATACGCTCAACAATCTTCGTGAAGCCCATGTCCAGCATGCGGTCAGCTTCATCTAAGATTAAGCATTCGATGGCACGGCAATCAAAGCGCTCACTCTCGATGTATTCCATGAGACGACCGGGGGTTGCTACAACAAGATCCTGGGTTTTACCCAGAAGTTCTGCGTGATCGTCGTACGAAATGCCACCGGTGATGGTGAAAATATTCAGCTTGGTGTGTTTCGCCAGGGCACGAGCGTGATCTGCCACCTGAATCGCAAGTTCACGTGTTGGGGTCAGAATTAATACACGTGCAGGACCTGGCTTCTTACGTGGGAAATCAAGTAAGTGCTGGATCATCGGCAGAAGAAATGCGGCGGTTTTTCCGGTACCTGTTGGAGCGGAAGCCAATACATCTCTACCGTCCAGGGCGTGAGGGATAGCCTGCGCCTGAACTTCTGTCGGGCGGGTATAACCGATTTCTTCAATCGCGTGTAATAGTGCGCTATCTAACTCTAATTCGGAAAAGTCTTTCACCAGTCATCTCTCCTCGGACAAGACCAATTCCAATAACAATCGCCACCTCTTTTCCGGTGCAGGATAGTGGATCGATCATTAGTGGTATTCATATAAGGGGCGGCATTATAGAGATAATTGCCGCAAGTATCACCGATTAAAGCATAAAAACTTTAGGAACAATTCATCTCATTGCCATTTTTGATGATCTCTTTATTTATAACTTGCTCTGTCCGTGGCCTATAGCTTCAGATAAAAGTCACGGGTAAGGGCAATGAAATCAGAGGAGTACTGGCCGCGGTCATGAATGCAAAGTTGTTCTTCCTGATAGGTTTCGTCTGCGATTGTCCGAGCGCATCTTACTGGTGATAGTGCGATCAGCAGTCGGCTGGCCGGTTTCTTCTCGGTACTTTTGACGGCACACAAACGCTGGCAGTGTAAGCCATATGCTGCTACTGACTGTAGCAGCTGACGCCCTTCATACTCCGGCAAAATGAGACTTGCTGCTCCCTCGGTGGTTAGCAGGTGCTGGATGGTAGTGAGCAGGACGTCATGGCTCAGGTTATCGGTATGTCGTGCTGTAGCACGGGCCTCGCAGTCTGCCTGCAGCCCCGAATTAAAGTAAGGGGGATTACAGATAATCGCATCGACACTGTGCGCTGGCTGAGTGGCCATCCAATGTACAATATCCTGCTGTATGCAGTGTAAGCGGGCAGGCCAGGGGGAAGCGGCGAAGTTGTGCCTGGCCGCTTTTGCGGCAGCGATATCTAGCTCGATAGCAGAAATGGTGCAGGGCAGTGCCGCGGTACGCTGGGCTGCCATTAATGCAAGCAAGCCGCTGCCCGTGCCAATATCTACGATCTGCCCCTGCCGAGGCAGTTCGGCCCATGCCCCCAGTAGTACGCCGTCAGTACTCACCGGCATGCCGCAGCCGTCGTCATCGACGTGAAACTGTTTAAAAGTAAAACCTTTTGCCATTAGACCTCCTGATATCCCCAAACCATCTTGGTGTGCGGTGTTCTCTCTGAGCACGGCATTTTGAGGTGGCTTGGGTATAAAGGAGCATTATAGCGACAGCTAATACTGGCAGCCAAAAAAGAAATGAACATTTAAATTTGTTGAATTGTTGTTAAATAGGGATAAATGCTATTTCTTATCTTTTACATTAGCCAATAATGCTGGGTTTTAGTTCTGATTGCGAGCTTCATATTGGTTCGATCTACTGGTTTTTAAGGTGCTACGCCAAAGAATGTGGTGTTTTTTGCTGTAAGGTTGCTAATTGTTCTCTTTTTCTTCATTATGCTGCGATAAATGTCACATTAAGAAACAAATATCGTGTGGCGTAAGACTATAAAAATGCATACACATCATATAATCAGATAACGAGTGGGAAGGTGCAGTTTGAATAAAACACTCAAAGTAACAGATGTTTTGGCGTTAGGTTTTATGACCTTCGCATTCTTTTTAGGAGCGGGTAACATCATATTCCCTCCTCAGGCGGGTCAACAAGCAGGGGATCATTTATTACCTGCGATGCTTGGCTTCCTTTCAACAGGTGTGAGCTTACCGCTTATTGCCATCATTGCTGTGGCAGTGGCTGGTGGTTGGAAAGGGCTGACTCAAGATTTACCTTCAAAGGCGGCAACGCTGCTGGCGGTATTGATTTTCATCGTGATTGGTCCGGCATTTGCCGCACCTCGTGCTGGTCTTGTAGCTTACGAGATGGGTGTGAAACCGTTTATTGCAGATGCCGGACAGCTTAGCCTAACTATTTTCTCTATTGTCTTTTTCGCTATTTCGCTGTTCCTTTCTCGCTCTCGTGGCAACCTGGTTGATCTGGTGGGTAAGTTCCTGACACCTATTTTGTTTATTGCACTTGTTGCATTGGCAGTGGCCGTCGTGATTAACCCGCAAGATGCTATTGAAGCGGCAAAAGGCGATTACGTTGAAATGCCATTTATTAAAGGCTTCGTTGAAGGCTATAACACACTAGATGCCGTCGCAGCATTGCTGTTTGGCATGGTTATTGTTGATGCCGTTCGCAGCAAAGGTGTGACAGACGAAGCCGCGACACGTAAATACCTTATCAGCGCGGGCTTGATTGCTGCTGCGGGGCTGGCTTTTGTTTATGTATCACTGTTCTATCTTGGTGCTACCAGTGTTGAAATCGCTGCGAATGCTTCGAATGGGGGGGACATCCTAGCGATTTATGTTGCTGCACTGTTTGGCCCGGCCGGACAGATGATTTTGTCATTAATCGTTCTGCTGGCTTGTTTGACAACAGTTGTTGGCCTGATAAGTGCGTGTTCTGAGTACTTTTCGACGCTGACAAGCTGGTCATACGAGAAGTGGGTAACGGTACTGGCTGTGATTTGCTGCGTCGTGGCCAATGTTGGTCTGAACCAGCTGATCAAGATTTCATTGCCTGCGTTGTTTGCCCTGTATCCGATTGCAATGGCTTTGGTTATTCTGACTTTCATTCGTCGTTGGTTACCTAATCCGGTGTTGTCATACCGAGTGGTAATGTTGGTGGCCTTGTCCTTCAGTATGATTGATGCGGCTAAAGTGTCTGGCTTTGATGTCACAGCATTCAAAATTATTCCGTTATTTGATTACGGCATGGCATGGTTGCTTCCAACCACGATTGCGCTGGTAATCACTCGCTTTGTGGGTGGCAAAGCCATTCAAGCAGAGCGTCAGACGGCTTAATTCATTCTTCGCCAAACAAAAAAACGGGATGCCATGGGCATCCCGTTTTTGTTTGGATTGGTTGTCTGGAGGGTTATAGCGAGTCGCTGTACTCAATCAAAATTTGTTCACACCATTGAGTAATGCGTTCATCGCTCATTTCATACTGGCTGTCTTCATCAAGGGCCAGGCCAACAAAGAACTGCTTATCTTCTGTTAACGCTTTCGATGCTTCAAATTGGTAGCTATCATTATTTGGCCAGTAACCGACAACGTTAATACCGGCTGGCAGCAATTTGTCGTGCAGTATGCCCATCGCATCCTGGAACCATTCGGTATAGCCTTCTTGATCGCCGAGGCCGAAAAACGCAACGGTTTTGCCCGCCAGGTGCAGACCGTCAAGCTGAGTCCATACCGCTTCCCAGTCTTCTTGCAACTCACCAAAGTCCCACGTTGAAATGCCAAGGATCAGCATGTCAAAGCGATTCATGTCGCTAATATCCGCTTCTTTGATGTTATGCAGTTCAATCAGCTCGTCCCCGATACAGTCGCGGATTTTCTCTGCCGCCATTTCGGTATAACAGGTGGTCGAGCCGTAGAAGAGGCCAATTTTCATGCTGATAATCCAGTTGGTTTTTGCGATGGCAGAGAGTTTACCTAGCTTCGCATCCGGACACTATATTTTATCTCCATTTAGCGTCTCTGACCGTAACATGACAAGTTACTTTTTATCTCAAATAGACTACCATGGCTAAAGTACTGTATTTATATCCATATGTTTTTTGAGTGGTTTAGAGGCTGTTGTGGAAAACGACGAAATTATCATTGAGCGCTTTCTTGATGCGATGTGGATGGAACGTGGCTTGTCGGAAAACACGTTGACATCCTACCGTAATGATTTAATGAAGCTGTACAAGTGGATGGAAAACCAGCGTCTGAGTTTGGTTGCTGTTTCTGTCGATGATTTGCAGCGCTACCAGCAATGGCTGTTTGATGCTGATTATATGCAGACATCCCGTGCCCGTATGGTGTCTGCCATTCGCCGCCTGTTTCAGTATTTATATCGCGAGAAGCTGCGTGATGATGATCCGAGTGCAATGATGGTAAGCCCAAAGCTTCCCAAGCGTTTACCGAAAGATCTCAGTGAAGAGCAGGTGGATGCCTTGCTGGATGCCCCCGATCCTAACGATCCGGTAGAATTACGCGACAAAGCGATGCTCGAGCTGCTCTATGCCACAGGGCTGCGGGTGACTGAATTAGTGAGCCTGACGATGGAGAGCATCAGTTTACGCCAGGGCGTTGTGCGGGTGACGGGTAAAGGCGATAAAGAGCGGCTGGTACCGATGGGCGAAAATGCGGTTGACTGGATTGAACAATTTCTGACCAGCGGCCGGCCTCAGTTGCTCGGTGAAAAAAGCTCCGATGTCTTATTTCCCAGTAAGCGGGCAAGACAAATGACCCGGCAGACATTCTGGTATCGTATTAAGCACTATGCCGTACTGGCAGGCATTGATAGTGATAAGCTTTCACCTCATGTGATGCGCCATGCCTTCGCGACCCATTTGTTAAATTACGGGGCGGATCTACGGGTTGTTCAGATGCTATTGGGTCACAGTGATTTATCAACGACGCAGATCTATACTCATGTAGCGACGGAGCGATTGAAACAGCTTCATCAAACTCACCATCCCCGCGCTTAATTTCAATGGCTTAGGTGAAATTGCTTTACTGTTAGAGGACGAATACATATAAGGTTACTTGGGTATTCATAGTTCCTGTGAACTTTGAAAGTATTTCGAACTCTTACAGGTCTTACTCTCTAACTCATAATAATGCTTAAGGAAATAGTCGAATGCACTTTTTTGGCCGTACGTTACTTGCTACAGCTGTTGCGTTTACCGCTTTTACCGCAATGGCAAAGCCTGACAATGCTGCAATTGAAATGAAATTGAGCGCGATTGGCTTAGCACCAAGCTCTATTTCGCCGTCTCCGGTTTCAGGCCTGAATGAAGTCGTGACTGAACGCGGTATTGTCTATGTTTCTGACAATGGCAGTTATTTCCTTGCCGGTCATCTGTATCAGAATGATGGTGCAGAGCCAATGAACCTGACTGAGCAGAAGATGGCGAAAATCAACAAAGACAAACTGCAGGGCATGGAAGATGAGATGATCATCTACCCGGCCAAAAATGAGAAATATGTGGTGACTGTCTTTACCGATACCAGCTGCGGTTATTGCCGTAAACTGCACAATGAAATGCAAGCGTATAATGATGCGGGTATCACCATTCGCTACCTCGCTTTTCCTCGTGGCGGTGAGCGTTCAGGCAACTTTGGCCAGATGAGTGCGGTTTGGGGGGCGAAGGATCCCGCAAAAGCGATGGACGAGGCGAAGAATGGGAACTTTGACGAAAGCGGTATTACGCTTCGCGAAGATCTTGTTCGTAAGCATTATCAGCTGGGTGTGGCAATGGGCGTCAATGGTACACCGGCGATGGTATTGGAAGATGGCACTATGTTGCCAGGTTATCAGCCAGCCGCCAGATTGCGCCAGATGCTAGACAGCCGCAGCTGATTTTGAGTTTGCTCGATAGCGAGATTCGCGCAATATAGAAATTTAATGCCCGCGACCTGACGGGATCAGGTCGCGGGCTTTTTTCATGGCTTGTGCCGTGAATTGAGATAGAATGCTATCCATTCAGCCCCCCCAAAGTATGCCAGTAATTAGCTAATATGATTGAAATCAAGCGCCGACCTCAAGCCGGGATATCCGGTTTTTCCAATACTGTCCCCCCCCTGTTACAACGCATTTACGCCAGCCGGGGAATTCGCTCGGAAGCGGAGTTAGAACGCAGCGCGAAAGGATTGCTGAGTTATGAGCAATTGTACGGTATTGCGCCGGCGGTACAGTTACTGGTGAAGGCCCTGGCTGACAATCGACGTATCATTGTGGTCGGTGATTTTGATGCCGATGGCGCAACCAGTTCCGCCCTGTCGGTGTTGGCATTACGAATGCTTGGCTGTAACAACGTTGATTACTTAGTACCGAACCGATTTGATGATGGCTACGGCCTGAGTCCTGAGGTCGTTGAGCAAGCCGATGCCCGTGGGGCCGAATTAATCATGACGGTGGATAATGGAGTGTCTTCGATCTCTGGTGTTGCCGCGGCCAAAGCCAAAGGCATCCAGGTGCTGGTCACCGATCACCACTTGCCTGGCAGCGTATTGCCAGACGCCGATGCTATCGTTAACCCTAACTTGTATGAATGTGAATTTCCGTCAAAAGCACTGTGCGGGGTTGGGGTCGCCTTTTACTTGATGCTGGCGCTGCGGGCTGAGTTACGTAAGATCAACTGGTTTGCTGAGCAGGGCATTGCTGAGCCGAACTTAGCCGAACTGCTAGATTTGGTGGCTTTGGGTACGGTGGCGGATGTGGTGGCCCTGGATGGCAACAACCGTATTCTGGTCCATCAGGGCTTGCAGCGTATCCGGGCGGGAAAATGTCGTCCGGGTATTCAGGCGTTGATAGAAGTCGCCAACCGTGATGCTTCACGCTTAGTCACCAGTGATTTAGGGTTTGCATTGGGGCCGCGAATCAATGCCGCCGGGCGATTGGATGACATGTCGTTCGGGGTTGAGTTGCTAATGTGTAACCATATCCAGGCGGCACGGCGAATGGCGTCTGAGCTTGATGCCTTGAATCAGACCCGCAAAGAAATTGAACAGGGTATGAAGGAAGAAGCCCTGGCAATCTGCGAGCGCCTCAAATTCAACCAGCAAGAGATGCCCTATGGTTTAGCGCTGTTTCAGCGTGACTGGCATCAGGGCGTGATTGGTATTCTGGCTTCCCGTATTAAAGAGTTGTACCACCGTCCGGTGGTTGCATTTGCTGACGCCGGTGATGGCGAAATTAAAGGTTCTTGCCGTTCAATCCCCGGTCTTCACATGCGTGATGTACTGGATCTGATTGACACCAAAAATCCGGGCATGATTTTAAAGTTTGGTGGCCATGCCATGGCGGCAGGCTTGACGATCCCGGCAGAAAAGCTGGCCGCCTTTAGCGAAGCTTTTGATTTGGCGGTACGTAACGAGTTGGATGAAGATGCGCTAAAAGGGGTGTTGTTAACCGATGGCGAGTTGGCCAGTCATGAGCTGAATTTGGATACCGCAGAAATCCTGCGGGCTGGTGGGCCGTGGGGACAGCAATTTCCGGAGCCGTCATTTGATGGCATGTTCAGGTTATTGCACCAGAAGCTGGTCGGGGGTAAGCACCTTAAAATGATGGTCGAGCCGCTCAGTGGCGGCAGTGTGATTGATGCGATTGCTTTCAACATTGATCTGAAGCGCTGGCCTGATGCGTCAGTACAGCAGATCCGGCTGGTCTACCGTCTCGATGTCAACGAATACCGTGGCAACCGCAGTGTTCAGTTGATGATAGAACACATGGCTGCGATGTAAGGCCCAGGAAAGTCTAACCGCTAAGGCGAGACAGAAGACGGTCCCGCCTTTCAGCTATATTGAGTGAAAATGCATAATTAGTGATCCTTTGCGGATTTTATTGCCACCACCGGATGTGGATAAATAATTGCAACCGGGCTACGAATCTCTTTTTGTGATCTGCTTAATAAAATAAATTCATCGATAACCTTTCTGCGCCACTGTATATTCTATCTACAATTCGATAGAATCCTTCCGTTATGTCCATTTCGGCGGTGAAGAGTGGCAATGTTCGAGATTAATCCTATTAAAAACCGACTTGAGGATGTATCAGCACGTACTGACATTCTTAGGGGGTACCTTTGACTATGATGCTAAGAAAGAGCGTCTGGAAGAGGTAAATGCAGAGTTAGAACAACCTGAAGTGTGGAATGAGCCAGAACGTGCTCAAGCTTTGGGCAAAGAACGCGCGGCATTAGAAGCTGTGGTCGATACTATCGATCAATTGGATCAAGGCGTTGAAGACGTTGAAGGTCTGCTTGAATTGGCGGTGGAAGAAAACGACCAGGAAACCTTCGATGAAGTCGATTCAGAGCTGGCAGAGCTGGAAACGAAGCTAGAGAAGCTGGAGTTCCGTCGGATGTTTGCCGGTGAGCATGATGCGTCTGACTGTTATATCGACCTGCAAGCAGGTTCCGGTGGTACGGAAGCGCAAGACTGGACGTCGATGATGCTACGCATGTTTTTGCGCTGGGCGGATGCCAAAGGCTTCAAAACTGAAATTATCGAAGTGTCTCCAGGTGATGTGGCGGGTCTGAAATCGGCAACAGTCCGGATCAGCGGCGAATACGCCTATGGCTGGTTGCGGACAGAAACCGGTGTTCACCGTTTAGTGCGTAAGTCACCGTTTGATTCCGGTGGTCGTCGTCATACCTCATTTGCATCTGCGTTTGTGTATCCTGAAATTGACGACAATATCAGCATTGACATCAATCCGTCAGATCTGCGTATCGATGTATACCGAGCCTCGGGTGCGGGTGGTCAGCACGTAAACACCACCGAATCGGCGGTACGTATTACCCACGTACCAACCAATATTGTCGTGCAGTGTCAGAATGACCGTTCTCAGCACAAAAACAAAGATCAGGCGATGAAGCAGTTGAAAGCAAAACTGTTCGAGTTTGAGATGCAAAAGCAAAATGCTGAGAAGCAAGCCAGTGAAGACTCGAAGTCTGACATTGGCTGGGGCAGCCAGATCCGTTCATACGTCCTGGATGATTCCCGCATTAAAGATTTACGTACAGGGGTGGAAAATAGAAACACCCAAGCTGTACTTGACGGCGATTTAGACCGTTTTATTGAAGCCAGCCTGAAATCAGGTCTTTAACCGAATTTGGTTACAAAATTAAAGGGTCAACCCATGACTGATCAATTACAAGATGAAAATAAGCTGATTGCTGAACGTCGTGCGAAGCTAGAAAAAATTCGCCAACAGTGTCAAGCAAATGGCCACCCGAATGATTTCCGTCGCGACAGCCTGGCTGCCGACTTACAGGCTGCATTCGGTGACAAGACAAAAGAAGAGCTGGAAGAAGCCGGCAACGTTGTCGCGATTGCGGGCCGTCTAATGGCCAAACGAGGCCCGTTCCTGGCTATTCAGGATGTTTCTGGCCGTATTCAGGCATATGCAGCGAAAGATGTTCAGCAAGAGCTGAAAGAAAAGTATTCAGGTTTAGATATCGGTGACATTATCGGTGTTAAAGGCCAACTGCATAAGTCAGGTAAAGGTGATCTTTACGTGAATATGAGTGAGTACGTGCTGCTGACTAAAGCGTTGCGCCCGTTACCGGAAAAATTCCACGGTCTGACTGATCAGGAAATGCGTTACCGTCAGCGTTACGTCGATCTAATCGTTAATGAAGACTCACGTAACGCCATGATGATGCGTTCAAAAGTCGTGAGTGCGATTCGCCTGTTCATGACCACGAAAGGTTTCATGGAAGTGGAAACGCCAATGATGCACGTGATTCCAGGTGGTGCATCAGCGCGTCCATTTATCACACACCATAATGCATTAGATATCGATATGTACCTGCGCGTGGCTCCAGAGCTATACCTTAAGCGCTTGGTGGTCGGCGGCTTTGAGCGCGTGTTCGAAATTAACCGTAATTTCCGTAACGAAGGTCTGTCACCTCGTCATAACCCTGAATTCACCATGATGGAATTCTACATGGCGTATGCTGACTATAACGATCTTATGGATCTGACCGAAGAGATGCTCAGCAGCATTGCGATTGATCTGTGTGGCTCACCAAAATTACCGTATGGCGATGAAATAATCGACTTTGGTGGCCCGTATACTCGTATGAGCATGCTGGACGCGGTGAAGCAGTATAATCCGGACAATGCAACGATTCAGGCGCTGACTTACGAGCAGGTCAAAGATCGTGACTTAATGGCAAATATCGCAAAAGAGCTGCATGTCGAAGTCGAACCCTTCTGGACATGTGGCCAGCTGTTAGAAGAGATCTTTGGCGAAACGGCCGAACCTCAGTTGCTTCAGCCTACTTTCATTACTGAATACCCAGCCGACATCTCGCCGCTGGCGCGTCGTAATGATACCAACCCATTCATCACGGATCGTTTTGAATTCTTTGTTGGTGGCCGTGAAGTGGCAAATGGTTTCTCTGAGCTTAACGACGCAGAAGATCAGGACCAGCGCTTTAAGGCGCAGGTTGATGCGAAAGATGCCGGTGATGACGAAGCAATGTTCTATGATGCCGATTACATCACGGCACTGGAGCACGGTCTGCCACCGACTGCGGGCCAGGGCATTGGTATTGACCGTCTGGTCATGCTGTTTACTAACACCCATACTATCCGCGACGTTATTCTGTTCCCGGCGATGCGTCCACAAAGCAACAATTAATTGTTGTCTTAATCGCGGTTATTTTGAAGGCCACCATTAGGGTGGCCTTTTTTATTGCTAGCAACTTGCTGACTTCTGCTCCATATCGTCAACACAAAGTGTTGTTACCAGAGACCAATTTTTGCTGTCAGGCCCCTGATTTTTATGAAATAGCATGAAGCTTACCGCGATTTATACTAAATGAGTTGCATTTGTTTTATTGTGCCATATATCATCAAGTTATTAGTGGCACTGTATATTATACCAACCACGGAGTAACTGAACGCGCTTAATACCTTGGTTCGCAGCAGTGATCGGGGGTTATTTGTCGGACGGTTCGCTCGATCATTTAGGGCTGACGGTTAACCGATTGAAGGGCGATATAGGATGAGGAGAGATTTAAGTACGGGATCTGCACCTGGAGCACTGGTTGTTTTGGGCGGGATTGAGGAACCATGGTTAGCTTCACTGGAGCAAGCCGGTTGGTCATGCCATCGCTGTTATGATCTCAGAGCGGCAGAGTCTTTGTTACTGGATCTTGGTCCTTGTATAGGCGTAATTGATCTGAGCCAGGATGATTTTAGCCTGCAAGGGATAGCGGCACTGGTGAACCGCAATAAGCAGGTTCGCTGGCTTGCGATGGTACGTGAAGAGCAGCTGGACTTCGGGGCGATTAGCCAGTTTATCGTCAGTTTCTGTCTTGATTATTTTACTTCGCCGGTACCGGCTTCCCGGTTGCAGGAAACGATCGGGCATCAGCTGGGTATGTTGCAGCTTGAACGTAAGGTCTGGCCTCAGTTAGGTCAATTGGGTCAGCAGGGATTGCAGGGTACAACCGATGTAATGAAAAAATTACGCAACCACGTTAAACGGATGGCGATGACGAATGTGCCTGTTTTTATTCAGGGCGAGATCGGAACCGGAAAAGAGTTAGTTGCCCGTGCTATTCATCAGGCCTCAACCCGCGCTAAATATCCCTTCATTCAGTTGAATTGTGAAGCCATCAGTGCCGTATGGCAAAATGAAGCGGCTGTTATGGCAAGTGACAAAGATAAAGGGCAGTGCTGTTTTGCTGCCGCCGATCAAGGCATATTGTACCTCCATGATATTTCAGCTCTAACGGATGCCAGGCAACAAGAGCTGTTATTATTCCTGCAAGATGGAATGTTTACCGCCCCTGACGGTCAGCAGATCCAAGCGGATATCCGGCTGATTGTCTCCACGAACTACCCGGTAGAAGCATTAGTGGCCGAAGGTAAACTCCGTCAGGACTTGCTCTATCGCCTTAATGTACTGAGTTTAACCGTACCATCATTGCGTGAGCGGGGATCTGATATTTTGTTGCTGGCTGAGCTCTTCTTACTGAAGTTTGCCCGGCAATATAACAGTGCAGCGAGGCAATTTTCTGCAGACGCGCAAAAAATGCTGCTCAGTTATCCCTGGCCAGGCAATGTACGGGAATTGATCAGTCAAATGAAACGGGCAGTTTTGCTGACTGAGCAACCGTGTATCGAAGCCGATCATCTCGATATCCCGCGCTTTGGCGATGATAAGCAGAGTCTTAAGAGGATCCGCGAAGAGTCGGAGCGAAGCGCGCTACTGGCCGTATTAGAAAATAATAAAGGTCAGATCTCGGCGGCCGCCCGTGAGTTAGGCATTTCCCGTGCGACCATGTACCGACTGCTGAGCAAGCATGATCTGGACTCTGCCCAGAGAAATTTCCGTTGATACCGTTTCTAATTTTAATGGAAGCGGTTATTGCGTCGGGAATAGCTTATCGTAAGCATCTGTAAGATGCGTTTATTCGATCTGGATTTCTGTTAATTGGTGCCCTTACAAGTGGCACATTCTTCTATTCTGTGCTTACTTTGCCGTGATTTTATCTTATGATTAAATTTTGTACTTTTTGGGTTAATGAAAATGAATGGACAAGCAATGCGATAAGCCTGATCCAGGCATAGAGATCCGAGTTAAAGGCAGGGTTCAGGGGGTGGGTTTTCGCCCTTATATCTGGCAAATAGCACAAGAGCTGGCGGCTGTCGGCCATGTATTAAATGACAGTAAAGGGGTGCTGATACGCTTAGCTCCGACGACGGATGTGGCCCTATTTCTCCAGTTAATCCGGGATCGCTGTCCGCCGTTGGCTTTTATCGAAAGTGTTGAGACGGCGGTTTATCACTGGCTGGAGATCCCTCACGGCTTTGAGATCATTGCGTCGCAGCAAGTCGAGATGGAGACTCAGATCATCCCCGATGCGGCAACGTGTAAAGCGTGTCAGCAAGAGCTTTTTGATCGGCATGATCGCCGCTACCGCTATCCATTTATAAACTGTACTCATTGCGGTCCCCGTTTCACTATTATCTCTGCCATGCCTTATGACAGACCTTCGACAACGATGGCTGGCTTTCCTCTTTGTGATTGCTGTTTAACCGAATATAAAAATCCGGCCAATCGCCGTTTTCACGCCCAGCCTGTAGCGTGCCCTGTCTGTGGTCCGGTTATGTGGCTGATTGATCAGCAAGGAGATCAACATACTGAAGATGCGCTTTTACTAGCCGCTCAGGCTATTGAGCAAGGTAAAATTGTGGCGATGAAAGGTCTGGGGGGCTTTCACCTTGTCTGCGATGCCGGCTCTGACCAAGCGGTTAGTAAATTAAGGGAGAGAAAGCGCCGTCTGACCAAGCCGCTTGCGGTCATGGTGCCCGACTTAGCCTGGGCGAGCCAGATTGCGGAAATGAATGAACATCAAACTGCTCTGCTGGTATCCAGTGCAGCCCCGATTGTTTTAGTGACCAAAAACAAACAGTCTGTCGATTATATCTCAAGTCAAATTGCCCCCGGATTGGTCGAAGTCGGCTTGATGTTACCGGCTAACCCACTGCAGCACTTGTTAGCAAAGCAACTGGCAATACCGGTTGTGATGACATCGGCTAATGCGACGGGGTATCCGCCCGCGATGACCAACCAGCAAGCTTTATCTCAGCTCTCAGAGATTGCCGATCTCTTTTTATTGAATAATCGTCCCATAATACAAAGAGCAGATGACTCGCTTGTTCGGGTTAATGGGCAGAACCAATTAGAGATGCTGCGTCGAAGCCGAGGTTATGTCCCTAATGCGGTACCCGTTCCCGATGATTTTCCGTCCGTTAACAAGATATTAGCCGCTGGTGGTGATTTGAAAAACAGTTTTGCCTTCGGGCGGGATAACGATGTCATTGTCAGTCAGTTTTTTGGTGATCTGGAACAAATTGAAATTCAACAACAGTACTTGCAAAGTCTTGACCACTTTACGGAAGTGTATAACTGGCAGCCGGAAAGGCTGGTTATAGACTGCCATCCCTATTATTCAACTCGCTTACTTATTCAGGCCCATTATCCGGAGGTTCCCGTCAGTCAGGTTTTTCATCATCATGCACACGTGGCGGCGTGTCTGTTTGAGCATGGTTGGACGCTTTCGGATGGAAAAGTATTAGCACTCGCATTGGACGGTATCGGAGTGGGGCCGAATAAGGCGCTATGGGGGGGGGAAGTACTCCTGGCTGACTATCAAGACTGCCATAAATTGGGGGGACTGCCTGAATGCCCACTTCCTGGCGGTGATATGGCAGCGAAACAACCCTGGCGAATCTTACTTTCTCAGCTTGAAACATTTATACCAGAGTGGCAAGAGCATATAGGTATTACCCTATTTCAGGACAAACCCTGGCCGTTATTATTGAAAGTGATCCAACAAAAAACGTATGCACCGGCTACCAGCTCTGCCGGACGTTTGTTTGATGGCGTAGCGGCATCTCTTGGAATTTGTTTTGACCAGATTAACTATGAAGGAGAGGCGGCTTGTCAGTTGGAAAGTCTGGCATGGCAGGCTGATACGTTTCGTTTAAACGAGCAGTTAGATATACCATTGAACAATAAAGGCAATTCATTGAATTTAAATGTCTTTTGGTTGCAGTGGTTTAAATTAAATTGCTCAAAGGAACAAAAAGCCTGGTTGTTTCATGACGCTCTTGCTCGCGCTTTTGTCAAACTGGTATTGATGAAAAGTCGAGAACATAACATTACGACATTAGTTTTGACCGGAGGTGTTTTCCATAACCGGCTCTTAACCAAGCTGGTGATGAGTCACTTTGATAATCGCTTGAATATATTACAGCCCAGTCTTTTTTCATGCGGTGATGGTGGCCTAGCATTAGGACAGATAGCCATAGCGGCTGTGGATAATAACCGTTCAAGTTGTTCTCTTTAATAACAAATAACGGTCATTTTTCCAAAGGCTTATTTTTAGATCATTCCATGCTCATTTCGCTTTTATTTTAAATTAACGTTTTTCATCAACGTTTTATTTTGTATGGATCCCATCGCTTAGCTAAGCTTCTTCTAACAGCAAGTTGAAACTCGGGCTACCGACCTGTGAGTCTCTATTGGTCGCCGTATACGATCCTGGCGCGGGGTTTGTGAGCCTCCTTTTGTGGGAAGCAACGTATTAGTCTGGGGCAGTCAGATGCATGAAATGTCATTATGCCTCGAAACAGTCAAATTATTAGACCAGCAGGCACATATCAAGGGATTTCGGAACGTCACCGCGGTTTGGTTGGAGGTCGGTGCCTTATCTTGTGTGGATCCGGCAGCATTGCAATTTTGTTTTGCATTTGCCGCGAAAGACTCCGTTGCGGCAAATGCAAAACTGCATGTGATCTGTCAACAAGCGATAGCGTGGTGTCTTGACTGCCGGCAAGATGTTGAAATAGCGCAGCGCGGTGATAGTTGTCCGCATTGTAAGGGCTATCAGCTGACAGTGGCCCAAGGTGACGCTTTGCGTATCAAAGAAATTGAGGTGGAATAAAAATGTGTAGTGTTTGCGGCTGCGGCGAGCCCCGTATAGAAGGGGAGCAACAAGGTGAGCATCATGTTCACTCTGATCATCACCGTGATCACCACCACCATGGCCATGATACGGCTCAAGATCGTGGCAATGAGCAAAGAACGGGATCGGACTATGGAGCAGGACAAACTGTCGTGATCCACCATTACCATCATCAGGGCGATGTACACCATCACCATCACCATCACTATCATGGCGCTGCTCAAGAAAATTCGACGGCCGTAGAAAAACAGGCCGGCCATTCTCACGAGCTAGCACCGGAGCACTCGGTACAAGGTGATCTGCATTATGGCAAGGGCGAAGCGGGCACACATGTTCCCGGACTCAACCAGCGTCAACTTATTCAAATAGAGATGGATGTCCTGGGTAAAAATGATCAGCTGGCAGAGCATAACCGCGAACATTTTTCCGCGGCCCGGCAATTAGTGCTTAACCTTGTATCTAGCCCCGGTTCAGGGAAAACAACATTACTGGCCGAGACGCTCAAGCAATTGCGACAACGGCGGGCGTGTGCCGTCATTGAAGGTGATCAGCAGACAACGCATGACGCCGATCGGATCCGGGCCACAGGGGTACCAGCCATTCAGGTTAATACCGGCAAAGGGTGTCACCTTGATGCGAAAATGGTACATGATGCATACCACCAGCTTTCCCTGGATAACGAAGGGATCCTTTTTATTGAAAATGTCGGCAACCTGGTTTGCCCGTCAAGTTTTGATCTTGGTGAAAACTACAAAGTTGCGATTTTATCAGTCACGGAAGGTGAAGATAAGCCGTTGAAATATCCTAATATGTTTGCCGCTTCCCCGCTGATGATCATCAATAAAATCGATCTCCTCCCTTACGTTAGTTTTGATATTGATAACTGTATTGCAAATGCGCGCAGGGTGAATCCTGATATTCAGGTGATCCCGCTGTCAGCCACCACCGGTGAAGGAATGAGTGCCTGGTTTAATTGGCTGGAGACGGCCTGATGTGCTTAGGGATCCCGGGCAAAATTATTGCACTCGATGAGCATAGCCAGACGGGGGCGACAATCGACGTTTGTGGTATTAGTCGCAGGGTCGATATTTCCTGTCTGTTAGCGCCCGGCATTTCGCCTGAGCAACTTATCGGACAGTGGGTTCTTGTTCATGTCGGGTTTGCAATGGCAGTGATTGATGCACGGCAAGCGCAGCAAACCTTACAGGCATTACAGTCAATGCAGGCACTTGAGCACGAAATTTCAGATTTTAGCCAGCTTGATAATCAGAAACGGAAATAATAATGCAACTTGTCGATGAGTTTCGTGATCCCCTGTTGGTTAAAAAAGTCGTTGAGCATATTAATGCTGTTTTTGCCGAGCTTGCTTATAGCCGTGAGCGCCCTTTGCAAATAATGGAAGTCTGCGGAGGACATACCCACACCATTTTTAAGTTTGGTCTTGATCAGCTCTTACCTGACGGGATCGAGTTCGTACACGGCCCGGGTTGTCCGGTTTGTGTCTTGCCGATGTCACGGTTAGATGACTTTATGGCGTTAGGTGGGGCGGAAAAGACGATTTTATGTACTTTTGGTGATGCAATGCGAGTTCCCGCAACCAATGGCTCTTTACTCGATGCCAAAGCCCGCGGGTATCAGGTCAGGATCGTCTATTCGCCGCTTGATGCATTGAGCATTGCTAGAGAAAACCCGGATCATGAAATTATTTTCTTTGCCCTGGGCTTTGAAACGACGATGCCGTCGACCGCGATGACGCTTAAACAAGCCAAACAGCAGGGGGTGACTAATTTTAGTCTTTTCTGTCAGCACATTACTATTGCGCCGACATTGAAAGCGCTGCTTGAACAGGCTGATATCCGCATCGATGGTTTCTTATTGCCCGGCCATGTCAGCATGATTGTGGGCTCGGAACCCTATCAGTTTATAGCTCGCGATTTTTATAAGCCTTCTGTCATAACGGGGTTTGAACCGCTGGATATTTTGCAATCAATCTTAATGCTATTGGAGCAGTTCCGTGATCAGCGTTGTGAGATCGGAAACCAATATCAACGTGTGGTTATCAAGCAAGGCAACCCCGTGGCTCTGAAAGCGATGGCAGAGGTGTTTACCGTTAAGCACTCAAGCCACTGGCGTGGCTTGGGACATATCGCTGATTCCGGCATTCAATTGACCCCGGATTATGCTGATTTTGATGCTGAGCAAAAATTTACGATTGATCATTCCACGGCCGTCGAGCCTGAAGCATGTCGTTGCGGGGATGTGTTAACCGGGCGCTGTAAACCTTATGACTGTCCGTTGTTTGGAAAGCGGTGTACGCCGACCAATGCCATTGGCGCGTTGATGGTTTCCTCAGAAGGCGCTTGCGCGGCCTATTATCAATATCGTCTAGAGACCAATTAGCTAATGAGTGGATTAATAACCCTTGCCCATGGCAATGGCGGCGGGGCAATGCAACAGCTTATTCAGGATGTTTTCGTCCAGAGCTTCAGCAATACCGAGCTGGATAAGCAAGAAGATCAGGCCCGGATCTCGATTTCTGAGTTACAGCAAACAGGTGACCGACTGGCATTTTCCACCGACTCTTATGTTATAGACCCGATTTTTTTTCCGGGAGGAGATATAGGTAAAATTGCGGTATGCGGAACGGCAAATGATGTCGCCATGAGCGGTGCAAGGCCGGAGTACCTATCATGTGGTTTTATCTTAGAGGAGGGATTGCCGATCGCGGTACTGAAGCGGGTGGTGCAATCGATGGCTGATACCGCCGCTCAGATCGGGATTAAAATCGTGACGGGGGATACCAAGGTTGTCCCTAAAGGGGCGGCAGACAAACTGTTTATCAATACCTCAGGCCTTGGCGTGATCCCGCAAGGGATTGATTATGGCGCTGATAAGATCCTGCCCGGCGATCAGGTGATTGTCTCCGGAACCATTGGCGATCATGGTGCCACCATCTTGAACCTGCGTGAAAATCTGGGGATAGAAGGGAGCCTGAGCAGCGACTGTCAGTCCTTATATCCGCTTGTCGCTGCCCTCAAGAATATTCAAGGGGTAAGAGCGTTACGCGATGCAACCCGCGGCGGGGTTAATGCGGTACTGCATGAGTTTTGCGCGAGTTCTGGCTGTGGTATTACGGTCTCTGAGAGCCAGTTACCGATTTCCAGCCAGGTACGTGGTATCTGTGAGCTGTTGGGGCTGGATCCGATTAACTTCGCCAATGAAGGAAAGCTGATTGCGGTGGTGACCAAAGAAGATGCCAAGGATGCTTTAGCCGCAATGAAGACCACGGCAGAAGGGGCGAATGCGGCCATTATCGGGCAAGTCAACGATCAGCGTCGGGTGACGCTTTCAGGTTTATTTGGAGGAACACGACGGCTAGATCTTCCCTCATTTGAACCGCTGCCCAGAATTTGCTAAGTCACGAACAGCAACTCAGAGCGAAGACTTCGTGCATAGCGCTAAAAGTCTTCAGGATGGTTACAGGCTCGAGCGACGCCGGCTGAGCGTAAAGGTTATCTTCTAAGGCGAGAATATCTTTTCAGATCAGTTACGTAATCCTAGTGCCCCACACTCTTGTTTAATGAGTGGGGCACCATAACCATCGAATGGAAACTACTTAGTATTCTGAACTTAACGCAACGACTATTATGGGCACGGGTTAGAATAGCGGATTCCGGCTTGTTCCAAGTCGCTCAACACTTCTTCGGTCAGGTCAAGATCGATACTGGCAATATTGGCTTCCAGCTGAGTCAGGGTCGTTGCCCCGATAATATTAGAGGCAACAAAAGGACGCTGATTGACAAAAGCCAATGCCATTTGGGCGGGATCCAATCCGTGCTTGTTGGCAATGTCGACATAGGCTTGTGTTGCGGCCACGCCTTGCGGGTTGAAATAACGAGAGAAGCGCTCAAATAAGGTGCAGCGGGCACCTTCAGGACGAGCGCCATGCAAGTATTTACCGCTGAGTGTACCGAATGCCAGCGGTGAATAGGCGAGTAGTTCTACTCCTTCATGGTGGCTGATTTCAGATAAGCCGACTTCAAAACTACGATTCAGCAAGTTATAGGGATTTTGGATAGTGACGACGCGTGGTAAATCGTGTTTAGCGGCCAGGTTCAGATAAGACATCACTCCCCAAGGCGTTTCATTTGAAAGGCCGATATAGCGGATCTTACCGGCACGGACTAACTCAGCCAGCGCATCAAGGGTATCAGCCATCGTGACACCAGAATGATCTTCTTTGTATTGGTAGTTTAACTGGCCAAAACAGTTAGTTTCACGTTGTGGCCAGTGCAGCTGATACAGATCGATATAGTCGGTTTGTAACCGGTTGAGACTGGTTTCGACGGCATCGTGAATATTCCGGCGATCAAGTGCCATATTGTCACGGATATAAGGCAGGTTGCGAGGCCCTGCGACTTTTGTCGCGAGAATAACTTTATCGCGTTTTCCGGATCGTTTTAGCCAGCTGCCGATGTAAGTTTCCGTCAGCCCCTGAGTCTCAGACTTCGGCGGTACGGGGTACATTTCGGCGGTATCGATAAAGTTGACCCCGCGCTCGAAGGCAAAATCAAGCTGGTTATGCGCATCGGCTTCCGTGTTCTGTTCACCAAATGTCATCGTACCCAGGCATATCTTGCTTACTTCCAGCGAAGAGTGGGGGATTTGATGGTATTCCATGAGCCCTCCTTGGACTGTCAGTCATATCTTGCAGTAATAACATAGTCATGGGGCTCTGAAAAGGTAGCAGTTCGATGTATTGTGGCTTCTTGGCCATGCGGTGTAGGGAATGTGACGGGTAACTTGATGAGATGCCCATCATGACACATAGTTATAGTTCAGGGGTGTCAGTTAAAGATAACGACGGAAGGGGCTGCGATGAAATTATCTCAATTGAAACACTGGCTGAAATCGGGGCATGGGGCGGCTCCTAAATGTATTATAACCAGTTACGCCAGCTGCTCGGACTATCTGATGGAAGTGGAGTATAAGCATCATCTGGAGCCGTTGAAAGATGATCACGACGAGATGTTACGTTTTCAGTCGATAGAACAGATCAAAGAATTTTTACGACCGTTAGGGATCACGTCTGTCGTGTTGCGGGTGATCGATCCCTATGATGAGTTTTCTACAGATGGTCAAGTGTCGCAATGCCGGGAAGATATGCAGATATCTCTGTAATACAGCAACGTACTGTTCAGATATTACAGAATGAAATAACGTTCGAGGATCTCTGCGGTAAAGGCGGTTTTCAGATAAAAGCCTCGGGGTAAGGTTTTTATTGGTTGGCCATTGGCACCGTAAGCTTCTGTCAGTGCTTTACTGTTAGCCGCTTTAGGGCGTAACTGCAGGATCTCGCCATGTCGGGCCGTGATCTGTTCGACCTGTCCCAGCACTATCATATCCATTAACTCTTCCCAGTCCTGGCGTAAACGCTGTTCTTCTTGTGCCGATGGACTCCAGAGCAGAGGAGAGCCGACATGACGATCTGCCAGGGGGATATCTCGCTCACCTTCCACGGGGATCCACAGAACCCGCGACAGCTTATGGCGAATATGGCTGTTTTCCCAATTCAGACCATGCAGTCCGATCAGCGGGGCAACGCAGACAAAAGTCGTTTCAAGCGGTTTGCCGCTATATCCAATCGGGATCGTTTTTAACTCAATACCCAGTTCAGCAAAATCAGGAACCGGTTTGCTGCCAGCCGTTGCCCCGAGATGCCATTCTAGCAGTTGGCCGACCCAACCTTTATCTCGCTTGAGATCGGGCGGGGTGATCATATCGGCCTGCTGTGCCAGCTCTTTTAAGGTTAAACCGGCCAGTTCTTCGGCACGGGCCAGCAGTTCTTGTTCTGATTGAGGTGTTGGGCGCATAGCAATTAAGGCATATAAAAGTGAGAGGGGGGTTGTAAGGCACGAAATATTGTCATCTGACCGATATCGTTGTTGATCATAGTAAGGCATGAGCAACGTAAGTCACAGTATTTTATCACAGTGGTATTGAGGAATCTGCTGGTTAGCTGTTCAGTCTTGTTCACGACCAAAATGGTCAACATCTGTTCGATCCTTCGGTTTCAGGGTTAAACATGACGGTAAATGGTAGGTTGTATTTGCTGTAAGGGTTTGATTATAGTTGTTATTTTTCCATTTTTTCGGTTGTTGATGAGCAATGTATAATGATATTTTTTGTTATTCAGAATAAATGCAAGGATCTTTCACAAAGATATCCACAGGATGTTTGGATAAATATTTTAACTCCCGCCGTGCTGGTTAAATAAACAGGGGTGTGTCGGTTATTTAGGCGGTTTATTTGTCGGACTTTTGGCTGTTGATGATTTCAAGTGTGGATAATTTCAATATTGGTGGATCTTTGACCGATCTTGTTACGGTCACAATAATGATCTCGGAAATTAATTTTTAATGATAATTTTTAATTTATATCATGTTGATTTTTAAGTTTAATTTTTTTATTTTTTGAGAGGTGAAGGTTTTTTATAAGATCGTGAAATTGTTGAAACAGCTGTTTATCTAAGCTTCTTCACAAATCTATCCACAGAAAGAGTGAATAAATGTGGCGTAGGTCTCACTTGTCTGTTTATAAATTGGTCTGAGCAAAAAAGTTATCCCAAAATTGGGTGCTAGGTAGTAAAAAACGGTTATTAATTAGAATGTTTGTTTACCGCTCCCCACGATCTGTGAAAAAATCACTGTTAATAGAGATTTATACTTGAGGTCGTCCAGTGATAGATGGCGATGGATACCGTCCTAATGTTGGGATAGTCATCTGTAATAGCCACGGCCAGGTCTTCTGGGCTCGACGATATGGACAACATTCTTGGCAATTTCCACAAGGTGGCATCGATGAAGGGGAAACCCCTGAACAAGCCATGTACCGAGAATTGTATGAGGAAGTGGGACTTACCAAAAAAGATGTCAGGATTTTAGCTTCTAGCCGTCATTGGCTACGTTATAAGTTACCCAAACGTCTTGTCCGGTGGGACTCCAAACCTGTTTGTATCGGGCAAAAACAGAAATGGTTTTTGCTCAGCCTGGAATGCGATGAGTCAAAGGTTAATATGCAGCGAGGCAAGACGCCTGAGTTTGATGGTTGGCGCTGGGTCAGTTACTGGTACCCAGTTCGTCAGGTTGTGTCTTTTAAGCGCGACGTATATCGCCGTGCCTTAAAAGAATTCGCCGCAATGGCGATGCCGTTCAAAGAACGAAAACTTAAGCGTAAAGGCAAGTGAGGGTCAATGAGGATCTATCCTTAATCCGTTTGGTATAGCAGATAAGGCAAACTATGCTGACACAGCTAAGAGAAATCGTTGAGAAAGTCGCCAGTGCTCAAAATTTGATTGAAGCGCTCGATCTGCTCGTAGTCAGCACATGTCAGGCGATGAAGACAGATTGTTGTTCTGTTTACATCGCCGATGATGAACGACAAATATACACATTAATGGCAAGCCAGGGGTTGAATAAGCCCCGTCGTCAGGTCGGATTACGGTTTGATGAAGGGCTGGTGGGGCTGGTGGGTCGCCGCGCCGAGCCGATCAATGTGGCTGATGCTCGAACCCATCCTCATTTCAAACACCTTCCCGGCACCGGGGAAGAGTTATTTGGATCTTTCTTTGGTACCCCCATTATTCATCAGCGTCAGGTACTCGGCGTGTTGGTTATCCAGCAGCGTCAGCGACGTGAGTTTGATGAAAGCGAAGAATCTTTCATGGTAACGCTGGCTGCTCAGCTGGCGGTCATTCTGGCTCATGCAAAAGCGCAAGGTATGTGGCCTGATAAGCATGACGGCCTGCATCTTGTCGGTTCAGCGGCGTCTTCCGGCGTTGCGGTGGCAAAAGCCTGGTGGGATGATAATCAGTTGCAGCTGGAGCAGGTTTTACCCGCATCCTGCCTCGATATTGAAGCCGAGCAAGAGCGTCTGAGCATTGCAATTGAGCTCGCGAGTGCGGAGTTTCGGCGTTTACGGAAGCGATTTGACAGCGATCTGCATAAGGAAACGCTGGCGATTTTTGATCTGTTCAGCCACCTGTTAAACGATCCCATGTTGCGTAAAGACCTGTTTGCCAAAGTATTGGCAGGGGATCAGGCTGAGTGGGCAATTCGCCAGGTCGTAGAAGCCTATTCCGCGCGTTTTGCCAAGATGAAAGACGAGTACCTGAAAGAACGCGCTCGGGATCTTCGTGAACTGGGTCAGCGTCTGCTCTTTTTCTTACATCATGACGATGTCACCGAACAGCTGTGGGATGAACCCATCGTCTTGCTCACCCGCGAGTTGACCGCGGCGATGTTAGCGACTATTCCGCCGGGGAAACTGGCGGCCGTCGTCGCGCAGGAAGGGGCGGCAAACTCTCATGCTGCTATTCTATCGCGGGCATTAGGTATACCTGCACTGATGGGCGTCGATTTTATCCCGGAGATGGTCCACAACCGCCTGGTTATCGTTGATGGCTATCGGGGGGATTTGCTGGTGACGCCTAATCCTCATGTGCTGGCGGAATACCGCCGTTTACTTAAAGAAGAAAATGAGCTGGCTAAAATCGTGGAAGGGGAGCTGGACAAAGCTTCTTATACCAAAGATAACCAGCGCATTTATATCCATCTCAATGCCGGACTCAGTGCTGATACCAGCATTGCCGTCAATAAAGGGGTCGATGGGGTCGGCCTTTACCGTACCGAAGTGCCGTTTTTGCTGCAGCGCAGCTTTCCCTCAGAAGAAGAGCAAACCTCACAGTATCGGGCCATTTTAGCCACTTACCCGGATCAGCCGGTGGTAATGCGTACCCTTGATATCGGTGGTGACAAACCGCTGCCCTATTTGTCGATAGAAGAAGACAATCCGTTTTTAGGCTGGCGCGGCATCCGTTTTACCCTCGATCATCCTGAGATTTTTTTGATCCAGGTACGTGCCATGTTAAAAGCCAGCATGGGGCTGGATAACATGGATATTTTGCTGCCAATGATCTCCGGGATTGCCGAGTTGGATGAGGCCAAGGGCCTGATTGAACGCGCGTATTGCGAGGTTGCGGCATACGCTGAAGAACAGGGTGTTGAGCTTAAACGTCCGCGGCTTGGCATCATGATTGAAGTACCTTCTATTTTGTATCAGTTAGCGGCATTAAAAGGCCGGGTTGATTTCATTTCGGTTGGCAGTAATGATCTTACGCAGTATTTACTCGCGGTTGATCGCAACAATGCGCGGGTCGCGAATATCTACGATTCATTACACCCTGCTGTTTTAAACGCGTTAAAACACATAATCGATACCGGAAATCGACTGGAGATCCCGGTTAGTGTCTGCGGAGAGCTGGCGGGAGATCCTGTCGGGGCCTTATTGCTGGTCGGTATGGGGTATCGTTCATTGAGTATGAATACCCGTAATGTTGCCAAGATCAAATATATCTTACGGCATATAACACTGGCTGAAATGCAACAGCTGACTCAGTTTGCATTGACGGCAACATTAGCCGATGATGTGCGTAGCAAAACAACAGACTTCGTCGAAGAACGCGGTTTAGGTGGCTTTATCAGAGCTGGTAAGTAGGTAGTCGGATGTTAGAAAGCACGCTATGGCTGTTTGCCATGTGTCTGGTGTTAGGAAGCGGGGTCGGGCTGTTAGCCGGGTTATTGGGGATCGGTGGAGGGCTGGTAGTCGTACCTGCGCTGTTATGGTTACTGCCCGAAGCGGGGATTGATGGCCGTTTAGTCATGCATATCGCGCTGGCCACATCGCTGGCCAGTATTGTATTAACCTCTGGTGCTTCAGCTCGTAACCATATCAAACTGGGTAATGTGGATTTTTCGATTGTAAAAAGCATGGCCCCCGGGGTGGTGTTAGGCGGCCTAGGCGGCAGTGTCATTGCTGAACTGGTACCTACGGAACTGTTACCTAAGATATTTTCCGTTATTGTGTTGTTACTGGCGGTACAGATGCTGGTATCAATGCGGATGACCCGTCGCCGGGAATTACCAGGTTCGGTGGCCTGCGCCTGTAGTGGTGGAATGATTGGGGTTATCTCCAGCCTGGCGGGGATTGGTGGCGGCTCGTTAACGGTGCCGTATTTAAGTTGGCACGGGGTCGAAATGCGGTGTGCTATCGGCAGCGCTTCACTGTCCGGTGCGATTATCGCGGTTGCAGGAATGACCGGCTTTATTGCTGCCGGTGTCGGGAATGAAACCTTACCGGCAATGAGTATTGGTTATGTTTATCTGCCTGCATTGTTAGGAATAGTATCGACGTCAATGCTGACAACACGTTATGGTGCGGCGTTAGTGAGCCGTTTGCCGACGATGACATTAAAGAAATTTTTTGCGGTTTTTCTGCTCTTCATTGGTAGCAAAATGTTTTTGGGATAAGTGATGACGGGATGGACTAAGTCGAAGAGTGACTCGAGATATTTACCCGCCATACAAGTATGAATATGAGAATGCATAATGAGCCAAAGCTTTTTAACCTTTCCAAATATTGACCCGATCTTAATTGAAATCGGTCCTCTCGCGATCCGCTGGTATGGCCTGATGTACCTGCTTGGCTTTGCCTTTGCGATGTGGCTGGCTAATCGGCGAGCGAGTAAGTCGAACAGTGGCTGGACCCATGAACAGGTTAGTGATCTGTTATTCGCTGGCTTCCTGGGAGTGGTAATAGGAGGGCGCATTGGCTACGTGTTGTTCTACAACTTCGATCTGTTTTTAGCTAATCCGCTCTATCTGTTTAAAGTCTGGACCGGTGGTATGTCGTTCCATGGCGGGTTACTGGGCGTGATCGCTGCCATGTTCTGGTACGGCCATAAAAACGGCCGCACTTTCTTCTCGGTCGCGGATTTTATCGCGCCGCTGGTGCCTTTTGGTTTAGGCGTTGGCCGGTTGGGTAACTTTATTAATGGCGAGCTATGGGGGCGTGTCAGCGATGTGCCCTGGGCGATGGTCTTCCCTACCGGCGGTCCGTTGCCTCGTCACCCGTCGCAGCTTTACGAGTTCTTCTTAGAGGGGCTGGTACTATTGCTGATTTTGAACCTATTCATTCGTAAGCCGCGTCCGGCAGGCGCGGTGTCGGGCTTGTTCCTGACGGGGTACGGTAGCTTCCGCTTTATTGTCGAATATTTCCGTGAGCCAGATGCCCACCTGGGACTGTTTAGCGGCTGGATAAGTATGGGGCAGATCCTCTCTCTGCCAATGGTCATCGGTGGTTTGCTGATGGTGCTATGGGCGTATAAAACGCAGCCTAAAGGCAAAGCGGCGTAAGTTTAAGTCCGATTAATAGGTAACGCACAAAGGCAGTATCGAAAGATGCTGCTTTTTTTTGATTCTGGTAAAATCGCCGCCATCAGGGGCAAGCGCAGCTTGTCGCCGGCGAGATTTAGTTAAATTAGCGAGTAGGACGATGAAACAGTATTTAGACCTATGTCAGCGGATCGTTGACGAGGGTGTTTGGATTGAAAACAAGCGAACGGGGAAACGATGCCTTACCGTCGTCAATGCCGATTTAACCTATGATGTGGCAAACAACCAGTTCCCACTCATTACAACGCGCAAGAGCTTCTGGAAAGCGGCGATTGCTGAGCTTCTGGGTTATATCCGCGGTTATGATAATGCGGCGGACTTCCGTGCTCTGGGTACCAAGACCTGGGATATGAATGCCAATGATAATGAAGCATGGTTAAGCAACCCGCACCGCAAAGGCCAAGACGACATGGGCCGCGTGTATGGGGTTCAGGGCCGAAGTTGGCAGAAGCCGGATGGTTCAACCATTGATCAGCTGCGCAAAATTGTTGATGATCTGAGCCAGGGAATAGATGACCGTGGTGAAATTCTGACTTTCTACAACCCGGGTGAATTTGATATGGGTTGTTTGCGCCCCTGTATGCACACTCATACCTTTTCTTTGCTGGGTGATACGTTGTATCTGACGAGCTACCAGCGTTCGTGTGACGTGCCGTTGGGGCTCAATTTCAACCAGATCCAAGTCTACACGCTGCTGGCGCTGATGGCACAAATCACGGGTAACAAACCCGGTCAGGCTTATCACAAGATCATTAATGCCCACATCTATGAAGATCAGCTGGATCTGATGCGGGATGTACAGCTTAAACGTGAACCGTTTGAGTCTCCGCAATTGATTATCAATCCGGAGATTAAGAGCCTGGAAGATCTGGAAACCTGGGTAACGATGGATGATTTTGAAGTGGTCGGTTATGAGCACCATGATCCTATCAAATATCCATTTTCTGTATAATTGATAGTATTTAGCGATTAAACAGAAATAAATAAACCGAAATAAAAAGCCCCGCGCCCTCTGTTACCAGAGAATGCGCGGGGCTTTTTTATGTCAGAGCGATACGTCAGGCGTTAGTTTATTAAACTGTGAACGCCAGAATAGAGCCCGGAATAACAATAAAGACGAGACCAATGTAACCAGCAACGGCTGTTTTACTCTTCGTTGCGAGTTCGCCTAAGTAGAATGCACCTTTTAGCGGAAGCTCACGCAGTACAGGGATGCCGAAGATGAGCAGTGTAGCCATCAGGTTAAATGATAAGTGTACAAGAGCAATTTGCAGGGCAAAGACTGCGAATTCACCAGATATCGCGGTTGCCGCCAATAGCGCCGTGATACACGTACCAATGTTTGCACCCAATGTGAATGGGTAGACATCGCGTACTTTCAGGACACCGGTACCGACTAGCGGTACCATCAGGCTGGTGGTCGTAGAAGAAGATTGAACCAGAATCGTTACAATAGTACCTGATGCAATACCGTGTAGCGGACCACGGCCAATCGCACTCTTTAGGATTTCACGCGCACGGCCAACCATCAGGCTGCGCATTAGCTTACCCATTGCGCTGATTGCGATGAAGATAAGTGCAATACCGATAAAGATAAGTACGATGCCGCCCATGTTGCCCATCGCTTCCAGCGGGCCTTTCACCAGTTCAACGGCAGGCTTTGTTAACGGCTTCATGAAGTTCATACCCTTCATGCTCATATCACCCGCATCCAGCATTGGTGAGACTAACCATGAAGAGACTTTATCTAGCAGGCCAAACATCATTTCCAGTGGCAGGAAGATCGCAACCGCGAGCAAGTTAAAGAAGTCATGCACGGTTGCACTGGCAAATGCCCGGCGGAATTCTGTTTTACAGCGAGCATGACCTAGGCTTACAAGAGTGTTGGTCAGGGTTGTACCGATATTGGCACCCATTACCATTGGAATCGCCGTTTCTACCGGCAGACCACCCGCCACAAGACCAACAATGATCGAGGTAACAGTACTGGACGATTGAATCAGCGACGTTGCCACCAGGCCAATCATCAGGCCAGCTATCGGATGGGATGCAAATTCAAATAAGGTTTTAGCTTGTTCACCTACAGACCATTTAAATCCGCTGCTGACCATAGATACAGCAACGAGCAGTACATAAAGCATGAACGCCAGGTTTGCCCAGCGGACCCAGCGCATAGAGCTGTTTGTTGATTCAGCAGTCGTGGCTTGGGTAGTCATAATCATTTCTCCATGACAATAGTATGTCGTTTGGGTGTCATTTTATTGAAATCTGAGGCGATGGTAGATGGCGAATATTTCAGAAATATGACACTGACTGTCATAAAAGGGGGGTGTGGTTGTTTTATAATTTGAGGAGGAGTGGTTTAGTACCGGCTTGAATTATATTTTTTAAGGGTAATTGATTGTTTTAAAAACCTCTTTTTTGTGATTTTTTGAATGGATTCCTCAACAATGCACTCTTCGGCTTGCAATAAAAAAGAGTAAAAAATTTCAGTGATTATAAAAATTCCAGTGAAACAACCGGTAATTATTTTGCTCTATAAATTTATTGTGCGGATATTACTTTGTTAAATTCGCAATTACTCGGTTTTACCGAGGTGTTTACACTAAACAAACGATTATCGGTCATACCTGCGTGCGATTAGACTAGTTTCATTAGTATTTAGTCATGTTTGTTATGTTAAGGAGTGGCGGTTAATGACCGATACTATTCGTAAGTTTCTTAAATTAGAGTCAGCAGGCGGCATTATTTTGATTATTGCTGCCATGCTTGCAATGCTGATTGCTAACTCTCCGTTACAAGATCTTTATAGCAGTACACTGCATTCTTATATCGCGGGCCTGTCCGTTGAGCATTGGATTAATGACGGTTTGATGGCGATCTTCTTCATGCTGATTGGGCTGGAAGTAAAACGTGAGCTGATTGAAGGGGCATTGAACACCAAAGAGAAAGCGATCTTCCCTGCTATTGCAGCCGTGGGCGGGATGCTTGCTCCGGCGTTAGTGTATGTTGCATTTAACTTTGCCGACCCGGTTGCGATACAGGGCTGGGCGATACCCGCAGCGACTGATATTGCATTTGCGCTTGGGGTTATGGCGCTGCTAGGTAACCGCGTGCCGGTTAGCCTGAAAGTCTTTTTACTGGCTCTGGCAATTATCGATGACTTAGGCGTTATCGTGATCATTGCACTGTTTTATAGCTCTGATCTGTCAACCATAGCGCTAGCGGTTGCTTTTGCTGCAACCACAACCTTGTTTGTAATGAATGCGAAGAACGTTACGAAAGTCTCTTTGTACCTCATTGTAGGCGCCGTATTGTGGTTCAGCGTAATGCAGTCTGGCGTACATGCCACATTAGCGGGTGTGGTACTGGGCTTTGCCATTCCATTAAATGGTAAGGAGGGGCACTCGGACAAGAATTCGCCGCTCAAGCACCTGGAACACGTGTTGCACCCTTATGTCGCTTACTTCATTCTGCCGTTATTTGCTTTTGCCAATGCAGGGATCTCGTTACAAGGCGTCTCACTGGAAAGCATGACATCGATGTTGCCGGTTGGTATCGCGATGGGCTTATTTATCGGTAAGCCGTTAGGTATTTTCACCGCAAGCTATATTGCAGTGAAAACCGGCTTAGCAAAACTACCGGATGGTATTGGTTTAAATCATATCTTTGCAGTATCAGTGCTGTGCGGTATCGGTTTTACAATGTCTATCTTTATCTCGTCGTTAGCTTTTGTCGGCGCACCCGCTGATTTTAATACCTATTCACGTTTGGGAATTTTGTTGGGATCTACGGTGGCAGCTGTCGTGGGTTACTTCTTACTGAGTCGCGTTCTGCCAAAAGCAGAAACGAATTAACCAGGAACGAACGGAGGCATAAATGAAGCGTTACCTTCTAAGTATTGTAATTCTGGCATCGTCATCGGCCTACGGAGGCTCCGATTATGACGCCTGCATCGACAATAGTAAGACAGAACTTTGCCAAGCTTACTTAACGGGTTTAAGCCACGGAAAGGCTGCGGTTGACAGCACAGCAATGGTTGAACAGGATGATTCATATCGCTCTCGTGCTTTAGAGCAGCGGGTAGGCGAGCGTTACCGTAAGACGGTGCAGATGGAGAAAAAGTCGGTTCAAATGGAAAATTAATCCGCACTGGATCTTGTTCTGAATGTGAAAAATATTGAAGGCCCCGGATGCTCAGCGTAAGCTGCGTTCTGGGGTTTTTTTATTTATAAGAATGAGACTGAATGTCCCACCTGAATTATAACCACCTTTACTACTTCTGGATGGTCTGCAAGCAAGGCTCAGTGACCAAAGCTGCAGATGCTCTGTTCTTGGCTCCTCAAACTGTCACGGGCCAGATCCGCACCCTGGAAGAGCGACTTAAAGGTAAGCTGACCAAGCGAGTTGGCCGCAATATCGAGCCGACAGAGCTCGGACAGCTGGTATTTAAGTATGCCGATAAGATGTTCGATTTGAGTTATGAGATGCTCGATATTGTTAACTATACCCAGCGCGAGAATCAACTGTTGGAAGTTGGGGTGGCCGATGCACTTTCCAAACGGCTGGTGAGTAAAGTCTTGCTGGAGGGGATCCCTGACGATGCGCGTATTCAGTTACGTTGCTATGAGTCGACCCACGAGATGCTGCTAGAGCAGCTGTCACAGCACAAGCTGGATATGATCCTTTCTGATTGCCCGGTAGATTCAGCACAAAGCCCCGGCTTGTATAGTAAAAAGCTGGGAGAGTCGAGCATGAGCTTTTTTTGTTCAGTGTCCGCGAAGCCACTGAATTTTCCGGCCTGCATCGAAGATTATAAATTACTGGTTCCTGGCAGGCGTACTGCAATGGGACGAAAGTTGCATCAATGGTTTGATCAGCAAGGGATCACGCCAAATATTCTTGGTGAGTTTGATGACGCCGCCTTAATGAAAGCATTCGGCTCTTACCATCACTCGATGTTTGTGGCGCCCTCTATTTATGCGGAAGAGATTGAAGAGTCTAATACCATTTGTGAGCTGAAACGCGTTGAAGATATTAAAGAAGAATATTATGTCATTTTTGCAGAGCGGATGATTATGCATCCGGCAGTGAAAAAAATCTGCGAGGCTGACTTCCAGTACCTGTTTAAATAATGTTGCAAAAAAGTTACCCGAAATATATTTTATTCTTTCATCGCTAGTAAACCCTATTAAAAACAAGTATATTAGCATTGACTTAAATTAATTGGCAGAGAGAATATGGATCTGCAACAGATGGAGCAAAATGCGCCCGAAGCTGTAGTGTTACTAAAAGCGATGGCCAATGAGCGACGTTTATTCATTCTTTGCTATTTGCTGGAAGGGGAAATGTCGGTGGGGATGATGAGTGAGAAACTAGGCTTAAGCCAGTCTGCATTATCTCAGCATTTGGCGTGGTTAAGGCGAGATGGGTTAGTGGAAACCCGGAAGGAAGCACAAACGGTCTTTTATCGCCTCAAGAGTGATGAAGTCAGGGCGATGATCCAGCTGCTTCATAATATGTACTGTGGTAAAGACTAGGGCCGTCAGGCGGCTCAGGATTTGTTGAAAAGTTATCGATATATTTCAGAGATAAAAAAACCGGCTAATGCCGGTTTTTTTTTGCTTAATCGTAACTCTTAAAATTAAAGAGCTTTGATTTTAGCAGCTAGACGAGCTTTATTACGTGCAGCTTTGTTTTTGTGGATTAGGCCTTTAGTAGCCATACGATCCAAAACAGGTTGCATGTCAGCGAATGCTTTAGTTGCATTCTCTTTTTCGCCAGCTTCAATAGCAGTAATAACTTTTTTGAAGAAAGTGCGCATCATAGAACGGCGGCTAGCGTTGTGCTGGCGGCGTTTTTCTGAAGTGATAGCACGTTTCTTAGCAGATTTGATATTTGCCAAGGGTGTAACTCCCAAATCTTGGTACGGTGACAATTTAAGGCCGAGGACTATGCCTGCTTAACCGAATATTGTCAAATGATTTGTGCAAATATCCGCCTAACCAATCTAGTTGGCACTTGCGGATTAACACAGTTAATATGGCGACAGATTTTACCAGCATTTGGGTCGGGAAGACACCTTTCTAGACCATCTTTATGAGGTTTTTTTTTGTGAGTAAGCGTCTTTTACGCTCTGGACTGATAGTTAGCACCATGACATTGGTCTCTCGAGTGCTCGGTTTAGTACGAGATGTCGTCGTGGCGAATCTAATGGGGGCAGGGGCTACGGCCGATGTTTTCATTTTTGCCAACAAGATCCCGAACTTTTTACGCCGATTGTTTGCCGAAGGTGCTTTCTCTCAAGCGTTTGTTCCTGTTTTGACAGAATATCATGCTGCAGAAGACCGAGACAAGATCCGCCAGTTGATTGCACGTGCGTCCGGTACCCTCGGAGTGATCGTTACGGTAGTGACTCTGCTGGGTATTTTGGGCTCGGGGATTGTGACGGCTATGTTTGGCGCAGGATGGTTTATCGACTGGTTAAATGGTGGTCCTGCGGCACCAAAATTTGAACTGGCGAGCTTGTTGCTGAAAATCACCTTTCCTTATCTGTGGTTCATCACTTTTGTTGCTCTGTCGGGGGCGATCCTAAACACTCTGGGGAAATTTGCGGTTTCTTCTTTTACGCCAGTGTTCTTGAATGTGGCTATCATTGGCTGTGCCTGGTTTGTTTCCCCGAACCTGGCGCAACCCGAAATTGGTCTGGCCATCGGGGTGTTTTTAGGCGGTTTTATCCAATTTTTGTTTCAGCTCCCTTTTCTCGCCAAGGCCGGGATGCTGGTAAAACCCCAATGGGGCTGGAATGATCCTGGCGTGGTGAAAATCCGTACCTTGATGATACCCGCGCTGTTTGGGGTATCAGTCAGTCAAATCAACCTGCTGTTTGATACCTTTATTGCTAGCTTTCTGGCTACGGGGTCGATTAGCTGGCTGTACTATTCTGATCGGTTGCTGGAATTTCCTCTTGGCCTGTTTGGTATTGCGATTGCCACGGTGATCCTACCGGCCTTGTCACGCAAACATGTCGAACAAACCAGCGAGCACTTTGCCCATACGATGGATTGGGGCGTACGTATGGTGTTGTTGCTCGGTATTCCGGCGATGCTGGGCCTGATGGTATTAGCGAAACCGATGCTGATGGTATTATTTATGCGTGGCGAGTTTATGCCGACGGATGTCGAACAAGCGTCGTTGTCATTGTTGGCTTATGCTTCTGGTCTGCTGAATTTTATGCTGATCAAGGTGCTGGCTCCGGGATATTACGCCCGGCAGGATACCAGAACGCCCGTTCGTTACGGTATTATCGCCATGCTCACGAATATGGTGTTTAACGCCATCTTTGCTTCTTTCTATGGCTATATCGGGTTGGCGATGGCCACTGCGCTGTCAGCGTTAGTCAATGCCGCTTTGCTTTATCGCGGGTTGCATCGCGCAAATGTCTATCAGGTATCGAAAACGACCCTGATGTTTGTACTGCGCTTAGCGGTGGCCGGTGTGATGATGGTTGCTGCCTTGCTCTGGATGCTCCCGGCGATAGAACAGTGGCTGGCTTGGCCATTGAGTTCCCGGGTTCTGTGGCTGACAGGGCTGATTGCGCTGGGCGCGGCAGTTTATCTAGCGACGGTGGTACTGCTGGGTATTCGCCCGCATCATCTTAAAGCTGAAAGTTAGCCAGCCCGGAGCCTTGAGCTAGCATCGCGCCAGATCTTTGCTTGAATTGAATTCTCAGATGAGCGCTGAATCACGCATCTTGATAGCGTTTAGATATAGACGGATGGCCCGAGAATGATTCATATTGGAATCATGGGCTCAGAGTAGTATATAATCCGTCAGTTTTTCACTCTGCGAAAATTTAAGCGGCGCATGGAATTAATCCGAGGCATACATAATATCAAACCAGAGCATCACGGCAGCGTGCTGACGATTGGGAATTTTGATGGTGTTCACTTAGGTCATCAGGCGGTATTGCGTCAGGTGTTGGCAAAAGCCCGTGCACTGGGCTGGCCTGCAACGGTGATGAGCTTTGAGCCCCAGCCGCTGGAATTATTTGCAGGTGACAAGGCTCCGGCAAGGCTGACGAGCTTTCGCGATAAATACATGCAGTTGAAGCAAGTCGGCGTCGAACGTTTGCTTTGTATCAATTTTAATGCCCATTTTGCCAATATGTCGGCACAAGATTTTGTTCGCCGCTTGTTGGTGGAGCAATTGGGTGTTAAGTTTCTGGTTGTTGGTGATGATTTCCGCTTCGGCAAAGGCCGCTGCGGGGATTTTGCTATGCTGGTAGCAGCCGGAAAAGAATTTGGCTTTACGGTTGTCAGTACGCAGAGTTTTTGCGTATCAGAGCAACGAGTCAGTAGTACGGCAATACGTCAGGCATTAGTCAGTGATGACTTGCTCCTGGCTGAATCCATGTTAGGCCGTCCGTACAGTATTAGCGGACGCGTGTCTCATGGACGTAAACTCGGCCGCACAATTGGTTTTCCAACCGCAAACGTACCATTGAAACGACGCGTATCTCCGGTGTCTGGAGTCTATGCTGTCGAGGTGTTTGGTGTTGAAGGTGCTCCCATACCGGGAGTTGCCAATGTTGGTCACCGGCCAACAGTGAATGGGGTACGCCGGCAACTGGAGGTGTACCTTTTTGATTTCCAATCTGACCTATACGGTCGTCAGATTGAAGTTGTGCTGCGACATAAGCTGCGCGACGAGATAAAATTCGAATCATTCGATGCGCTAAAAGCACAAATCGAGCGTGATGCTCAAACAGCACGGGTGTGGCTGTCTGAGCGTAATAATGTCCAACTTCGCCCAAGTAACGGAATCGAGAATCAATGAGCGACTATAAAGATACCCTGAACCTGCCTGAAACAGGGTTTCCGATGCGAGGCAATCTAGCTCAACGCGAGCCTGCAATGCTTAAGCGTTGGAATGATGAAGATCTCTACGGTGAAATCCGTAAAGCTAAGAAGGGTAAGAAATCCTTCATATTGCACGATGGCCCTCCATACGCCAACGGTGATATTCACATTGGTCACGCGCTGAATAAGATCCTTAAAGACATTATTATCAAGTCAAAGACTCTGTCTGGCTTTGATGCACCGTATATCCCCGGTTGGGATTGCCATGGTCTGCCTATCGAATTGATGGTAGAAAAAAAGTGGGGCAAGCCCGGTCGTAAATTGACGGCAGCAGAGTTCCGTGAAAAATGCCGTGCCTATGCGGCAGGTCAGGTCGACGGTCAGAAAGAAAGCTTTATCCGTCTGGGCGTACTGGGTCAGTGGGATAAACCATACCGTACGATGGACTTTTCAACAGAAGCGAACATCATTCGCTCCCTGGGTAAAATTGCTGATAACGACCACCTGTTGAAAGGTTTTAAACCTGTTCATTGGTGTACGGATTGTGGTTCAGCACTGGCTGAAGCCGAAGTGGAATACCAGGACAAAGTCTCGCCATCTATCGACGTTAAATTTAAAGCCGTTGATGAAGCCGCTGTTGTGGCTAAATTTAACTGTGCACAAGGCCATGCAGGTCAAGGTGACGTGTCTATTGTTATCTGGACGACAACACCATGGACACTGCCAGCAAACCGCGCAGTCGCCGTACGTGACGATCTGGAATATGTACTTGTCCAAGTTGAAGGTGATGAGCCTCAACGTCTGATCGTTGCCGCAGAGCTGGCAAAAGAGGTGATGGATCGTGCCGGTATCGAGCATTTCCATAACCTTGGCTTCTGTAGCGGTGCGGATCTGGAGCTGATGCGCTTCAATCACCCGTTCTACAGTTTTGATGTGCCAGTCGTTCTTGGTGATCACGTTACGACTGAATCGGGTACGGGCTGTGTGCACACCGCGCCTGGACACGGTCAGGAAGATTTCGTGGTTGGCCAGAAATACGGCCTTGAAATAGCAAACCCGGTTGGTAGTAACGGGGTTTACCTGCCCGATACTGAATTGTTTGCCGGTCAGCACGTATTCAAAGCCAACGACGCCGTGGTTGAAACATTAAAAGAGCACGGTGCGTTATTACACCACCATGCTTACGAGCACAGCTACCCACACTGCTGGCGCCACAAGACACCTATCATCTTCCGCGCTACCCCGCAGTGGTTCATTTCCATGGATAAAGCGGGTCTGCGCACGAAAGCGCTGAGTGAAATCAAAAACGTTCAGTGGTTACCAGAGTGGGGCCAAAGCCGCATCGAAGGTATGGTTGAAGGTCGTCCTGAGTGGTGCATCTCGCGTCAGCGTACCTGGGGCGTGCCAATTGCCCTGTTTGTTCACAAAGAAACCCAGGAACTGCACCCGGATACTCGCGAACTGATTGAAAAAGTTGCACAGCTTGTTGAGCAGCAAGGTATTCAGGCATGGTGGGATCTTGATCCTGCAGAACTAATGGGTGAAGCCGACGCGGAAAACTACGAAAAAGTGCTTGATACGCTTGATGTGTGGTTTGATTCCGGTGTGACTCACTTCTCTGTGGTTGACAGCCGCGAAGAATATAACGGTAACGAAGCGGATCTGTACCTGGAAGGCTCTGATCAACACCGTGGCTGGTTCCAGTCTTCATTGATCTCATCGGTGGCAATGAAAGGCAAAGCCCCGTACAAACAAGTACTGACTCATGGCTTCGTCGTTGACGGCCAGGGCCGTAAAATGTCGAAATCCATCGGTAACGTGGTCGCGCCGAAAGATGTCACCAACAAACTGGGTGCCGATATTTTGCGCCTGTGGGTGGCATCGACGGATTATACCGGTGAAGTGGCGGTTTCAGATGAAATCCTGAAGCGCTCTGCTGACGCATACCGCCGTATTCGAAACACGGCACGTTTCTTCCTGGCTAACCTGAGCGGCTTCAATCCAGAAACCGATCTGGTTCCGGCAGACGAAATGGTGGCTCTTGACCGCTGGGCTGTCGGCCGTGCGATGGCGGCGCAGGAAGAAATCATCAAAGCATACGATGAGTACAACCTGCACGGTGTGACTCAGCGCCTGATGCAATTCTGCTCTGTTGAAATGGGCTCTTTCTATTTAGATGTTATTAAAGACCGTCAGTATACGGCGAAGCAAGGTGGCCACGCCCAGCGTAGCTGTCAGACCGCGCTTTACTATATCGTAGAAGCACTGGTTCGTTGGATGGCACCCATCATGTCGTTCACGGCAGATGAAATCTGGAACGAGATGCCGGCTTCTCAAGGCAATGGCGAGCCGCGTGGCAAGTTCGTATTCACCGGTGAGTGGTTTGAAGGTCTGTTCGGTCTTGCTGAAGACGAAAAACTGAACAACGATTTCTGGGCTGAAATCCAGCAGGTTCGTGGTGCTGTTAATAAGCTGCTTGAAGGTGCGCGTAAAGACAAAGTGATCGGTGGAGCCCTGCAAGCCGAAGTCACGCTGCATGCAAACGAAGCGTTGGCGGCTAAGTTAAATAACTTAGAAGACGAACTGCGTTTTGTCTTGTTAACGTCTCAAGCGACAGTTGTTGTTGCTGACAGCAAGCCAGACGGTGCGCAGGAAACGGATGTCGAAGGTTTGTTTGTGACCGTGAAAGCCTCGGAAGCCGCGAAGTGTGACCGTTGCTGGCACCATGTTGCTGATGTGGGCACAATTGAAGGCCATGAAGAAGTGTGCGGTCGTTGTGTGACTAACATCAGCGGTGAAGGTGAAGAGCGTAAGTTTGCCTAATGACCATGTCTGCGCCTAAGCAAGTGACATCACTTAAACAGTCCGGAGTTCGCTGGCTTTGGCTGGCGGCTCTGGTATTCATCCTCGATATTGTCACTAAGCTGTTGGTGATGAATACCATGGACTATGGTTGGCCTAACCGTATCGAGCTGTTGCCATTTTTTAATCTGCTTTATGTACACAATTATGGTGCGGCATTCAGCTTTTTAAATGATGCCGGTGGTTGGCAGCGCTGGCTGTTTGCGGTGATTGCCTTGGGTGTATGCAGCTTGCTGACGTTCTGGATGCGTCGAACGCCGGTAACGAACACGCTGGCAAACAGTGCTTATGCCTTAATCATCGGTGGTGCAATGGGGAACTTGTTTGATCGCCTTTACCATGGTTTTGTGGTCGACTTTCTCGATTTTTATGCGGGCAGCTACCACTGGCCGGCATTTAATATCGCCGATATTGCCATTTGCATTGGTGCGGCACTGATCATTCTTGAAGGCTTTGTTGCTGATAAAAAACAACAGTAAGTCAACCGCTGAAAATCAGATAATTGCGATAACCCTGAGCGCTGTCCGTTGATACGGACGGCGCTTTGTTGTAAAAAGGGCGTAATAAACGCAGGTTCGAGAGGCGAGTCTCGAAGGCAAGAACGAGAAGCCTTCAGAAGTGCGACACACTCACCACTTGGCTTCTAGAAACTTGAGACTAGGATGTTTACATGTCGGTAATTAAGGAAAACAGTGAAGTGTTGATGCACTTTGCGATAAAACTGGAAGATGGTTCGGTTGCTGATTCAACTCAGGCTATGGGGAAACCGGCAAAATTCCGTATGGGTGATGGTAGCCTGACGGAAAATTTTGAGAAATGTTTGTTAGGACTAACCGAAGGCGAAAAAAGTGACTTCGCACTGGAGCCAGAAGATGCGTTCGGCCGTGCTAATCCGGACAATATTCATCACGTGGAGTTAAGTAGGTTTGGTGCCGATGCACCAGCTGAAGTCGGTACTATTATGGCTTTTTCAGGCCCTGATGGTCATGATATTCCAGGAATTATAACCAATGTCGTTGGTGACTCTGTGACCGTCGACTTTAATCATCCTCTTGCCGGGCAACGTGTCACTTTTGAAGTTGAAGTTGTCAATATTCAGGATTAAGAGCTGTTAGAAATGAAAATCTTATTAGCAAATCCGCGTGGTTTTTGTGCCGGTGTAGATCGTGCGATCAGCATTGTAGAGCGCGCGCTTGAAATGTATCAACCGCCAATTTATGTGCGTCATGAAGTGGTGCATAACCGCTTTGTGGTGGAAGGACTAAAACAGCGCGGTGCTATTTTTGTCGAAGAGCTCAGCGAAGTACCTGATGACAATATTGTGATTTTCTCCGCCCATGGCGTCTCTCAGGAGGTACGCAATGAAGCCAAAGCACGTCAGTTAACGGTGTTTGATGCAACCTGTCCACTGGTGACTAAAGTTCATATGGAAGTCGCGCGTGCCAGTCGTCGTGATATGGAGGTAGTGCTGATTGGCCATGCCGGTCATCCGGAGGTCGAAGGTACCATGGGCCAGTATGCGAGTGTTGCCGGTGGAATGTATTTGGTCGAAAAGCCGGAAGATGTTGAAACGCTGCAGGTCAAAGATCCGGGCAATCTGCACTATGTCAGCCAGACGACACTATCGGTGGATGAAACGGCGGATGTGATCGAAAAACTGCGTGACGTTTTTCCTGAGATCCAGGGACCGCGCAAAGATGATATCTGTTATGCGACCCAGAATCGCCAAGATGCGGTGCGAGAAATGGCACAAGATGTCGATGTGATGATCGTGGTGGGTTCGAAGAACTCATCAAACTCAAACCGTCTGCGTGAACTGGCCGAAAAACTGGGAACGCCTGGTTATCTGACTGATTGCCCTGAAGATGTTCAGCCGGTATGGTTTGCTGGTAAGTCAAAAGTCGGTATTACTGCCGGTGCATCAGCGCCGGAAGATTTGGTTAATCAGATCATTGAGCGTATTCAGACGTTGATTGGTGCTGAAGTGGAAGAGCTGCCCGGCCGAGAGGAGAATATGTTCTTTGAAGTCCCACGCGAGCTGCAAGTGAAGAATATATAATTATTCTGACAATAAGAAAGAGCCCAGACGGAAGTCGGGGCTTTTTTGTATCTGGATTTAGTAATCCCAACACGCTACATTAAAGACTAACATTACCCAGGGAGAAATTACGCAATGGTAAGAATTGCGATTGCCGGCGCGGCAGGACGCATGGGCCGTAAGCTTTTAAAAGCGACACATTTTTCAGAGCAAGCAACGGTTGGCGCAGCCACTGAACGGGCAGAATCAACCTTAGTTGGGGTTGACGCCGGTGAACTTGCAGGCATTGGCCCGCTTTCTGTCAAGATTGTTGATAATCTAGTGGCTTCAGCAGATGATTTTGATGTGCTTATCGATTTCACCGCGCCTGCGGTTACACTGGCGAACATTGAGTTTTGTCAGCAACATGGCAAAAAAATTGTGATTGGTACAACGGGTTTCACTACTGAAGAGCGAGCCCTGATTGATGCTGCCGCAAAAGATATTTCCATTGTCATGGCGCCTAACTACAGTGTCGGGGTTAACCTGGTGTTTAAGTTATTGGAAAAAGCCGCCAAGGTGATGGGAGATTACACGGATATTGAAATCATTGAAGCCCACCACCGCCATAAAGTCGATGCACCTTCCGGTACCGCCATCGGCATGGGGGAGGCGATTGCCGGCGCGATGGGCAATAAACTCAGTGATGTTGCAGTATATGCTCGCGAAGGGATCACGGGTGAGCGTAGCCGTGATGAGATTGGTTTTGCAACTATTCGTGCCGGCGATATTGTGGGTGAACATACCGCAATGTTTGCCGATATTGGTGAGCGTGTCGAGATCACGCACAAAGCGACAAATCGTATGACTTTTGCCAATGGGGCCGTTCGTGCTGCGGTTTGGCTTGCTGATAAGCAGCCGGGCTTCTATACCATGGAAGATGTGCTCGGACTTAATGATCTTTAACCGCTCCTAAGAAATACAGGTTATTTCGTGTAGGTATTGTCCTGTTTGTTTTATGCATTACGTTTGGCGTAGTGCATAAACCTGTTTTTCATTTTCCAATTTTCTCTCATCTTCCCCTTAGCTTAAATATCGCTTACCTTTCTGCCTTTATCTATCCATTGGTTGTATTTCTCCCGTCAGATGTCTATAAATGTAGCTAAACCCGTATCGTTTAATCGTTTGCCTGGTTTTTTGTCTGTGGTGTGTTTGTTCTTGCTTGAAGAGGGCGCTAAAGTGGTATGTTACAGGTCGTGAAGCCCCGTTTTCGCTGTGATATCTTGTGGTTTTCATGGTTTGAAGCGGTTTTTCATCTAAGATTGATATATTTTAAGCTTATTTTGGGTTGAATGTTGACAGTTTGGTTAGCGATCTCTAGACTGCGCGGAATTTGTCAAAATTCAGCTTGACTCGCTTTTTGACTTTGTATGGAATGGGTAGTTGCAAGTTTATCTGTTTTAACTGCATTTTTATTTTTTTTTGGAGGTTGTCTTGAGCAAATCTGCGCTGTTAGTCCTTGAAGATGGGACAGTGTTCCGCGGCGTGTCCATTGGGGCAGATGGTTCGGCCGTTGGTGAAGTTGTTTTTAATACCTCGATGACGGGATATCAGGAAATTCTCACTGACCCCTCTTATTCCCAACAGATTGTAACGCTTACCTATCCCCACATTGGCAATACCGGAACCAATTCCGAAGACGAAGAATCCTCCTCAATCCATGCGCAAGGCCTGGTCATTCGAGATTTACCCCTACTCGCTTCTAACTTCCGTAATGAACTCTCCCTTTCTGATTATCTTAAATCGCAAAATATTGTCGGTATTGCTGATATTGATACGCGTAAGCTAACGCGTATTCTGCGAGAGAAAGGTGCGCAGAACGGTTGCATTATGGCTGGCGACAATCTTGATGAAGCGTTAGCGCTGGCGAAGGCTAAAGCGTTTCCTGGCCTGAAAGGTATGGATTTGGCAAAAGAAGTGACAACAGCTGAAACCTACCAGTGGAAGCAAGGTTCTTGGACATTGCTAAACGGTTTACCGGAAGCAAAAGATGACAGCGAGCTGCCATACCATGTTGTCGCTTATGATTTCGGTGCGAAGCGTAACATCTTACGTATGTTAGTTGACCGCGGCTGCCGCCTGACGGTTGTACCTGCGCAAACCCCGGCAGATGAAGTACTGGCGATGAATCCGGACGGTGTATTCCTGTCAAATGGTCCTGGTGACCCCGAGCCATGTACGTATGCGATTGACGCAACAAAAATATTCTTAGATAAAGGCTTGCCTATCTTCGGTATCTGCCTTGGTCACCAAATCCTTGCTCTGGCAAGTGGTGCAAACACGGTGAAAATGAAGTTTGGTCACCACGGTGCCAACCACCCGGTTAAAGATATCGACCGTGATGTTGTGATGATCACCAGCCAGAATCACGGTTTTGCCGCTGATGAAGCGACACTGCCTGACAATCTGCGTGCAACGCACAAATCATTGTTTGATGGCTCCCTTCAGGGGATCCACCGTATCGATAAGCCAGCCTTCAGCTTTCAGGGGCACCCTGAAGCAAGCCCTGGCCCACACGATGCAGCACCACTGTTTGACCACTTTATTGAGTTAATTAAGAAGCACAGCGCCTAAGCCGGAGTAGTAAGAAATGCCAAAACGTACTGACATTAAAAGTGTTCTGATCCTGGGTGCTGGCCCGATTGTTATCGGTCAGGCATGTGAGTTTGACTACTCGGGTGCCCAAGCCTGTAAAGCGCTGCGTGAAGAAGGTTACCGCGTTATTCTGGTTAACTCGAATCCGGCAACCATTATGACTGATCCGGATATGGCGGATGCGACATACATCGAGCCAATTCACTGGGAAGTTGTACGCAAAATTATTGAAAAAGAGCGTCCGGATGCGGTATTGCCAACCATGGGCGGTCAGACAGCACTGAATTGTGCATTGGATCTTGAAAAGCACGGCGTGCTGAAAGAGTTCAATGTTGAAATGATTGGCGCAACGGCTGATGCGATAGACAAGGCAGAAGACCGTTCACGTTTCGACAAAGCAATGAAATCTATCGGTCTTGAGTGTCCGAATGCCGATACGGCAAAAACCATGGAAGAAGCTTACAAAGTTCTGGAGATGGTTGGCTTCCCATGCATCATTCGTCCTTCTTTCACAATGGGCGGAACCGGTGGTGGTATCGCGTATAACAAAGAAGAGTTCGAAGAAATCTGTTCGCGCGGCCTTGATCTGTCGCCAACCAATGAGCTGCTGATTGATGAGTCACTCATCGGTTGGAAAGAGTACGAGATGGAGGTCGTTCGTGATAAGAACGACAACTGCATCATCGTCTGTGCGATTGAAAACTTCGATGCCATGGGGATTCACACCGGTGACTCAATCACCGTCGCGCCGGCACAAACACTCACAGATAAAGAATACCAGTTGATGCGTAATGCGTCGCTGGCGGTTCTGCGTGAAATTGGTGTTGAAACTGGCGGTTCAAACGTCCAGTTTGGTATCAACCCGAAAGATGGCCGTATGGTTATCATCGAGATGAACCCGCGTGTATCGCGCTCTTCGGCACTGGCATCAAACGCGACAGGGTTCCCGATTGCAAAAATCGCCGCAAAACTCGCTATTGGTTACACCCTCGACGAGCTGATGAATGATATCACTGGCGGTGCAACACCAGCATCATTCGAACCAACCATTGACTACGTTGTTACTAAGATCCCTCGCTTTAACTTTGAAAAGTTTGCCGGTGCTAACGACCGTCTGACGACTCAGATGAAATCGGTCGGCGAAGTAATGGCGATTGGTCGTAACCAGCAGGAATCGTTACACAAAGCATTGCGTGGCCTGGAAGTCGGCGCAACAGGCTTTGACGAAATGGTTGATCTCGACGAACCAGACGCAATGAGTAAGATCCGCCATGAATTGAAAGAGCCAGGCGCAGAGCGTATCTGGTATATCGCGGATGCATTCCGTTCGGGCATGTCGGTCGACGGTGTTTTCAACTTAACCAATGTTGATCGCTGGTTCCTGGTACAAATTGAAGATATCGTTAAAGACGAGCAAAAAGTTAAAGATAACGGTTTTGCTGGCCTGCATGCTGCTGAACTGCGCCAATTGAAGCGCAAGGGTTTCTCTGATGAACGTTTAGCGAAATTGCTCGGTGTGGCGCAAAGCGAAATTCGCAAATTACGTGACCAGCATGATATTCATCCGGTATATAAGCGTGTGGATACCTGCGCGGCAGAGTTTTCCTCTGATACGGCTTATATGTACTCATCGTATGATGAAGAGTGTGAGGCGCAGCCAACCGATAAAGATAAGATCATGATCCTTGGCGGTGGCCCTAACCGTATCGGTCAGGGCATCGAATTCGATTACTGTTGTGTTCATGCATCATTAGCACTTCGTGAAGACGGCTACGAAACCATCATGGTTAACTGTAACCCTGAAACGGTTTCAACCGATTACGACACATCAGATCGTTTGTACTTCGAACCTGTAACGCTGGAAGATGTACTGGCGATTGTTCGAGTTGAAAAGCCAAAAGGCGTTATTGTGCAATATGGGGGGCAGACACCTCTTAAACTCGCTCGTGAACTTGAAGCCGCAGGCGTGCCGATTATTGGCACCAGCCCTGATGCTATCGACCGTGCAGAAGACCGTGAACGCTTCCAGCAAGCTGTTGACCGTTTAGGTTTGTTGCAGCCAGAGAATGCCACTGTCACGACGATGGAACAAGCGATTGAGAAATCAAAAGAAATAGGTTTCCCACTGGTTGTTCGCCCATCATATGTACTCGGTGGCCGTGCGATGGAAATCGTATATGATGAAAGCGACCTGCGCCGTTACTTCAACGAAGCGGTCAGTGTTTCTAACGAGTCACCAGTTCTGCTTGACCGTTTCCTGGATGATGCGGTTGAAGTGGACGTTGATGCGATTTGCGACGGTGAGCGTGTCGTTATCGGCGGGATCATGGAGCACATTGAACAAGCGGGGGTTCACTCTGGTGATTCGGCATGTTCCCTTCCTGCTTATACCTTGAGCCAGGAAATCCAGGATGTGATGCGTCAACAAGTCGAGAAGTTGGCGTTTGAGCTCGGTGTTCGCGGCTTGATGAATACCCAGTTTGCCGTTAAAGATAACGAAGTTTACCTTATTGAAGTCAACCCCCGTGCAGCACGTACTGTTCCGTTTGTATCGAAAGCAACGGGTGCGCCACTGGCTAAAATTGCGGCAAGAGTTATGGCCGGCCAGTCTCTTGAGTCGCAAGGCTTTACCAAAGAGATCATTCCTCCTTACTACTCGGTGAAAGAGGTCGTCCTGCCATTCAACAAGTTCCCGGGCGTTGACCCGCTGCTAGGCCCGGAAATGCGCTCTACCGGTGAAGTGATGGGAGTCGGTGACACCTTCGCAGAAGCATTTGCTAAAGCTGAACTGGGCTGTGGTAAAGAATACGAAGATGGCGGCCGTGCGCTTCTGTCGGTACGTAACAACGACAAGCAACGCGTTGTTGACCTGGCTTCCAAGCTAGTGAAACTGGGTTACCAGCTAGATGCGACTCACGGTACTGCGGTGATCTTAGGCGAAGCGGGGATTAACCCGCGTCTGGTCAACAAGGTACACGAAGGCCGCCCTCATATTCTTGACCGTATCAAGAATAATGAATATAGCTACATTATTAATACGGCCGAAGGCCGTCAGGCGATTGAAGACTCTAAAGTACTGCGTCGTGGCGCATTGGCTGAAAAAGTGAACTACACCACAACGTTGAATGCTGCATTTGCCACGTGCATGGCTCACACCGCTGATGACCGTAACAAAGTCACTTCTTTGCAGGAGCTTCACGCTCGGATCAACAACGCGTAATGATGCTTCATAACAGACAGTCTTAATGACAAGTAGTTAGAACACTAGAGCCCACCGCAAGGTGGGCTTTTTTTGTTTGATGTTAGGTTGAGGGTGAATGCCAAATCTATTAATTACCTGAATGATTGATAATTAATGGGTTTGATATGATTCGTGATGGATGGCCATTTGTATCAACTTTTATCGAGATATACCTTGAAGTGGTAACTGAATTGCGTACAATTATGCCGTCGCAAAAGGCGGCAAATTTTTGGAGACTTTAATGAATGATACCGACCATCCTCCGAGTATGAAGGTGGAAAATCAAACCCATTAACGGTGTCGGTCTCCTATAGTTCCGATCCTGTCCGGGTTCGGAATAACTTGTCCTTATTTGTATACTTTTGTTTATACCCAATCTGACAAATCATTCCTCGATTTTCTTCCAAATTTCTCAATATAGAATTATGTCAATTAGCTGTAAATGACAGGCTTTTTGCTGTTGTTACTACTCATCTTTGTTTGAGTGATAACTGAAAGTGATCAGCACGTTTACTCTGATATGTGGCTTAATTCTGATGGTCGTTACCCATGCTGCGTCCTCAGGACGTGCATTGCCAATCGGGAGATTCGCCATGGCGGTAATGAACTATGCAGCAGAGGCTGCAACTGAACACTATGGTCAGAGTGATATTCTGGCTGCACGAAATGCGTTTTTGAAATACACGTTTGATGAGCAAGCTAAATTGTTGGCTGTTATGCCAATTTCCGAAGCGATTGCTGTCCTGCATGAATGTCCGCTTCGTCATATACAGAACCTGCTTGACAGGTTAGATGACATGGATGAACAGGTGCGTATGCGTCATCTGGCGAGTGGCCTCGGCCTTATGTGCTCTGAGGCAGAGCCCGCAGGGCACTACTTGCAAAATAGCGTGAAGAGCCATGTGCAAGAGCGCATTGGCTGGATAGTCGGTTTAGCATTGCTAGGCATTGTTTCCGGCTTAATTATCTCTCACTATGAAGATACGTTAAGCCAGTTAGTGCTATTCGCGAGCTATATGCCGGTGATCGCTGCCGCGGGGGGAATACTGGCTAGCAAGCCGCAACTCGGGTAGTCAGGAGCTTGCGATGGAAGAGGTACGCTGTCGGGATCCGGAGACGCTGCTGGCTGGATCCCAGGCTCCCATTAACGCGTCACTCGCCCCTAGAAATTCTCGTATAATGCCCGATATAACTCCCGCTCAAACGCCTCAATTGGCGGCGCGGTTTTCGGCGCATCTTCCGTTTTGTCTTCAGGGTGGTAATTGGTCACCATCTGGACAAATAACAGCTTTTTTCCTGACTTGGCCGTCATAATGCCGGCCAGGTTATGGGTGCCGTACAGTGAACCGCTTTTGGCGGCAATATTCTCTGTCAGTGGCTGGTGGCGAATGCTCTGGCGGTAGCGCAGCGTACCACTTTGGCCGCTGACTGGCAGGGTGGTAAGTAGCCCCAGTTGGGTGTCATGCTGGAAAAGGTAAGTAACCACTTTCATCATTTGAGCCGCCGTCAGGCGGTTGTTGCGCGAGAGCCCTGAGCCGTCAACCAGTACCGTCTGGCTTAAATCAATTCCCGCCTTGTCATTCAAGATGGCTTTTATTGCTGCAATACCGTTATTGAAGGTGCCCGGTCGGCTGAAATAACGGTAGCCAAGGGTTTTGGTCAGGTTATCGGCGATCAGGTTATCTGACTCTCTGACCATGGTATCGAGCAATTCGCTTAGTGGCGCGGAAGTATGACGGGCGATGCGTTTACCGCTCGCCTGATCATCACGCAGTATTTTACCGTTAAAACGGATCCCGGCTCGTTTCAATTCACGGCGAATAACCGCTGCCGTGTAGTCAACGGTGTTCTGTATCGCGAAGTTAAGCGGCAGGGGCTTGTCACGCTTAGCTAAGCACCCACTTAGCTGGTAACCGTTGCCGTTATCGGCTGTTAGCGTTAAGTCGCAGTAGCGCGCTTTTTGCTGATCTTTGCTGACAATCAGTGCATCGCTGCTGACGGTGATTGGCTGGTGGACAGGGACATTCACTCGGGTAAGCTGACCCAGAGCTTTATTACTGTAAAGTGCGCCCTGTACGCAGTTGTGCTCAAGTGAAATGCTGCTTGATGGCGCACTGTAGCAAACTCCGAGAATATCCCAAGGCCAGCCTGGGGCACGTTCGTAGCCGCTAAATACCGATCCGTTCAGGATAATATTGCCCTTGAGAGTAGATTGTTTGTGTTTTTTCAGCTGTGTAAGCAGCACGGCCAGTTGCTGGCGGGAAAATGTCGGATCGCCACTAAAACGTATGACGATATCCTTACCTTGCTGTTCTAAATCTGTGTTAAAGCGGAAATCAGTCTCGAGATAGAGCTTGGCTGCCAGCGCTATAATCAGTTTCTGGGTGCTGGCTGGTGACTGAAGCTGGTTTTCCCGTTGGGCATAGACGATATGACCCGTTAGCGGATCGGTAACTAACAGGGCGGCATCATGACCTGCGGGTAACTGGTTAATTGCTTGCTGAGGGGAAAAGTTTGCCAGTACCGACTGGCTGAGCAGCAAGCTAAAAAGTAAAGGGACAAGACATAAGGGGAATAAGCGCAGCATCAGGTTAACGGCCATCGATAAATAATCAAACTATCTTATAGCAAAAAGGCGCCGACCCGAAGATCTGCGCCTTTTTAGCAAGTAGTGCTTTTAATCCAGAGGGGATTAGAAGTCGTAACGTGCACCAAGAACTAACTCGTCAGAAGTTGCAGCACGAGTGATGCCAACTGATGAATCTGTGTCTAGGTTGTTGAACTTGTAAGATGCATAAGCGCGGAAGTTATTGTTGAAGTAATGAGTCGCATCAACTGCGATAGAGTCACGTAGATCCGCATCTCTGTCTGTGTCTTCTAGGTAGTTGTAAGTCGCGATGAATACAGTCTTGCCCATTGTGTAGGCAGCCGCGAATTCGTAACCGCGAGACTCGTCTACATTCTGGCCGTGTACTTCAGTATTGCGTGAGTCCTGGTACAGACCCGCAAGATAGAAGTCACCAAAGGTGTAAGATACGGTGCCGAATGCCTGCTTACCCGTTTCAGTATTTGCAGCAGCTTGACCTTCTTGCTCGCCGTAGCCAGCACCGAAGCCCAGTCCCATGTCCATGACGTACATTGCTGCAACAGAGTAGCCGTCAACGTCATAAGTTTCTTTAGCCGTGTTTTCATTTTCGCCGTTGAATACATAGTTCGCTTTAACCGTCAGGTTGTCGAAAGAACCTGTGTAAGCAAGGTTGTTGCCGGTACGGTCTGCAGCCGCAAGCTTATTACCCGCTTCGTTGCCGTGGTAAGCCATGATATCAGTGAAGTCCGTTAGCATAGCCAGAGAGCCGTCAGTTTTACCGTATACTAGCTCACCGTATTGGCTACCAACTCCAGCGTAAGCGTAACGTGTTTCGTCGTTGGCGCTGTCATCACTTTGGAATTCTTTTTCGAAGAAGCCTAGACCGTAGAAATCTTCAGAGATATCTGTTTTACCTGCGATGTTGACACGTACACGAGACGCATCAGTTACTTTGCTATCGCCAGCTGCGTCGTCAGCCATAACTGCACGAGCTTCAAAACGACCGCCGATGGCTAGGCTAGATGTTTCATCTGAGTAAACTTCTGCCGCTGTTGCTGCGCCAGAAAGAGTTGCTGCTGCTACTGCTAAAGCAATAAGGTTCTTGTTCATTGCCGAATCCTTTTTTGAATTTTTATTGGATGCATTTCAAATTTAAATGCATGCTGTTCTTTTTACTGAACTAAATTGAAAACAGTTAGTAAAAAAAACTGAAAAATACTTTAGGCGAATAAGATGTTCTAAGTGGCGATATAATTTCTACTTTAAATCATATGGTTACGATTGCCGGTTAAAGTTCCGCATCGGCGATTTGCTTTAGCTGTATTTATATTTTGTTGATATTTTCGCAATGAGAGAAAATTGTAACATTCAATCTATTTGTGACTTGATACACATCTTTATATGGCATTATTATGCTAATGAACGTTGTTGGCGGTCTTTAGTAAGAATTCGTTTCTAGGGTGATCTCTTGGTCATCTTTGTTTAAAATGATCTGTAATCCTATTTCACTGTGTTGGTTCAGCTGAGGCTGGGCTGGCTTTTTTTACTCAAAAAGTGGCGAGCGCTTTTTTGGGGTACTGAGGTAATAATATTTATGGAAAAGGTTCCAATGACGGTACGTGGCGAACAAAAGCTGCGTGAAGAGCTCGAGGTATTGATGAAGCGTCGCCCTATTATTTCAAAGGCGATTGGTGAAGCACGTGAGTTGGGTGATTTAAAAGAGAATGCCGAATACCATGCTGCACGTGAAGAACAGGGTATTTGTGAAGCTCAGATCCGTGATATTGAATATAAACTGTCTGTCGCACAGGTCATTGATGTGACGAAAATGAAAAATACGGGCAAAGTCATTTTTGGTGTCACCGTCAATTTGATCGATATCGATACCGAAGAAGAAATCACTTATCGCATTGTCGGTGATGATGAAGCGAATATTAAGCAAAATCGCATCTCGGTTAATTCACCGATTGCACGTGGTTTGATTGGCAAGCTTGAAGGCGATGAAGTATCGATTGTCACGCCGGGCGGGACAAAAGAGTTTGAGATTGAACAGGTTCAATACATCTAGGATGTGTACTGTTAATGGAATTGTTAGTAAATGTAACAGTTCGGCAGTGATTTAGAACGATAAAAGTGAACAAGATCACAAACTTTAGCGAGCAAAAGAGAAAGGTAAAAAAGGCCGCATCGGCGGCCTTTTTTATTTGCGAGGTAGCTCGATTTTGCGCTCTTCGCTTGGACGGTACAGCACCAGTGTTTTACCGATGACCTGTACTTTTTCCGCTTTGGTTTCACGAATAATTGCGTCTACGATCAATACCTTGGTTTCGCGCTCTTCCGCTGCAACCTTGACCTTGATAAGCTCGTGATGATTGAGTGCAATTTCGATCTCGGCCAGAACTGCTTCAGTTAAGCCGTTTGCACCCATCAGGACTACAGGTTTCAGGTTGTGAGCAAGGCCTTTCAGGTATTGCTTCTGTTTGGTGCTTAGATTCATTGTGGCTCTATTTTTTATAACAAGGGTTGAAAACGTGTCATTCTAACGCCATCTAGGCTAGAAGACTAATTTGTTTAGTATGTGTAGCGATTCCGCTATCCAAGTATACTTAATAAATACGACAACTCATTAGGTAAAGCATGAGTAGAAAAAAACAATCAGCCAGCTCTGGTCGCTGGTTGAAAGAACATTTTGATGATAAATATGTTCTGGAGGCGCAAAAAAAGGGCTATCGTTCTCGTGCTATCTTCAAAATTGAAGAAATTCAGAATAAAGATAAATTGCTTAAACCCGGCATGACTGTGGTCGATCTTGGTGCTGCACCTGGTGGTTGGTCACAGTATGCAGCAGAAGTTGTTGGGGATAGTGGTCAGGTTATTGCCTGTGATATTCTGGCGATGGATTCACTGCCAGGTGTGAGCTTCCTGCAAGGTGATTTCCGAGAAGAAGCTGTGTTAGATGCACTGTTAGAACGTATTCAACCGGATATGGTGGATGTGGTACTTTCGGATATGGCGCCTAATATGAGTGGCAATCTTGCATCAGACCAACCTAGAGCAATGTATCTTGTTGAACTAGCATTAGATATGTGTCGACAAGTACTTGCGCCGAATGGCAGCTTTGCGGTAAAAGTTTTCCAGGGGGAAGGCTTTGACCAGTATTTAGCTGAAATTCGAAGCATGTTCAAAGTGGTTAAAATCCGTAAACCAGACTCATCCCGAGATCGCTCTCGTGAGGTCTACATTGTGGCTACAGGTTACAAACTGTAGTACTCTACATCCATCTTTAAGTGATTGCGAGGCTAACACCTTGAGTGACATGGCAAAAAACTTGATTTTGTGGTTGGTTATCGCTGTGGTTCTGATGTCTGTATTTCAGAGCTTCGGTCCCAGTGATAGTGCTGGCCGTCAAGTCGATTATACGACCTTCGTCCGTGAAATCGGTCAGGATCAGATAAGGGAAGCTCGGTTCAATGAGCGTGAAATCACCGTAGTTAAGCGTGACAACACGCGATACGTCACTTATCTACCTGTTTATAACGATCAGAAACTATTAGACGACTTGATCAACGCAAATGTGAAAGTGTTGGGGACACCGCCGGAAGAGCCAAGCGTACTCGCTTCTATCTTCATCTCTTGGTTCCCGATGCTGCTTCTCATTGGTGTTTGGATATTCTTTATGCGCCAAATGCAGGGCGGTGGTGGCAAAGGTGCCATGTCGTTCGGTAAATCGAAAGCGCGTATGATGAGTGAAGACCAGATCAAAACAACCTTCAACGATGTTGCCGGTTGTGATGAAGCCAAAGAAGACGTTAAAGAGCTGGTTGATTATTTACGAGATCCAAGCCGTTTTCAGAAGCTGGGTGGTAAAATACCTACTGGTATCTTGCTGGTTGGTCCTCCTGGTACGGGTAAAACGTTATTGGCAAAAGCAATTGCCGGTGAAGCAAAAGTTCCGTTCTTTACTATCTCTGGTTCTGACTTTGTTGAAATGTTCGTTGGTGTGGGCGCGTCCCGTGTCCGTGACATGTTTGAACAAGCGAAGAAATCTGCGCCTTGTATTATCTTTATCGATGAGATCGATGCCGTAGGTCGTCAGCGTGGTGCTGGTGTCGGTGGTGGTCATGATGAACGTGAGCAGACGCTGAACCAGCTGTTGGTTGAAATGGATGGTTTTGAAGGTAACGAAGGTATTATTGTTATCGCCGCAACGAACCGTCCAGACGTATTGGACCCAGCCTTACTTCGTCCTGGCCGTTTCGACCGTCAAGTTGTGGTTGGTTTGCCTGATGTTCGTGGTCGTGAGCAGATCCTGAAAGTTCACATGCGTAAAGTTCCATTAGAAAATGATGTTGAACCGTCTCTTATTGCGCGTGGTACTCCGGGTTTCTCTGGGGCTGATTTAGCTAACTTAGTTAACGAAGCCGCATTGTTTGCAGCACGTGGTAACAAGCGTGTTGTTTCAATGGTGGAATTTGAACTGGCAAAAGACAAAATCATGATGGGCGCAGAGCGCAAATCGATGGTTATGTCTGAAGAGCAGAAAGAATCGACGGCATATCACGAAGCGGGTCACGCGATTATTGGTCGTTTGGTTCCGGATCATGATCCTGTCTACAAAGTCTCAATTATTCCGCGTGGTCGTGCGCTGGGTGTCACGATGTACTTGCCAGAGCAAGATCGTATTAGCCACTCACGCGAATTCCTGGAATCGATGCTTTCAAGCCTTTACGGTGGTCGTTTGGCTGAAGAGTTGATCTACGGTCCGAATAAAGTATCAACCGGTGCTTCAAATGACATCGAGCGAGCAACGGATATTGCCCGTAAAATGGTTACTCAGTGGGGCTTTTCCGAGAAAATGGGGCCGGTACTTTATGCTGAAGATGAAGGTGAAGTCTTCTTGGGTCGCTCGGTAACACAGACTAAACATATGTCTGATGATACTGCTCGTGCGATTGACAATGAAGTGCGTGCTCTGATTGACCGCAACTATGAGCGTGCACGTGAAATCCTGTCTCAGAACATGGATATCATGCATGCAATGAAAGATGCGTTGATGAAGTACGAAACAATTGATGCTGGTCAGATTGATGATCTGATGGCGCGTAAGACAGAAATCCGTGCGCCGAAAGGCTGGAGTGCTGACGATACGTTAAAAGCATCCGTTGATTCAGACAACAGCAAAGCTGACGATACGGCAGCGGCTGGCGAGGCCTCTGAGTCAGAACAGCCAAAAGAAGACGATAAGCCACAAGCTTAATTGCCTTTTTAATTATTAAAACCCCGAACTTGTGTCGGGGTTTTTTTATGCAAATTCTCATGGAGTCGTGAGTCGTGATTTTGACTAGCAAAGAAAAAACACTCGATCTTTCTTATCCTCATACCATGGGGATTTTAAATGTTACCCCTGATTCATTTTCAGATGGTGGCAAATTCAACCAATTGGATCATGCATTGCGGCATGTCGATGCGATGCTTACCGCGGGAACCAGTATTATTGATATCGGCGGTGAATCGACCCGGCCAGGGGCATCCAATGTCATTCTGGCACAAGAACTCGAGCGTGTTGTACCGGTAATTGAAGCCATTCGGCAGCGGTTTGATTGCTGGATTTCAATTGATACCAGTAAAACCCAAGTTATGACAGAAGCTGTTATGGCGGGCGCTGATTTGATCAATGATGTGCGGGCGTTGCAAGATCCTGGGGCATTAGAGGCTGCAGCGAAGGCTAATGTGCCTATTTGCTTGATGCATATGCAAGGTCAGCCGCGTACAATGCAGACGCAGCCACATTATGATGATCTGATCACAGATGTCAGTGAATTTCTTGCAGAGCGGGTACAAGCGTGTGAAAACGCAGGCATTCTGCGCGAGCAGTTGCTACTTGACCCAGGGTACGGTTTTGGTAAAACCGTTGAACAGAATTATCAGTTGTTGGCACATCTCGATAAGTTCCATCAATTTGGCTTACCGCTATTAGTCGGTATGTCTCGGAAGTCGATGATTTTTAAACTGCTAAACAAGCAGCCAGCTGAATGCCTAGCCGGGAGTTTAGCGTGCGCCACGATTGCAGCAATGAAAGGCGCTCAGATTATCCGTGTTCACGATGCCCAAGAAACGGTTGATGTATTGAAAGTGTGCAAAATGACATTGGAACAAGAAAAAATATAATTGTGGCCTGAATGTGATAACGACAATTATCGCTGAAAGGCGGCATAGAAAATTACAATAAATTGCTAGGAGCTAATAATGGCTGAACGTAAGTATTTTGGTACCGATGGGATTCGCGGTTTGGTTGGTGAAGGGCCGATTACGCCTGAATTTGTGCTGAAACTAGGCTGGGCTGCGGGTCGCGTTTTATCGCAGACGGGCACAAAAAAAGTATTGATTGGCAAAGACACCCGTATATCGGGTTATATGCTGGAGTCAGCACTTGAAGCCGGGCTTGCTGCTGCAGGCTTGCAGGCTGCCTTTACCGGCCCTATGCCGACCCCGGCGGTTGCCTATCTGACGCGTACATTCCGCGCCGAAGCGGGGATCGTGATTTCGGCCTCCCACAATCCTTACTACGATAACGGTATTAAATTTTTCTCCTCAGAAGGTACTAAGCTACCTGATGACGTGGAACTGGCCATTGAAGCTGAGCTCGAAAAGCCGCTGACTTGTGTCGATTCAGCCCAACTCGGCAAAGCGATGCGAATTGTTGATGCGGCAGGCCGTTATATTGAATTTTGTAAAAGCACCTTCCCTCATGATATGAGCCTGTCAGGGCTTAATATTGTGGTCGACTGTGCCCATGGCGCGACTTATCACATTGCCCCTAAAGTGTTGCGTGAGCTTGGTGCGAATGTGGTTGAAATTGGCTGTGAGCCAAATGGTACCAATATAAACCATCAGGTCGGCGCGACAGATGTCGGTTCACTGCAGGCAAAAGTACTGGAAGAAAAAGCAGATTTCGGTATTGCATTAGATGGCGATGGCGACCGCGTGATCATGGTTGATGGCGAAGGGAATAAGGTCGATGGTGATCAAATTGCCTATATTATTGCCCGTGATGCCTTGCGCCGTGGTGAATTGAAAGGCGGTGTGGTTGGTACCCTGATGACTAATCTGGGTATGGAAATTGCGCTTAAGAACCTCGGGATTCCGTTTGTTCGCTCTAAAGTGGGTGATCGCTATGTGATGGAAGAGCTGCAAAAGCAAAACTGGTTGATCGGTGCTGAAAATTCAGGTCATGTTATTTTACTGGATAAAATCACGACCGGTGACGGCATCGTTGCAGGCTTGCAGGTGATGGCATCGATAGTTGGCAGTAAGATGACGCTTAAAGAGCTCTGCGACGGCATGAAAATGTTCCCTCAGGTGCTGGAAAATGTACGTTTCAAAGGGAATGGCAATCCATTGAAATCTGAGGCGGTTATCGCCGCTAAAAAAGCGGTTGAAGAGAAACTGGGTACTAGCGGACGAGTCTTGTTACGTAAGTCGGGCACTGAACCATTAATTCGCGTTATGGTTGAAGGCGAAGACAGCGATTCTGTTAAAGAATATGCATTGGAAATCGCTCAGGCCGTTAAAGATAACTGTTAGTCTGTAATGATTAGAGCAAATGGTTACCTTTTTGCCGGTTTTGCTTAAAACTTGTTCAAGCGATTCGCCTTATTAACTATTTGGTGAGATTTTACTTGTCACTGCAGCAAGCATTCGCTAATATTCTCCCGCTCCTAAATTGCGGGAGAACGCTGGCGCTGCTTTGGCAAGCCCGGCGCAATAATATCGACATAGGTGGAACCCATGTACGAAATTCTACTTGTGATTTATCTGTTGGCTGCGATTGGTGTTATTGGCCTCGTTCTAGTACAGCAAGGTAAAGGCGCAGATATGGGAGCTTCATTTGGGGCTGGCGCTTCTGGAACATTGTTCGGTGCTAGCGGCTCTGGAAATTTTTTAACCCGAATGACATCAGTTTGTGCAGCTGCATTCTTCGTTATCAGTCTGGTTCTTGGCAACATAAGTGCTAAGCAAGCAGCAGAGAAGAGTGGATGGGAAGAGTTAACTGCCCCAGCAACAGAGCAAATTGTAGATAAAACTGAGAGCGTTTCTGTAAACAGCGACATTCCTCAGTAATTAAAGATTTAGCCGAGATGGTGAAATTGGTAGACACGCTAGCATGAGGTGCTAGTGCCGCAAGGTGTAGGGGTTCAAGTCCCCTTCTCGGCACCATTATACTGATTACTTGAAAGAGTAACGTCTGCGCGATATAATGCGTTCAGATTCGGACGCGGGGTGGAGCAGTTTGGTAGCTCGTCGGGCTCATAACCCGAAGGTCGTCGGTTCAAATCCGGCCCCCGCAACCACTTTTCCGAAAACAGACTATTCTAAATAGAGGTGTTTGTTTTCTATCACAGCGTGCTGTGATAATCAGGGTCCAGTAATAAAAAACCCCGTAAATCGGGGTTTTTTATTATCTGAAACATGACCATTCAGGTATTTACTGGGCTTTAGGCCCTTTTTTTGTTTCCGGGGGGTTGTCTTGACAGCTTTAGAGACACAATTAACCGAACTGCTTGACGGACCTGTCAATGCTTTAGGCTATGAACTGGTAGGTTTGGAATTCATCCGAGCGGGTGAACATTCCACATTACGTGTATTCATTGATCATGAAAATGGCATCAATGTTGATGACTGCGCCGAAGTAAGTCGCCAAATTAGTGCCGTTATGGATGTAGAAGATCCAATCACCGTGGCTTATCACCTGGAGGTGTCTTCCCCTGGTCTTGAGCGGCCACTATTTAAAGCAGCACATTACCAACAATTTATTGGTCACGAGGTCAGCCTGGTGCTAAAAATGGCGATGAATAATCGTCGCAAGTGGAAAGGTGACATTATTGCCGTTGAAGGTGAATTGGTCACACTTAAAGTAGATGGCAATGACGAAACGTTTGCACTGAGCAATATTTCCAAGGCCAACCTGATTCCAAAATTCTAACCGCTATATTGGGGCATTAGAAATGAACAAAGAAATCTTGGCTGTCGTTGAAGCGGTATCTAATGAGAAAGCTGTTCCTCGTGAGCGTATCTTTGAAGCTCTTGAGATCGCACTGGCAACAGCGACAAAGAAAAAAAGCGAAGCAGAAATTGACGTTCGCGTTGCGATTGACCGCAAAACCGGTAGTTTTGAAACTTTCCGTCGTTGGAAAGCTGTTGAAGAAGTGACTCAGCCTACACTTGAGATCACTTTAGAAGCGGCACAGTTTGATGACGAAACGGTTGAGCTGGGTGACTACGTTGAAGATGAGATTGAATCTGTAACGTTTGACCGTATTACGACCCAAACGGCTAAGCAAGTCATTGTGCAGAAAGTACGTGAAGCTGAGCGAGCTCAAGTTGTTGAACAGTTTATGGATAATGAAGGTGAGCTAATCACCGGTATTGTCAAGAAAGTGAATCGTGACGCGATTATTATCGATTTGGGCAATAATGCTGAAGCTGTTATTCAGCGTGACGATCAGCTACCACGTGAAAACTTCCGTCCGGGCGACAGAATACGTGGTTTGCTGTATTCTGTACGTCCTGAAGCGCGCGGTTTCCAGCTCTTCATGACGCGTTCAAAAGCAGAAATGCTAACTGAGCTGTTCCGCATTGAAGTGCCAGAAATTGGCGAAGAGCTGATTGAACTGATGGGCGCGGCGCGTGACCCTGGCTCTCGTGCGAAAATCGCAGTGAAAACTAACGATAAACGTATCGACCCAGTTGGTGCATGTGTGGGTATGCGTGGTGCGCGTGTTCAGGCCGTGTCTAGTGAACTAGGCGGTGAGCGTATTGATATCGTACTTTGGGATGAGAACTCAGCTCAATACGTTATTAATGCCATGGCACCGGCAGAAGTCAGTTCAATCATCGTTGATGAAGACAACCACACGATGGACATTGCTGTTGAGAAAGATAACCTTGCTCAGGCAATTGGTCGTAATGGTCAGAACATCCGTTTGGCCTCTCAGCTAACTGGCTGGGAACTCAATGTGATGACAGTAGAAGATCTGCAGAAAAAGCACCAGGAAGAAGCCCAGGGATCAATTGAAGTGTTTACTAAACACTTGGATATTGATGAAGACTTCGCGGCTGTTCTGGTTGAAGAAGGTTTCACTACGCTAGAAGAAATCGCCTACGTACCGGTAAGCGAGCTAAAGGCTGTTGAGGGCCTTGATGAAGAGGCTATCAACGAACTTCGTAATCGAGCTAAAGAAGCTCTGACTACTCTTGCCCTTGCACAGGAAGAGATGTTTGAAGGTGTTGAACCTGCTGACGATCTTTTAGGCTTGGACGGTCTTGAACGTGATATGGCGTTTAAGTTAGCCGCGAAAAGTATTTGCACGCTTGAAGATCTTGCAGATCAGGGTACTGATGACTTGCTCGATATCGAAGGCATGAATGAAGCAAGAGCGGGTGAGTTGATTATGGCTGCTCGTAACATCTGCTGGTTCAGCGACGAAGCGTAATAAAATTAAGCAAGGGAGAAGCAGTATGTCAGAAGTTACAGTTAAAGCATTGGCCGAGGAAGTGGGTACGCCTATTGATCGGTTGCTTCAACAATTTTCAGACGCTGGTATTAGCAAGAAAGCTGAAGATAGTGTAAGCCAGAGCGAGAAGCAGTCACTGTTATCCCATCTCAAAAAAGAGCATGGTGGTGACAGTGCTGGCGAAGCTCCATCTCGTCTTACTTTGCAACGTAAAACGCGCAGTACACTGAGTGTTTCTGGTACGGGTGGCAAAAGTAAAAACGTACAAGTTGAGGTGCGCAAAAAGCGTACCTATGTGAAACGCTCGGCTCTTGATGAAGAGCAGCGTGCTGCGGAAGAAGCGACGCGCCAGGCAGAAGAAGCTGCTCAGCGTGAAGCTCAGGCTCAGCAAGAGGCAGAAATGAAAGCTAAGCGTGATGCAGAAGAAGCAACGCGTAAAGCGGAAGAGGCACGTTTGGCTGAAGAACAAGCTAAGCGTGACGCAGAAGACAAGGCTAATCGCAAAGTCGAGGATACGACTAAGCGAGAGGTTACAGATAAGCGTAAAGCCCCCGATAAGGCTAAACGCACCGCCGCTGATCAACAGGCTAAGATAGAAGCCGAGGCGCTACAACGTCGCCAGGAAGAGGAAGCCAAGCGTAAAGCCGAAGAAGAGAGTCAGCGTCAGCTAGAAGAGGCACGCAAAATGGCAGAAGTAAACGAAAAACGTTGGACGGAAACCGACCAGCAGACTAAAACAAAGATGGAAGAAGCCGATTACCACGTTACGACGTCTACTCATGCCCGTGCTGCGGAAGATGAGCAAGACCGTAAAGAAGAAGTGACTGGTACTCGTCGTAAGAAGAAAAAGCCAGCAGCTAACGTCGATGAACGTGGTCCTAAAGGCCGTGGTGGTCGTAACCAACGCGGTCGCGGTGGCAAGAAGAAAGCCCAGGTAAATGCACCGACATCAATGCAACACGGTTTTGATAAAACAGCAACCGTTGCTAAGTCTGATGTTGTCATTGGCGAAACCATCGTTGTTTCTGAACTGGCAAGTAAAATGTCAGTAAAAGCGACTGAAATCATCAAAGCAATGATGAAGATGGGCGCTATGGTTACCATTAACCAGGTTATCGACCAAGAAACGGCAGCACTTGTCGCTGAAGAACTGGGTCACAAAGTTATTCTCCGTAAAGAGAATGAACTAGAAGAAGCAATAATGTCTGACCGTGATGACACGGCTGTTGCTGAACCTCGTGCGCCTGTTGTCACTATCATGGGTCACGTCGACCACGGTAAAACGTCAACGCTTGATTATATTCGTAAAGCACACGTTGCATCAGGTGAAGCCGGCGGCATTACCCAGCACATCGGTGCCTACCATGTTGAAATCGGTAACGGCATGATCACCTTCCTTGATACACCAGGACACGCAGCGTTTACCGCTATGCGTGCTCGTGGTGCTCAAGCGACAGATATCGTTGTCCTTGTTGTTGCAGCTGATGATGGCGTGATGCCACAGACAATTGAAGCAATCCAGCACGCGAAAGCGGCAGGTGTACCTCTGATTGTTGCTGTGAACAAAATCGATAAAGAAGATGCAAACCCAGACAACGTTAAGAACGAGCTGGCTCAGTACGATGTTATCCCTGAAGAGTGGGGCGGTGAGAACATGTTCGTTCACATCTCTGCTAAGCAAGGTACCAACATTGACGGTTTACTAGAAGCTATCTTGCTACAAGCTGAAGTTCTTGAACTGAAAGCAGTTAAAGAAGGCATGGCAAGCGGTGTTGTTATTGAGTCTCGCCTTGATAAAGGTCGTGGTCCTGTTGCAACCGTTCTGGTTCAGTCTGGTACTTTGCGTAAGGGCGATATCGTTCTTTGTGGTCTGGAGCATGGCCGTGTTCGTGCAATGCGCGACGAAAATGGTCAAGATATTGAGTCTGCAGGTCCGTCGATCCCCGTTGAGATTCTAGGTCTTTCTGGCGTACCGGCATCTGGTGACGAAGCGACAGTTGTACGTGATGAGCGTAAAGCACGTGAAGTTGCACTTTACCGTCAAGGTAAATTCCGCGATGTTAAACTAGCACGCCAGCAGAAAGCGAAACTTGAAAACATGTTCTCTAACATGACCGCAGGTGACGTTGCTGAGTTAAACGTAGTACTGAAAGCGGATGTACAGGGTTCTATCGAAGCGATTACCGATTCACTACTGAAGCTGTCTACAGATGAAGTTAAAGTGAACGTTGTTGGTTCTGGTGTTGGCGGTATTACAGAAACTGATGCCGTACTGGCAGCAGCATCTAACGCTATCATTCTTGGTTTCAACGTTCGTGCTGATGTACCTGCACGTCGTATGATTGATAATGAAAACCTTGACCTGCGTTACTACTCAATCATTTATCAATTGATTGATGAAGTAAAAGCAGCAATGGGTGGCATGTTGTCTCCTGAATTCCGTCAGGAAATCATCGGTCTTGCGTCTGTTCGTGACGTATTTAAGTCACCTAAGATCGGCGCAATCGCGGGTTGTATGGTAACTGAAGGTCTGATTAAGCGTAATAACCCTATCCGTGTTCTACGTGATAACGTTGTTATTTATGAAGGTGAGCTAGAATCACTACGTCGCTTTAAAGATGATGTCAACGAAGTTAAGAACGGCTACGAATGTGGTATCGGCGTTAAGAACTACAATGATGTTCGTGTCGGTGACCAGATCGAAGTTTATGAAATCGTTGAAATTCAACGTACCCTTGATTAATAGTTAAGGTTGTTACTTCTTTAAGTAAGTAAACAAACAACCCAATGGGGAGCTTCGGCTCCCCATTCTTGCAAGAGAGCCTTTTTCTTTAAAAGAGCCTCTTCTTTAAGAGAGATAGATAAAATGGCCAAAGAATTCAGTCGTACCCAGCGTGTCGCACAACAGTTACAAAAAGAACTAGCAGTTATCCTTCAACGTGAGATTAAAGATCCACGTATTGGCATGACAACTATCTCCAGTGTTGAAGTGTCCCGTGACATGGGTTATGCCAAAGTGTACGTTACCTTCTTTACTGTTGGCGAGCAGACACCAGAAGGCAGCCTTGAAGTATTACGGGAAATGGCTCCTTACATTCGTTCACTCTTGGGCAAGCAAATTCGCCTGCGCGTGACACCTGAACTAACCTTTATTTACGATCAGTCGTTGACGGAAGGTATGCGTATTTCCAACCTGGTTACCAATGCGGTTCGTGATGACAACGAGCGTCGCGTTGATGAAGGTGACGCACAAGAAGGTGAGGATAAGTAATGGCACGTCGTCGTAAGGGTCGTCCGGTCGATGGGGTCATCCTGCTCGACAAACCAACCGGACTCAGCTCGAATGATGCGCTGCAGAAAGTAAAGCGTATCTTTTTTGCGCAAAAGGCGGGCCATACCGGTGCGCTGGATCCACTGGCAACCGGTATGCTGCCTATCTGCTTTGGTGAAGCGACGAAGTTTTCTCAGTTTCTTCTCGATTCAGATAAGCGCTACCGTGTGATCGCGAAACTGGGTGAGCGTACCGATACCTCAGATTCCGACGGTGAAGTGGTCGAAACCCGTGAAGTGAAAGTCGACCGTGGTCAGCTGGAGCGTTGCATTGCCAAGTTCCGCGGAACAACGGATCAAATTCCGTCTATGTATTCGGCATTGAAATACCAGGGTCGTAAACTCTATGAGTATGCCCGCGAAGGAATCGAAGTTCCACGTGAGTCACGCAAAATCACGGTATTCTCTGTTGAGCTGATCCGGTTTGAAAACAATGAAGTCGAGATGGAACTGCATGTATCGAAAGGTACTTACATCCGCACGATTGTTGATGATCTGGGGGAAATGCTAGGTTGTGGCGCACACGTGACCTACCTTCGCCGTACCGGTGTTTCTAACTATCCAATGGAACGTGTGGTGACATTGGAGCAGTTACAGGCACTGCTTGATCAAGCGAATGAGCAGGGAATGTCACCAGGTGAACTTCTGGACCCGTTATTGTTACCGACAGATAGTGCCGTCCAGGATTTACCTGAAGTGAATATCTTACCGGCGAGTGCGGTTTACGTCCTTAACGGTAATCCGGTCAATGCCGGTCGTGTGCCTGAAACGGGAACGTTAGTCCGTATTACCGTCGGTGAGCAGCGTGAGTTCATCGGGGTGGGCGTGATTGATCAAGATGACATGCTGGCACCAAAGCGCGTGATGGCGAACCAGCAAGACTAAGGAACGAGAAGCGAGATCCTAATGTCAAGGGGAGAGCAAAAGTGTAAAAACTCACTCGGCGAGTGAGTTTTTGAAATCTGCTCGCAGAGTCTGGAAATCGACCTCGCCTCTCGAACCCCGCGACGAGTATCTTCTGCGATTATTTTCTTGTAGTCGAGGAAAGCTACCAGTATAATTCGCGGCTTGGGTGTCGGCTGAATCAGAGATTGGCGGCACAAATTAAAACATCTAGTATTAGGAAGAGTTATGTCTCTGAATGCAGAAACTAAAGCAGCAATCGTTGCTGAATACGCACAATGTGAAAACGACACTGGTTCACCTGAAGTTCAGGTTGCGCTTTTAACAGCACAAATTAACCACCTTCAAGGTCACTTTGCTGCTCACAAACACGACCACCACAGCCGTCGCGGTCTGCTACGTATGGTTTCTCGCCGTCGTAAGCTTCTAGACTACCTAAAAGGTAAGAATCTTGATCGTTACCAAGATCTTATCAAGCGTCAAGGCCTACGTCGCTAAGATTGCTTTCGAGAAAGGAGCCTTATGGCTCCTTTCTTTTTAATCAGTAATTCCCCTTACTCATTATTTATTCCAATATCTGCATCGAAAGTGCCCATTTATAGCAATAAACTCCGCGCTTTCTCTTGAATTTGAAAAAATAGTAGCAAGCTGAATTACTAATCAAGATATAAATATACTTACTTACTTACTTTACCTGATTGATCAGTCGTTCTCCCGACCTAAAGGTCGCGGCTAATGACAGTTATTTACGATTAAGCCGATCCGGCTATTCAGTCGATAATTATCATTAGTCGCGATGTGTGAAATCATCGTAAAGTGGGTTTCATCACATGACGCTTTTCCTTGTGTCAGATATACTTAACGACGCAAATAGAAAGCGGATAATATTTAAGGAAATTCACGTGAATCCTATCGTAAAGACTTTCCAGTACGGTAACCACACAGTTACCCTTGAAACTGGTGTTATGGCGCGTCAAGCGACAGCCGCTGTTATGGCTAGCATGGACGATACGTCTGTGTTCGTATCTGTAGTTGGCAAGAAAAAAGCGGTTGAAGGCCAAGACTTCTTCCCGCTAACAGTTAACTACCAAGAGCGTACTTACGCTGCTGGTAAAATCCCTGGTGGTTTCTTCAAGCGTGAAGGTCGTCCTTCTGAAGGCGAAACACTGACTGCCCGTTTGATTGACCGTCCAATTCGTCCGCTATTTCCTGATGCATTCAAAAACGAAGTTCAGGTTATCGCGACTGTAGTTTCTGTAAACCCAGATGTAAACCCAGACATGATCACGATGATCGCAACGTCTGCGGCACTGGCGATTTCTGGCCTGCCATTCAATGGTCCTATCGGTGCGGCACGTGTTGGTTACATCAATGATCAGCTTGTTCTTAACCCAAGCAACACTGAGCTGGAAGAAAGCCGTCTAGACCTTGTTGTTTCCGGTACTAAAGACGCTGTTCTGATGGTTGAATCAGAAGCAGATCGCCTGTCTGAAGAACAAATGCTACAGGCCGTAGTTTACGGTCACGACCAACAGCAAGTTGTCATTGATGCAATCAATGAGTTTGCGGCGGAAGTTGCTACTCCTGCTTGGGATTGGGCAGCACCGGTTGTTAACACTGAACTGAAAGCGCGTGTTGCGGATAAAGCTGAAACTCGTCTGGCTGACGCATACCAGATCACTGAAAAAATGGCGCGTTACGACGAAGTTGGTGCCATTAAGAACGACGTTGTTGAAGCACTTCTTGGTGAAAGCGAAGAACTGGATGAGCGCGAAATCCGCGGCATGCTAAGTTCTCTAGAGAAGAACGTTGTGCGTAGCCGTATCATCGCGGGCAACCCACGTATCGATGGTCGTGAAAAAGACATGGTTCGTGCGCTAGACGTACGTACTGGTGTTCTTCCCCGTACTCACGGTTCTTCTTTGTTCACACGTGGTGAAACTCAGGCACTAGTAACTGCTACGCTTGGTACACAACGTGACGCACAAATTATTGACAGCATCATGGGTGAGAAGAAAGATCACTTCCTTCTACACTACAACTTCCCTCCATACTGTGTAGGTGAAACGGGTTTTGTTGGTTCACCTAAGCGTCGTGAAATTGGCCACGGTAAACTGGCTAAGCGCGGTATTGCTGCAGTAATGCCTTCGGTTGAAGAATTCCCATACACAGTACGTGTTGTATCGGAAATCACAGAATCTAACGGTTCATCTTCAATGGCTTCTGTCTGTGGTACGTCTCTGGCACTGATGGATGCTGGTGTGCCAATCAAAGCGTCTGTTGCGGGTATCGCAATGGGTCTGGTTAAAGAAGGCGATGACTTTGTTGTTCTTTCTGACATTCTTGGTGACGAAGATCATCTGGGTGACATGGACTTTAAAGTGGCGGGTACTGACGACGGTATCACTGCATTGCAGATGGATATCAAAATCGAAGGTATCACGAAAGAGATCATGCAGATCGCTCTGAACCAGGCCAAAGGTGCGCGTAAGCACATCCTTAGCGTGATGGACGATGCAATCGGCACTCACCGTGACGAGATTTCTGAGTTTGCTCCTCGTATCTATACGATGAAGATCAACTCTGACAAGATCAAAGATGTTATCGGTAAAGGTGGTGCAGTTATTCGTCAGCTGACTGAAGAAACTGGCACAACTATCGAAATCGAAGATGACGGTACAATCAAGATTGCCGCAACTGAAGGCAAGGCGGCTAAAGAAGCAATTCGCCGTATCGAAGAAATCACAGCTGACGTTGAAGTTGGTCGCATCTATACTGGTAAAGTAATGCGTGTAGTTGACTTTGGTGCCTTTGTTTCTGTTATCGGTGCCAAAGAAGGTCTGGTACATATTTCTCAAATCTCTCAGGAGCGTGTAGAGAAAGTGGCAGACCACCTAGAGCTAGGCCAGGAAGTTAAGGTTAAAGTTCTGGAGATCGACCGTCAGGGCCGTATTCGCCTAAGCATGAAAGAAGCACAAGCTGAGCAGAATCCTGCGCCAGCTCAAGACGAGCAGCCACAAGGCTAAGTCTTTCTTCTTAAAGCATGTTATAAAGGGGCTAATAAGCCCCTTTTTTTATAGCTGTGGAAAGAGATGAATGGTTTTTGTATGTCAGGGAGAACGGCATTGATAGCAAACAGATTAAAGCTCGCATGTCTTGCGGCGCTGATGATGTTAACGGGCTGCACCGCATCATCTCAATCGAATTGGACTCACCCACCGATGGCGGTGCCACTTCAGCCGACGATACAGCAACAAATTCAGTTAGCGCGCATTGATCAGCTGTTAAAGCGTAATGATCTGGATAAAGCGACAGTTGCGCAAATGTATTATGAACGTGGTTTGCTGAATGACAGTCTGGGCCTGCGTGATTTAGCCCGCCTGGATTTTAATCAGTCGTTATCACTGAAAGCGAACCAGCCAGATGTGTTCAATATTCTGGGTGTGTATTTTACTCAAAGTGCCCACTTCGATGCAGCGTACGAAGCCTTTGATTCGACCCTTGAGCTCAATGTTCAGCACCCGTTTGCTCAGCGTAACCGTGGTATTGCCCTGTATTATGGCGGTCGACTGGATCTGGCGCATGAAGATCTTCTTGCCCATTACCATCAGGATCTGAATGATCCTTACCGGGTGATCTGGCTATATATTCTGGACTGGGAACGGACACCAGAAGCGGCGTTGGACAAGCTAAAACGGCGCTTTGATGCGAGTGATAAAGAAAATTGGGGGTGGCAGATTGTACGTTTGTACCTGGGTGAAATTACCGAGTCCCAATTCTTAACTCAAATTGCCGTAGAAAGCGAAGATAATGATCAGCTGGCAGAGCGCTTAACGGAAGGTTATTTCTACCTTGCCAAGGCTTATCAGCTGCAAGGTGATTACCCTGCCGCTATCATGCTGTATAAATTAACGCTGGCAGGCAATGTGTACGAATTTGTCGAGCACCGTTTTGCCTTGCTTGAGCTTAGCCGGGTGAAGTCACTGTATGAAGTGCAAAACAGATCGCCAGAAGCAGAATAATTACGGACCGAAACAGACTGAAAAGCCGCGATGTTCGCGGCTTTTTTCTCTTTATACTATGTTGGATTAACTTGTTCAGTTCAGCTGTTCGATGTTCATGCCTGCCAGGTTATGCCAGTAACCATTACAATGGTGGCCATCCTCCAGCGGATGACGAATAGTACTTTCTTCATTGCTGCGGAAGGTATCGATTAACCCTAAGGTATCAATACTGAGCGGGCTCAAACGCACGACATCAACTAACCCTTGCATCCCTTTCAGATCATTGATCAGGTTATAGCAGTATCCTGACTGGGTCTGAATACCATTGAGGGTGAATACTTTTTGTGTTTCCTGGCTGTTGACAGTAATACCGTTGGGGTATTTAACACAGCACGTTTCACATTCATCTTTTGCTTTGTCTTCAGCACGGGCTGTAAAGCAGCGGGCGGAATAGGCTAATGGCAGGTAGCCATGGCTGAACACTTCGGTTTCAAACTGGCCGTAGATCCCCAATTTTTCGCAATCAGTCATGACGTTCTGCAGCCATTCGCGAGACAGCTCTACCGGCATGCACCAGCGCACCATCCCTTTTTTCAAGAACAGGTTCAGGGTCTGGGCGTTGTAACAGTTAACTGCCGGGCCAACGACAAAAGGAACTCCTTTTTCATGGGCGAGCTGAATACCCGAAACATCGTTGGCTTCAACAATGAAGTCACCATTATCAATGTACTTTTTCATCACATTGACTTCGCTCGGGGCCTCCAGCAATGCCATGGTCGACAACACGGCTTGTTTACCGGTTGCTGAAATATCTTTAGCAATTTCAAACCAGTCAGCCGGTTTCATTTCACGGCGCTTGGAGCACACAGTTTCACCTAAATAGATGATATCGCTATTGGCATCTTTGGCTTGCTGATAAAACGCCTCGACATCTGTTTTTGGCCAGAAGTAGAGCAGAGGACCCAGTGAATATTGCATTATTTGCTCCTTTTATTGCCATTTACGGTGATAAGCACCAAGAGTCGTTTGTTTGCCTTCAGAGACATTACCCAGACAGGCGTTCCAGGCGGGAGCGACTTGATAGCCTTCAGGGTCTGCCAGGTAATGGTCAATGGCGGCACGCCACGTTTTTGTCACCTGCTCGACATAAGCCGGACTACGTTGGCGACCTTCTATTTTGACTGATGCTATATTGGCTGCAAACAGTTCAGGCAATATTTCCAAGGTGTTCAAACTGGTTGGCTCTTCCAACGCATGATAGCGTTTATTCTCACCTTCTATGCTGACATCAAAACGGCCTTTGCAGAGGGTTGGATAACCGGCATTTTCGCCTTCTTTATAGCGATCAATTAGCACATTATTAAGGCGAGATTCCAGCCCCTGAGACGTCTCTTGCCAGCGGACATATTTAGCCGGTGAGCAGGCACCCACCGTGTTTGGTGATTCACCCGTCATGTACGATGACAGGTAGCAGCGTCCTTCCGACATAATGCACAGGCTGCCAAAGGCAAACACTTCGAGCTGCATATCGGTATTACGGGCTAACTGCTTAACCTGGTGAATGGATAATACGCGCGGCAGAACCACTCGTTTCACATTAAAATTTTGCTGGTAAAAATCAATGGCGGCCGTATTAGTTGCGGAAGCCTGTACGGATAAATGCAGTTCCAGATCCGGATATTTTGTCGCGGCGTACTCCAGCACGGCGATATCGGCCACAATTAACGCATCAACTCCCATGTCTGCGGCATTGTCGACAGCCTGGCTCCAGCGGTTGAAACCGTCAGGGTGAGCAAAAGTGTTCAGAGCAACATGCAATTTGCGATTGTGATCTTTAACATACTGTACGGCTTTTTCGAGTTTACGACCCGTGAAGTTAAGGCCTGCAAAATGGCGGGCATTGGTGTCATCTTTAAAGCCGATGTACACCGCATCTGCACCGTTATCAATCGCAGTCTTTAACGCTGGAAGGTTACCTGCGGGGCAAAGTAGCTCCATATATTTTTCTACCGGTGTGGAATGGAAAGTAGTGGAACAAATAGTAGGGGGCTTGTTGCCCCCTTGTTTTGACTTTGGGCAGGTTTGGTAGATTTAGGACGAATTTTTTATGAACTATATCTCACTAATCCTTTCGGCGGCTGTTCTTCACCAAAATCGCTTCCAGTTCGTTTTTCGGTAACGGGCGGTAGAAGTGGAAACCCTGGATATAGTCACAGTTCAGGTTCGATAATAGCGTTGCCTGCTGATGGGTTTCGACCCCTTCTGCAACAATACTCATGTTTAGAGCCTTACCCAGGCTGATGATGTTTTCTATCAGGGTGATCTGTTTTGGCACAGTATCGATATCATTGATAAAAGCCCGGTCGATTTTGAGTTCATCCAATGGGAATCGAGCCAGATAAGAAAGTGAGGAGTATCCGGTACCGAAATCATCAATAGAGAGGGCGAACCCGAGCTTCTTTATTCCATTGAGCATCTGGATGGTGTGCTCACCGTCACTCATTACCGCGCTTTCTGTTAGCTCGAAGGTAATATCATTGGGATTGACGCCAATACTTTTTTGCAGCTTCTCGACAAAGGTAATTAAGTTAGGATTACCAAACTGCTGCGGAGATAAGTTGATGGCGACCCGGCCCGGTAAGATCCCTTGCTGTTTCCAGCGGCGTACCGTTGTAAAGACTTCTCGCATCACCACCCGGCCTACCTGTTCGATCAAACCGGAGCGTTCAGCGACCGGAATGAACTGGGCTGGGCTGATATAGCCTTCAACCGGGTGCTTCCAGCGCACAAGCGCTTCCGCGCCGTCGATAGCAAAATCCCGGGCATTGACTTTAGGTTGATACCAGACTTCTAGTTTGTTGTTTTGTAATGCTTTTTGTAGTTCAATTTCCAGCCATAAACGCATTCTGGCTTCTTTATTCATGGCTTCGCTGAACTTGACTAAGCGGTTTCGACCCCGGTTCTTTGCTTCATACATCGCCGTATCAGCATTTTGCAGCAGGAGTCGGGCATCGCTGCCGTTGCCGGGAGAGGTGACCATGCCGATAGAGCAGGCAAGGTGTTTACTGAAATGATGAAGGTCAAACGGCTGGTTGACCAACGCGATGATCTGATCAGAAATCAAATCGCCGGTACGGTCATGTTCAGGATCCGGAATTAACACACCGAACTCATCACCGCCCAAGTGGCCGAGAATAGCATTTTCCGGTAATAAACGGCGCAGGCGCTGGGAGATTTCCTGCAGCACCCGGTCACCAATATGGTGGCCTAGAGAATCATTGATATTCTTGAAGTTATCAATGTCCAAATACAGCATCACCAACGGCGTTTCATGGGCAATCAGCTGTTCTAACCGGCGGCTGAAACCATGGCGATTATAGAGACCGGTCAGTGGATCGGTATGAACCAGGTGTTCGATCTGACCTTGCTGAACGATGTGTTCAGAAGCATCTTTCAGCATGACAATAGTGGCGGGTGAGCCAAGCAAAGTGATGTCGGAGGTCGACACCAGTAGTGGGCGTTCGCTGCAGCAGCGCGGGCTGGTATGGCATTTTCGCGGTCCATTTTTTGGCTGCTGGTGTAACTGTTCACCTAAAATACGCTGGCTATGGCTGTCAATCAGCAGGCGGCCGAGATCTTCACCTAATAATTCTTTTGATGACTCAAACCCCAACAGGGTTGCAGCGGCTGCGTTAGCGGTAATAATCGTACTGCTTTCGATAATGCAGATACCATCAGCGATCAGCTCGTTAAGCTGGTACAGCTGATTTTCGAGTTCTTCTAGGGTATTGACCAGTATCTGTCGCTCAGAGGTGTCGGCAGAGTGCAGAACAATATGCTGAATATCGTCTGAGCGATTACGCAGAGGAGAAATGCTGAAATGCATGCTGGTGTCGTGACGGTTGTCATCTAACACCACTTCGCCTTCTACGGACTCGCCACTGAATGCGCGCTCATAATAGGGGCGTAACGAGTTATAGTAGGCCTGACCAAGGATTTCTTTGTCGTTGCGCCCGACCAGCTCGTCACGTCGAAGACCGCTGACTTCACAATAGCGATTATTTACCACCAGGTAGTTATGATCTTGGTCTAGCACTGCAAACAGAAACGGACTGTTGTCTGTGAGCAGAGGGAACCAGTAATTGAGTTGCTCTGTCGGCATTAAAGCACCGTATTCCGTATGCGGGTTAAGTGTAACCATTTATCTTATTGCTGTTTCGTCCAATCTTCACAGAGAAAAAGCACATTGATATCGATAGACTTTGCGCTTTCTCTTTGTTGTTGGGCAAACTAGCCGTCAGTTGAACAGCGATAGAATTGTGGCGATAGAATTCGATTGTGGTAATTCCTCCGCCGCGCTCTTTAATATAACCCGTGAGCAAGGCATAATTCCAAACTTTGCGTCGAGAGAAACGTTTTTTTTGACTCAAGGCATAAAACCGCTTGCCTCGGTTGCCATACAATCAGGTATTAAATGCGATAATGATAGGAAAAGACCAACAGTGATAGCCCAACTTCGAAAGCACATGGTTCAACACGGCCCGGCGTTACTGCGTATTCCGGCGAAACTGACGCCATTTACGATTCAGAAGAAAATGATGTTAGAAGGCTTAACGCTGGTTTTCAAAGAAGCCCTCGAAGATGGTGATTTTGAATTTCTCGATGAGCGCTGGCTAAAAGTCGAAGTCAGAGATCTGGGGCTGCACTGGTATATTAGTTATCAGGATGACAAACTGGTTGTATCTGATCAGGTTGAGCAGGAAGATGTAAGCTTCAGTGGTGAGTGTAATGACTTAGTGCTGATAGTTGCACGCAAAGAAGATCCGGATACGTTGTTTTTCCAACGTCGTCTTCGTATCGAAGGAGATACCGAACTGGGACTGGAAGTGAAAAACCTGATGGATAGTATTGATCTGGATTCATTGCCGGCACCCCTTAAATATTTATTACAGCAATCAGCCGATTTCATCCAGAAAGGGATGCAGGACGCAGATGTTGATAAAGAGGTCATTAATGCTCATTAGAACCGAAGCGCCAGCAGATATTCTTCCTATAGACCGATTGCTCAAAGAGGTGTTCGAGACTGAAGCCGAAGCAAATCTGGTGATGAAGCTACGGGAAAACAGCTGTCGGACATTATCGCTGGTGGCCTGCAGTGATGAAGGGGAAGTGATTGGTCACCTGTTCTTCAGCCCGGTAACGGTTGAAGGACAAGATGACCGCTGGCAAGGTTTGGCACCACTGGCAGTAAAATCGCAGTATCAGCGTCAGGGGATAGGTAAGGCCCTGATTGAAGAAGCGAAAAACATCCTGATTGAGTTTGATTATCCGGTTATAGTGGTACTCGGCCACAGTGATTACTACCCGCAAGTCGGGTTTGAAAAAGCGGCGGATCACGGATTGCGGTGTAGTTGGCCGGCACCGGAAGACGCGTTCATGGTGTTGGAGTTGATACCGGATACCTTAGCCGGTAAATCAGGCGTCGTTGAGTATTGCCCCGAGTTCTCTGAACTGTAATATCCGGATGGTAATACCAATTGATATAACACAATTTACGACGGGAATTGAATGAAGCAGCGTGATATTCAGGTCTTGCAGGAAATGGGGCTAACCTACTGGCAGGTGCGAAAACCTGAACTTTTTCCTGAGATGCAAATACCGGTCATTGATCTGCCCGAAAGTTGCAAATTGCTGTTCATTACGCCCGACGAACTGGATGAACACGATAGCTGGCTGTTTGGCCGCATTCTGAGCAGCATGAAGCTGACACCAGCGCAGGCTCTGGCTTTACCACTTGAAGCCTTGGAGCAAGTGGGAGAGCACCATTTAGTCTGGTGTTGGTTTGCAGGCTGTCAGGGTGTACACCCGGCAGGTTGCCAGGTACTGACATCTTGTTCGTTAAAAGCAATGCACTCTAACCCGGCGACTAAAAAAGCCTTATGGCAGCAGATTTGTTCATATGACACATAAAATTGTACCTCTCGAACCACAGCACCATGATGATGTCTGGCGCATTGAACAGGCGGCTCACGCCTTTCCATGGGCTGAATCGTTAATTCGTACCCCCCCCAACAAAATTGCCGCTAACTTTGTCTTACTGGCCGATACGAAGGTGATTGGCTATTGCTTTGGCCAGAATGTGGCAGGTGAAGCGACTTTATTGAATATTGCCATTGATCCGGCCTGTCAGGGCAAAGGTTATGGCAAGGTATTGCTAGAAGGTTTTATTGAGGCGTTACAAGCGCGTAATGCCGAAGAGATCTGGCTGGAGGTGCGTGCCAGTAATACCCGTGCCTACCAATTGTATGAAGCCATCGGCTTTAATGAAATTAATCGCCGTGTTGGTTATTATCCAGCGGACAACGGGCGTGAAGATGCGCTGATCATGACGTACATGATTTTCTAAAAGATGATCTTCTGATATCCAGTCTTCTAAAAAAGCGCCGAAAGGCGCTTTTTTGTTTATGGGCAAGAAATAAGAAACGAGGTACTCGAATCGAGAAACTAGCGATATTCCTGTTCTAGCTCAGTAATATCGACGGGTGGGGCGATGAAACCCTGATATGCACAAGTATTGAGTGTAGTGGCATAATCAACTTGCTCACTGGTCTGAATACCTGTCAGGATGACATTAATCTCCATGCCTCTCGCGATATTGATCAGGGCCCGGCATAACTCGCCTTTATGATGGTTATCCTTGGTTTCGGCAAAAGACTGATCAAGCTTCACATAGCTTGGGTGCAGCGACTGCAGATAGTCCATCGAACTTAGCTGGCGACCAAAGTGGTCGATCCCCCATTGAGCAGCGGTAGTCTTGAATATTTCACTCAGGTGCTCACAAGCCTGCTGATTGGCATAAATTGCCGACTCAGGCAGTTCAAACAGAAGTTTGCCTGTATACGGTGAACGAGCCAAATAACTGGCCAGCCAATCCCGGAAGTCAGGATCGGTAATACTGTGCGCCGTAAGGTTAATCGCTACCGGGGTCTGGCTTTGTTTTAGAATGTCGTTTTTATGCAGAGACTCAATTAAACACCGATCTAAGGCTGCCCCTAGTGCCAGCATTTCAATATGGGGCATAAAGTGTCTGGCAGCGATATGTTGTTGGTCATGTTTTAACTGGCAGAAAATTTCCTGGTGAAGAATGGTGCCGTCATGGTGGTAATGCACAGGCTGCCAGCGAAAGCTGAATTGCTGGTGGGTAAGCGCGTTATTTAATATGTCACGCCACTGCGCTTTGGAGAAAAGCCGTTGTTGATGATTTTCGAACCAGTGATAAACCGTGTTGCCCTGAATGGCTTGCTGTAGTGCATTATCGGCCTGGGCCAATAGCTCGGAGGCTGAATTTTGATTGCTGCGCTCACTGATACCAATGGCAAAACCGTGGTTTGGCTGATAACCCGCTTTACTGGTTTCCTGGTTGATCGTTTGGATCAGGACATGCAGCTGTTTTTGCAGTTGCTGGTGTTCTTGTTGGGTGAACAAGAAAGCAAACTCAGAGTCGGTTATCCGGGCGACGACCGTATTTGATGTCTGGTTTAGCTTCTGCTTAAGAGTCTGCGACAATAAGTGAATGGTGTCATCCCTTATCTGAAAACCAAGCTGATTATGCAGTTCTTGTAACCAATCGAATTTAGCCAGAAAAATGGCCCCCGTTCCCGGTTCGTCCATCCAGCTATTGATCCGATCAATGAAGTACTGGCGGTTTGGCAGGGCTGAAACCTTATCAATAAGGTTATTTTCCCGCAAGGTGATGACCTCTTCATTGAGGATAAGAAAGTTCTGTTGGAGTTGTTTCGACATGTCGTTGATCCCGGTAACAACAGGGCGAAGCTCTTGTATATTAGGTACCGGTAACGGTGCATCAAACTGATGCTCAGCAATTTGACGAGTATGGGATGCAATGGCAGTGAGAGGACGTAACAAACGGCTTAGGGTGAACTGGGCGAGTAGAGCAATCAAGAAAAATAGGCCGCAAAATATGATCAGGCTATTTCTGACTATTTCCCAGAGCTGAGTGTTTGCCACATCAGTTCGAGTCATCATTTTCAGTTCAGCCAGATCCATCCAACCGGAGCGGATCATGATGGTTTCTTCTGGTACGGTGAAGAGATCCAAATCCGTAAACCAAGCCGGGGCGCCAACGTTTGCATCGGTGTCTTTCCAGCTTTGTTGGTGGCCGTCAACCACCCAGGTTAAAGTGATTTCCTGGTAGTTGCCTCTTGTAAATAAAGTCTGGAGTAGTGTTTCAACGCGATCTGAATCACCGGCTTCTAAGGCTGGTTCCAGAGTAACTGCTAAGGTTTGGCTGGTATTGTTAAGCTCAGAGTCTATCTGGTGCGCTAGAAGCTCTCGGATCTCTGTAAATTGTATATAGCCGAGACCGATAACCACTAACAGAAAAAGTCCCAGAAGCAGAGAGTAAAACTGTTTAAAAATAGACATATAAAACAAGATTCCAAGTTCAGAATGTATGCCGCATGGTTCGGATACATTCGATACCAGCATGATTCGGTAATACTTATTACAAGGTATTGGCGTTAATGATAAAAAAGCATCAATGACTCATATGAATATTGTCATTGGCGGGCCGCTTTATCAGCAAGCCCGGATAAGTCGACATTTTATTCTTCTGGCTGTTGATCGACCGTATAGATATCCCATCTCATTTCCGTAGCCTTGTTGCTTCCCGTGACTTCGGCAATGACTCTGCGGTTTCGCTGGTGGGCCACTTCACTTAAGGTGGGATCGACCGGACGTGTAAAGCCGTAGCCGACCGCTTTTACCCGCTGGCGATCAATACCGAACTCTGCAACAAGCGCTTCGGCAATGGCATCAGCCCGTTGCTGAGAAAGAATCATGTTTTTCTCATGAGATCCAATCTTACTGCAGTGCCCTTCAATGGTAACCTGAGTATCCGGGTAGCTACGCATGAACGTTGCCAGTATATCGATTTGTCCGTAGTAACGAGGTGAAACATAAGACGAGTTATTGGCAAACAGAATATTTAGTTCACGTCGCTCTGCAATAGCTTTGACTTTACTGCAGCCATCATTGTTTACCTGGGCACCATTTAAGGTTTCTGCACACATTTCTCTGGCTTTGATCACCCCGTCACGATCGATATCTTGCAAGTCATGAACCTGTTCGGTCGGGGTATCCATCGCGATAATGTCATTATTGGCACATCCGGCAAGCAGCAGTGCGGCGATAACGGCAAGACACATGTTTATTGGCTTAGACCCATTCATTGGCGTACCCCTCCTTCATATTGATTTTCGCCAAGCCAGCTTTCAGGCGTGGTGACCCGAAGTGCACCGAGTAGCTGACCCGTCGCATTGAGGATCCGGTACTGGGCCGTGATTTCATCGAATTCGGCGCTAAGGTAGTCTTTACGGGCTTCAAATAGCTCATTTTCTGAATCAAGTAAGTCAAGTAATGTTCGTTGGCCAATCTTAAATTGTTGCGTATAAGATTGTTGCGTTTCTTTTGCTGCAACGACATGTTCGCGGAGATATAGCTTTTGTTCATTAACAAAGGTGCGGGCATTCCAGGCCAGGGTAGTGCCTTCAACAATATCGCGATAGGCACGCTGACGCAGTTCAGTGGCTTCTCCGAGTTTATAGGAGGCTTCTCTGTCTCTGGCCTGATCTTTTCCGCCAGAAAACAGGTTATATCTCAGCCTTACCATGGCCTGTAGTTCATTGCTTTCACCACCGACATCTGAGGTTATGCCGCTGCCATCGACGCCATCTACGTTTTCATCCCAGTTTCCGGAGAGTTCAAGACTGACCTGCGGGTAATAGTTCGATTTCGCCGACTTGCGCTCATATTTTGCGGCTTGAATATCACGATTAGCGGCTTTAAGGGTTGGATGACTTTCTTGCGCCCATTTGAGCGCTTCATCCAGGCTGGCAGGGATCATCACTGCGTCCGGAATGGGCAAAATCACATCATCGGGCGTACGGTTGACGACTTTCTGATACTGACTTCTGCTATCAAACAGGTTGTTTTTCGCTGAGACGAGGTTCGATTTCGCCCGAGCTAAGCGGCCTTTTATTTGTGAAAGATCCGCGATTGACCCCAATCCTGATTCGGTTTTTTCTTTGATCTGTTCGTAAATTTCCTGGTGATTAGCCAAGTTTTTTTCCGACAGCTTAACGACTTCCTGAGCCTGCATGTAGTTGAGATAGACTTTGGTGACTTCTAGCGCGGTGTCTTCAGCTGTGCTGAATAACCGCCACTGCTCAGAGCTGGCTTCATTACTAAAACGGCCGACTTCACTACTGGTAAAGAAGCCATCAAACAGAATTTGTTTCAGGCTGATCCCCAGTTCACGACGGTCAAGATCAATCTTGTCATCATCATCAGAAGTTTGTGCCTGACGACGGGTTGAAGGGCTGTCGGTCTGCTCCCAGCCATAACCTGCCGTGAGATCTACCGTTGGTAAGTAACCGGTAAAGGCCTGGTTAACTTGCTCTTCACTGCCTTTGAAACGGTTGAAAGCCTGCCGAATTTCCGGGTGGGTATCTAACGTATACGCGACGGCCTGCTCGAGAGTCTGAGCGAGGGCTGAGGCCGGTAATAGTACAGATGCCACGACCAGAGCTGTCATGCTTTTCCTTAGCGCCTGGCGAACATGGTGTCTCATTGATTTTTCTCCATTATCATTATTATTTAGCGCTCTCTCAGCGCGGTGTCCCTAGCTCTTAATAGCGGATTGAGAATATATTCAAGAACCGTGCGTTTACCTGTGATGATGTCGACCGAAGTCAACATGCCCGGAATAATTGGCATGGTCGTGCCATCTTTTTTGACTAAATTTGAAACCTCAGTGCGAATACGGACCAGATAAAAGCTGTTGCCTTCTTTATCTTGAGTGGTATCGGCACTAATGTGTTCGACGGTACCGTCAAGGCCGCCATAGCGGGTGAAGTCATAAGCGGTGACTTTAACCACGGCGGGTAAGCCGGGGTGAAGAAAAGCGATATCTTTCGGCGCAATCTTTGCCTCGATAAGCAGTTGATCTTCAGTTGGCACTATCTCGATAATGTCTACGCCAGGTTGAACAACGCCGCCTAACGTATTGAGGTGTATTGTTTTTATCGTGCCGTTAACCGGTGAGCTTATCACCGCCTTATCGACTTTATCCTGAGCGCCGACCTGGGCTTCTGTCAGGCGAGCCAGACGGCTATCAAGCTCATTCATCTCGGCCCGTACTTCCTTGTTATAGGTTAATACCGCTTCTCGGCGTTTCAGAATACTTTCATCAGATGCTGCTTTGACTTTTGGCTTCATCAGGTAAAGTGATGACAACTCGCCTTTTATGTCGTTGACCTCACGCTCAAGCTTGAGCATGTCGACTGCTGAAACGATGCCTTTTTTAGCAAGCGGGCGAGTCATCTCCAATTCGCGGGTGATAAGTTGCAGGCTGCTTTTCAAGGTTTTTATCTTGGAGGTCAGATCCTGGCTTTCTTGTTGTTTTTGCAGAATTTGTCTGGACAGAATCTCTAACTGGTTGATCAGGCCATCAAGACGGCCGCTATATTCGGCTTTCTGACGCGCCAGTATTTTTGGGTCGCCTCTGGTGAGATCGGCCGGAAAGATCAGCGGCTGGGGGATCACCCTTACCTGCTGGCGCCACTCTGTTGCCCGTGATGAGATCTCGATGCTGGCGAGTTCATGCTGAAGCCGTATGATATTGGCTCGCAAGCTGTCTTCTTCTTCTTCCTGCTGGGCAAGATCGGAGCGAAAGCGGGTATCATCGATACGTGCCAGTGGTTGCCCCTGGTTGACCATCATGCCTTCTTTGACATACATGGCTTGCAATATTCCGCCATCTAGGCTTTGGATAACCTGGATCTGTGAGGAGGGGATCACTTTGCCGCTACCGCGGGTGACCAGATCAAGCTGGGCAAAGAATGACCAGACCAGAAATGAAACGACCATCACCGCAATCACTCGGATTAACAAGCGGTGGCCCAATGGTGAATCGATCATCATGGCGCCGTAGACGTCATCCGTCATATCCAGCTCTGCTGGAACTGATGACTTATTCATTGCTACCTCCGGTATTCACTCCGGCACTGAGCTTTTTCAGTACATCATCCCTTTTTCCATTCAGTAAGATCTGTCCCCGTTCAATCACTACGATACGATCAACCAATTGCAGCAGAGACATTTTATGGGTAATTAAGATGAGAGTGCGATCGCGACCAGCCCTGTCCATGGCATGGATGAACTGTTTCTCGGCATAGGCATCCATGCTGGCGGTCGGTTCATCCATCAGCAGGATCGGGGGGTCGTTTAAAATAGCGCGAGCGAGTGCTACTGACTGGCGTTGGCCACGAGAGAGTGCTTCCCCTCTTTCGCCAACCTGTTTATCAAGCCCTTCAGAATCTTGCGCGGTAAACAGCGCCACGCCGGATAATTGAACCGCACGGATCAGCTGGTGCTCGGTGACCTGACGGGTGCCAAACATGATGTTGTCGCGAATGGTGCCGTGAAACAGGGTGATATCTTGCGGCAGGTAACCAATATTTCGGCGTAAATCGGCAGGGTGGATCTGCTTGCTGTCGATACCATCGAAACGCAGGCTGCCCTGGCCGGGCTGATATAAGCCTGCCATGAGCTTGGCGATTGAGGTTTTACCGGATCCGTTTTTGCCGATAATCGCGACTTTTTCACCGGCCTTAAACGTCAGTGACATCGGATACAAAGCGGGTTTTTCTGTGTTGGGGTAGGCAAAGTTAATATTGTCTGCCTGAATGTGGCCGGTCAGTCGTTTGCGGCTGATCAGGTGGCCCTTGTCGGCAAACTCATCCTCTTCATTCATGATGGTGTCGAGCTGACGCAACGCACTCATGGTCTGGTTGCCACGGGTTAGCAGGCCGGCCAGCTGGGCCATGGGGGAAACGACCCTGCTTGATAGCATAACGGCGGCGATGATCCCACCCATTGAAATGGCATTGTCGGCAACCCGGTAAACCCCGAGGATCACTACCGCAATGGCGGTGAGCTGGGTAATAAAGGTTGCCAGGTAAGAGACTGAATTTGAAATCTTCTTTACCTTTAATTGCCAGTTAGCCGTGTGGGAAATCATCTGTTGCCAGGTACGCTGTACAATACCTTCTGCGACGTTAGATTTGATGGCTTCCATGGCTGCCAGGCTTTCGATCAGGTGGCCATGTTTGAGGCTGGCATATTTATTACTTTCTTCAACGGCGGCTTTTAATCGCGGTTGAATGAAGAGGGTATAACCGATAATAATCATTCCGGCAACAAGGGGAACGATAGCCAGATCGCCAGCAACGAGATAGATAATCGTAAGAAAGAGCAGGGCGAACGGCAGGTCGACAAGGGTAGTAATCGTGGCTGACGTGAGCATCTCGCGCACACTGTCAAATTCACTCAGCTGTTTTGCCATTGCACCAACGCTAGGGGATTTTTTCTCCAGCGGTAAGCCCATGGCTTTGGCAAATAGCCGGCTCGAGACAATGATATCGATTTTTTTCCCGGCGATATCGATGAGATGGCTACGCATATGGCGCATGATGAAATCAAACGTAAACGCGATTGCGGCACCGCTTGCCAGTACCCACAATGACTCGAATGCCAGGTTCGGCACAATTTTGTCATAGACATTCATCATGAACAGCGGTGAAACCAGCGCAAACAGGTTCACGAATACTGATGCCAGCAAAGCATCGCGGTAGATCGGGCTGGCATCTTTAACCATCTGCCACAACCAATGGCCTTGCTGGTTGTGCTGGTGGATATCAACGCTCTGATCACCGCGGTATTGCTGTTTGATCAAAAAGGTGTAGCCGACATAGAGCGCTTCCAGCTCTTCAAGTGCCAGCTCGCTTTCACCACCATTCTCGGGCAATTGGATCACGGCTTTATTATTGGCGAGATCCAACTCTCGCAACAGGCACGCTTTCTTGTCTTTGAGCAAAAGCACACAAGGCAGAAGGATAGGGGAGATCTGCTCCAGCGGCTTACGAATAAGCTTGGCCGTTAAACCTGCCCTTGCTGCCGCCTGTGGCAACAGATCGGTGGATAACCACGCGCCAGAAAGCGGCAAGCCTGCCGTTAAAGCATCACCAGAGCAGGGGTTGCCATAATGTTCAGTTAATAGCACCAGGCAATCGAGTAATGGGTCCTCGGTGGTCTGCACCGAAGGCGAAATACTCCACTGCGGTTTTATTTTTTCAGCGGTTGCTGTTGCTGTCACTACTACTTCTCGCTTTCATTTAAAGACGCAACAAAAGGGTGCGGCCGAAAGGCCAGCACCCGAGGTCTGTTCATTCGTTACTATTGGGTATCATCCGGAAGATCAATATGCATCGACTGGAACACCGATATATCATGTGAAGCTTCAGTAGGATGCAGCACCAGATTTTGACCATCGTGGGTAAGCAGCCCATTAGTGATGATACCAATCTTGCTTTCAAGTGTTGACGAATCAATGCCATCAAGAACGATTTTCTGATCTATTTCACCGTTATTATCGACATCAATATTGATTGTGGTTTGGGTGATTTCATCGCTTGTTGTGATGGTTATAAAATTGTCAATCGTATCATTTGTTGCATCTTTCAGCAGATCGCTAAGATTGAGCTTATCTTCATTGACATTGAAACCAAAGATAGTGTCCGTACCCGTATCACCGGCAGCCCATGCAAAGGTATCATGGCCTTGGCCACCATATAAGAGGTCGTCACCTGAGCCACCGACAAGAACGTCATTGCCGCCTTGGCCATAAAGAATATCGTTGCCAGCCCCACCGATTAATGTGTCGTCGCCACCACGCGTGTCGCCAGCAACGTTAAATATTTCATGGTGCGCTTTTATGTATTCATAAATTTCAACACTATTAGGTTCAACACCATTTTCCAGCGTTAGGAATGTTTCAAGTGCTGACATACCAGAACCATCAATTAAGCCTTCTGGACGTTCTGGGTTCCCGTCGACGCTCCACGGAAGTTCATCGGTATTGATGGAGTCACCGAATAGAATATCATTCCCTTCATTACCGGTAACGATGTCATTACCCATATCTGCGAGTTCAGATATTGATTTACTGCCTTGTAAAGCAGCATGAAGGTCTTCAGGACTATCGACAATTTCTACTTGGCCTGCCGGTGCTAGTGTCAGATTATTTTGTTGGATGTAATCAACAGAACTCCAACTAGTATGTTTTTTCACTGAATCAAATGAGAACTCTATATAATAATTTCCCTGCTGAACCATCTCTGTCGTAATTGTGCCTTTTCCGTAGCCACTATCAACAACTTTCCCAGTGTTATTATTATGCAGCGACCAAGACATTGATTCAGGGCCATTAATAGAAAATTCAAAGTTTACGCTTTCTCCTGCATCGACTGATATTGACGAAGATTGGTATTTCACCGGTATACCACTACCATAATCTTTGAGTATTAGATCACGACCTGTCGTATAAACTTCACCGTACCAAGTTGAGCTTGTCTGCGAACCAAAAATTCCGTGGTTGTATTCCGTTACCGTTTCGGATGTTATTAATCCTTCTACAATTTCCAAATTAGTAATATCTGTATTATCGAAAAATTTCAATAAGTTATCAGAGATATCGCCACCGATGCCAACAGCCATCACTTTACTATTACTACTGAGTTGACTAAATGTTGTTAAAGAATCCTCTAGTGTACTCGGATGGGGTTCGCCATCCGTCAGGAAGAAGGTAAGGTTTTCAGCATTATTATTTAACTTATCAGAATTAAACCAAGAGATTGCTTCTTCAAGTGCGGGTTTATAATCTGTCCCGCCATCTGCGTAAAGTGAGTCAATTTGAGCGATTAAATCTGGAAGATTTGTCGAATTCAAATTAATGACTTGAGGAGCCGGATCTAAATAGTTGTCAGAATGAAAATCAATCAATTTGATATTGATAGTACCGTCATGGTCCGCTAAGTCTTCTACCAGACTCGTTAACGATTCCTTGACCATATCAATACGGCGCATATACGAACCATCGTCGTTTTGAATGTACTTTCCATCAATGTCTTTGATGAAATAGTCCATACTGCCAGATGTATCAATAACGAGAGCGATATTGTAATCAAGTCCTGGTTGGACAGAAACAACAACGCCGCCGGTATCACCAAGTAATACGTCATCACCACGGCCGCCTTCCACGGTATTATCACCGTTAGGGTTCGCCGGTGTAGCAATAAAACCGACATCTGTTTCGTTGTACTTAGCATCACCAACTGACTGTCCATTTTCGTCAATTTCTTCAGAGCCAGCGGTAACGGTCAGCTTTATTCCATTGGAGCTAACAGGGGCTTCAACAGTGACAGTCAGTTTGCCATCGGTATCTAGTTGTTCTTTAGGTATTGACCACGTGCCGTCGGCCAGTACTGTACCGACGCTTAAGCTACCACCGTCAGGCAGGCCCGAAATAATAATATCGGTAAATACTTCACTACCATCGATATCAATCAGGTCAACGTCAATATTGAGTTCGAATAGGTCCGATACTTTAACTAAATCGCCATCAATGACTTGGTAGTGTCCATTATCAAAATAGACATTTTCGATACTATAAAATTCATGACGTCCATTCGATGAACTATGTGTCAACATGAAGTCAGGGGAACCATCGGTTGTAAATGTATAATCTGATATTGAACCTTGGAGATAAGCGGTATCGGTATCCGAGCCACCATAATAACTTGTTGATGCAATAGAGGCGTCTTGTGAAATTAAAATATCATTCCCCGAGTCACCATGTAAGGTAACAGATGAAGAGCCGATACCGCCAATGAGGATATCGTTACCATCTTCGCCTTTTAGATAATCAATATTGCTTGCACCGCCGATTACGATATCATCGCCACTGCCAGCGAGCACTTGTAAGACATCACCGTCTCCATGCTCAACAATATCATTGCCGCTATAACTCTCTACCCAGTTATTATTCGGAGATTTTATGTAATCTTCATTACCCGTACCATTATTTGACCCGGTAGGCGTACGGCCAGCAATTTCACTTTTGACTAGATCCAAAATACTTTGTACCGGATTGGTCGAAAGTGTTGATAGCTCAGCTGATACATGAACACCATCCGCGACCGGAGCCACTTCTAGAGTTGCTTGGACATTGCTACTATTCACACCATCAGTCACCACGTAGTTAAATACGACTTCGTCGATAGACTGATGCTCCTTAGGAGTAAAGTACGCAGAAATAACATGCCCGTTACTGTCTTTAACCACTTCAACTGTGCCAAAGGTGGCATCAACAGTTAAGTCAGAGATTTTCAGTTCATTTCCTTCAGGATCATACGAACCAGAAAGTAACTGTTCCAGATTAAGCGCAACAACGTCATCTTCACTACTTGTCCCAAGGTCGACTTTCCCTGCTGGTACTACTGGTTCTAGATCGAGTTGAGATGAATCAATACTGACCGTAGCCTCTTCACTTTCTAGCCCGTCAGGATCGACTGCTTTATATTTAAATTCATCTGATGCCGGAGTGCCTTCAACATAGCGTAGTTCCCAGTTACCTTCAGACTTAGTAGAAAAATCTAATGATACTATCTGTTTACCGTTACCGGGTATTTCAAGTTCTTGGAATACGCCAGTATCTCCAGATGAATCTGCTGGTTTTTGATATTCAATTTTTTCTGACGAACCATCGGCGTAATGAACGATAATAAGAGCCGCATTATTGTCGCCAGCTTCGAATAAACCACCTAATCCATCAAGGCCGACTTTAACATTTGCAACCGGGTTCTGGCTGAAATCAATTGTGATTAGTTCGCCAGGTTCTATACCCGAACCATCGCTATCACCGATACCATGACCAATGTGGGCAGTATTATTGCCGCCGCGATACTGAGCTAATTCTTCGCTATTAGAGGAAATAGTAATTACATCTCCATTCACTAATGTCATCTGACGAACCAGACCATCGGTTCCGACTGGCTCTCCCCAATTATAGAAATCGGTTGTTGATGGTCCGGTATCATCAGAAGGCGCGTCTTTAACACCCAGTAAGAATGGTGAACCTGAGATTTCCTCAGAAGCTTGGTAAGTAATCGAGTCTGCTTCAAATTCGGTGTTATTCAAGTCATCATCAGTTACTTCACGAACCTGAACCTTATTGTCAGAATCGGTATAGGTATAAAACAAAGTTCCATTATCTGGTAAGTCGGTGATAATAATTTTCAGCTGAGCGTCATCGCCATCATCCACATCAGAGATATGATCTTTAGCTGAATCATCCGAATTAAAGACAACCCCAACAGGCGTTCCATCCGTAGGTGAAATCGTGAAGTCTTCAGCTTCTGGCGCGTCGTTGGCCGGGGTCACTTCCATTATCGCGGTGGCGCTGTCGGTGCCGCCCTGGCCGTCGCTGATGTCGTAGCTGATGGTGGCGGTGCCGTGGAAGTTCTCGTCCGGCGTGAACACCAGCTTGCCGCCGTCGATGGCCACGGTGCCTTGCTCGGCAGGGACGGTCGCTTTCGTGATGTTCAGGGTGTCGCCATCGACGTCGGTATCGTTGTCCAGCACATCGATGGTCAGCGGCGTGTCTTCTTCGGTGCTCAGTTTGGTATCGTCATTCGCCACAGGCGCGTCGTTGACCGGAGTCACCGTGACTGTCGCGATGGCCGCGTCGGTGGCGCCCTGGCCGTCGTTGATTTCGTAGCTGATGGTTACTTCGCCGTTGAAGTTCTCCGCAGGCTCGAAGCTGATCCCGCCCTCGGCGGTCACTTTCACCACGCCGTTAGCAACCGCGATGGTCTGTGCTTCGCCAGTCAGTTCAACATTGTTGATCGACTTGACCGACAGCTTGTCGCCATCCAGGTCGGTGTCGTTTGTCAGCAGGTCGAGTGCGACCGAGCCGTC
>NZ_JBVCPH010000010.1:0-158338 GCF_057456235.1 Photobacterium sp. | reverse complement strand
CTGGTGCTGACTCTGATGCATGAACTTTTGTTTATAAGGAAGCGGTTGGTGTTGTTTCATATGATTCTTGCTGTTGCCAACAAGGGGAGCAAACTAATGAGGCTTGTTTGAAAGTTTCCTTCAATGTTCGATTCATTAGACTGAGTGAATGTAAGGTTATGTCACTTTATGCTTCATTTTTATGCCAACTTATGATGCAAAGAATCCCCTAAATGACTGATTTATAGTCGTGCGTTATGTCGACTTATGGTTCAAGCAACACAACACAGACACCCCAGCGATTGCTGGGGTGTTTTTTTAGACTAACGGGCAGCAAACCAATCACGTCCTAGAACTTTGAACGATGCTCTATAGATTGTTCGAGCTTGAGTAAGGCTTTTATCTGTTCTCGCAATCTCATATGTGCAGGGTTGTTTATTTGACGTTTGTGATAGACCAACTTGTAGGGGATCTCATAAATCTCAATTGGACAAGATAGGACCTGTAGCCCGAGGATTTCGCTCCACTTCTGAGCAAAGGATTTCGAAATAACCGCCAAGCAGTCGCGCCGTGCGACGTGCATTGCCATACTCGCGATAGATGAAGTGACAATATCAACTTTGCGCTCGTGAGACGCCTCTTTAGTTAACTGTTCAAAGCCAGTTGCTTGTTGCCATTTACCCGAGAATAGGCAGTGCTTTTCTTGATAGAACTGCACTGTACTGATTGAGCCCGCAATTCTCGGGTGGTTTTTGCGACAGATCACTACAGCCGGTTCGCTATAGGCCTCTTCGACAACAAAAGCGGGCTCCTTAGCAATGATGGTATCAATGACCAAATCGACACTTTGTTGACGTAGTTCATCAAACAACAAATATTTATCAGGTGGAGATTCTTTAAGTATTACGCCTTCGATTGCACTTATTTTGTGCAACAGCGCTTCAGAGCAATAGATTTCAAAGGCTTTTTCTTTCACTACCGCATTGTCGATAATACTGAGTGCTTGCTGGAACTGCGGAATCAACTGATACGCGGTAGAGGTCAGCGCAATTCCTCGTCCTTTCTTTACAAATAGCTGTTTATTCACCACTTGTTCCAGACGTTTCACTGAGGCACTGACCGCGGGCTGAGTGAGCCCCAGATGCTCTGCTGCTTTGGTGTAAGACTGGAATTCTGCGATTACGAGAAAAGTCTGAATTAGGTTTAAGTCCATCACAGTACTCATAAATTAAATTGATACATTAGTAAACTGTCACTATCTTTATTCTGGTTTCTTCGTAGTTTATCTTAGCTGATGAGGGAGCTTAAGGTTAACTTCCTATAATTTCAGTGAAATAACGGAGATGGTATGAAAAATGCGACCAAAGGGAAAGGCAAAAAGCTGGTGCTTAACGTCTGTACGCTCGCGTTAGGTGCGGCTTCTGCTACCGCATACGCGGCGGACAAACCCAATATCTTGGTGATATTTGGTGACGATGTGGGTTATTGGAACCTTAGTACGTATAACCAAGGTATGATGGCTTACAACACTCCAAACATCGACACTATTGCCCAAGAGGGCGCGAAGTTTACAAACTTCTACGCACAGCAAAGCTCTACCGCTGGCCGCTCTGCATTTATCACTGGCCAAATGCCTAAGCGTACTGGTTTATCTAAAGTGGGTTTACCTGGTGCGGCTGAAGGTATCTCGAAACAAGATCCAACGATCGCCACCATGCTAAAACAGCTGGGTTACGCGACAGGTCAATTTGGTAAAAACCACCTAGGTGACCGAGACGAACATCTTCCAACTAACCACGGTTTCGACGAATTTTTCGGTAACCTTTACCACCTGAATGCGGAAGAAGAGCCAGAGAACGTGGATTACCCTACTGATCCTGAGTTTAAGAAGAAGTTTGGTCCACGCGGTGTTATCCACTCATACGCGGACGGAAAAACCGAAGATACTGGCCCTCTAACTCGTAAGCGTATGGAAAACGTTGACGGCGAATTCCTAGATGCAGCAGAAAGCTTCATTGAAAAACAAGTAAAAGCAGATAAACCGTTTTTTACTTGGTTCAACACCACTCGCATGCACAACTTCACTCACGTACCAGGAGAGTACAAGGGCAAAACAGGTGCTGGTTTTTACGCTGATGGTGTAAAACAGCACGATGACCAAATTGGTCACCTACTAAACAAGATCAAAGAGCTGGGTGTTGATGACAAAACTATCATCGTTTACACCACAGATAACGGTCCGATGATCAACTTGTGGCCAGATGCAGGTATGACGCCATTCCGCTCTGAGAAAAACACTGGTTGGGAAGGGGCTTTCCGTGTACCTATGTTGATCAAGTGGCCTGGTAAGATTGAAGCGGGTAAAACGTTTAACGGTATCATGTCTCTAGAAGACTTCTTCCCAACGTTAGTTGCAGCAGCAGGTAACGATAAAGTGACTGATGAGTTGCTTAAGGGTAAGAAAGTTGGTGATATGAACTACAAAGTTCATCTAGATGGTTACAACCAATTGCCTTATATTACTGGTAAATCAGACAAATCTGCACGTAACGAGTTTGTTTATTGGAGTGACGACGGTGATTTACTTGCACTACGTCAAGGCAAATATAAGTTCCATTTCTTGATTCAAGAAAATGAGACTGGCTTAGAGATTTGGCAAAAACCATTCACCAAGCTTCGTGTTCCGAAGATCTTTGACCTAAGTATCGATCCATTTGAACGCGGTGATACTGGTATGGGATACGATACTTGGATGTACGAGCGCTCATTCTTAATGATGCCAGCGATGGAAAAAGTGAAAGAGGTGATGGGGACGTTTAAAGAATACCCACCTCGTATGGAACCGGGCACATTTGTTCCTAAGTAACGAATAATTAAAGTGGCGCTCCTAGGGGCGCCACAATTCAAAGAGAGAGATGCATGAGCAAAACTTCCCCACGTCATTCTACGGCTATGCCAATCGTCCCAATGAAAACTGCGTTTAAATCCGCGCAAGGAAATGAACGTCGCTTTCATGTGATGGCCAAACCCGGCGGTGCAAAATGTAACATTGACTGCCAATATTGCTTTTACCTGCATAAAGAAAATCTGCTTCATCAACCAAAACAACCGAAAATGGATGATGAAACCTTAGAAGCCTTTATTAAGAGCTATATTGAGAGTCAAGACGGCGAACAAATCGTATTTTCTTGGCAGGGCGGGGAGCCAACACTGCTCGGGTTAGACTACTTCCAAAAAGTGGTTGAGCTACAGAAGAAATACCAACCAACAGGCACGCGCATCGAAAATGACTTGCAGACCAACGGTATTTTACTCAATGACGAATGGTGCGAGTTCTTGCATGCGAATAACTTCTTAGTGGGATTATCGGTTGATGGTCCGCAAGAGCTACACGACAAATACCGCAAAACCCGTAGCGGTAAGCCTACTTTCCATTTGGTAATGAAAGCGGTTGAAAAGCTGCAGCAACACCAAGTGCGATTCAACGCTCTGGTGACGGTAAACCGCCACAACGTGAAGCATCCATTGGAGATCTACCGATTCCTCACCCGCAAGCTTGGCGTCACTTATATCCAGCTAGCGCCTGTGGTCGAGCCAAATGATTTCCACACGACCGCGCCACAGTTCTGGAATGAGCAGATGATCCCAGAGCTGGGCAGTGAGTTAGCCAAACCGGGACATCCAATGTCAGTCGTCACCGATTGGTCGGTCGACCCTGATGACTGGGGTGAATTCCTTAGCACAATGTTTGTGGAATGGGTCAACAACGACTTAGGCCGAGTGCTGGTCAATCTATTCGAAACTGCTGTCGCTCAAGTGATGGGAAAACCTTCTCAGCTTTGTATTACCGCAGAATTCTGTGGTAAAGGCTTAGCGATTGAACATAACGGTGACGTGTACAGCTGTGACCACTATGTGTATCCCGAATATAAGTTGTCGAACATTCACGACCATACGCTGAATGAGATGGCGTTCTCCACTCGTCAGTTTACTTTTGGTATGGCAAAGCGTGACTCACTACCAGAATACTGCAAGCAGTGTCCCTACCTAAAATACTGCTGGGGCGAATGCCCGAAAAACCGTTTAATCAAGACCCCGGACGGTGAACAAGGGCTTAACTACCTTTGTTCAGGTATCCGTCGATACTTCGATGACACCTTGCCTATGCTGGTGGGTTTATCGCAGATCTTACAGCAACAAAATTCTAAGTAAGGGGTTGGGATGAATAACGCACAACAAGCGATCAAGCAATTGATCGAACAAACAGAACAAAGTGTAATTGGTCAAAGTCATGTGGTTCGTGCTTTGGTTATTGGTTTGCTGACTAACGGACACGTGCTGCTTGAGGGTTTGCCGGGAACAGCGAAAACGCGCTCGGTAAAATCACTGGCTAATTTGCTTAATACTAGCTTCGGACGTATCCAGTTTACTCCTGACTTATTACCGTCAGACGTCACTGGCACCGAGGTGTATCAAGAAGTGGCGGGTAAGCCACAACTGCATTTCCAACCGGGACCGATTTTTAACAGTATTGTTCTTGCCGATGAAGTAAACCGTGCGCCCGCTAAAGTGCAGGCTGCCTTGCTTGAAGCGATGGCAGAAGGGACGATTACCGTGGGTGACAAAACGCACCAGCTACCCGATCTATTTATGGTACTAGCGACGCAAAACCCGATTGAGCAGGAAGGAACCTATCCGTTACCTGAAGCGCAGATGGACCGCTTTATCATGAAGGTGACTGTCGATTATCCAGAAGACGAGGCAGAGCGAGATATTATCCGCTTGGTTCGTAGTGAAGAGCTTGGTGCAAAAGCCTCACAAACGGCGAACCCTGTAGAGCATATTTCTCCCGAGCTGATCCTTGAAGCGCGCCAAGAGTTGCCGCATATCGCGGTCTCTGAGCTGGTCGAAGACTACATCGTTGCTTTGGTGATGGCAACCCGCAAACCGCAACGTTACCCAGATTCTCAACTCGACAAGTGGATTGAAGTCGGTTCAAGTCCGCGTGCGTCTATTGCGCTTGATAAATGTGCTCGTGCTTATGCGTGGCTACAAGGTCGCGACCATGTCCTACCTGATGACGTTCGCGCCATGGTGCCTGCCGTCATGGGACATCGTTTTTCACTGAGCTACGACGCGTTGGCAGACGGCGTTGACCATCAACGCGTCATTGAAGAGCTGTTAGATTACGTCGAAATCGGCTAAGCGCGGAGGTAGAAATGGTCAAGCCGACTCATGCTCCTCAGTCCCGAGGACTCGATCCGCGTTTATATTGTGATTACGCCCGTTTAGTTCGCCTGCAAGCTCAGGCTAAATCATTCAGTCTTTTGCCACATCTCAAAGCCGGCAGTGTTCTATCTGGACGTCATAACTCTCTATTTCGTGGTCGTGGCTTGAACTTTGAAGAGTTACGTCATTACCAACTCGGCGATGATATTCGTAACCTCGATTGGAAAGTGACGATGCGTACCGGAAAACCGCACGTGAGAAGTTACACCGAAGAGAAAGACCGCAACGTCATTATTTGTGTCGACCAGCGCAGTGCGATGTTTTTCTCTTCGATTGAAGTGATGAAATCGGTGGTCGCGGCAGAAATCGCTGCAATGTGTGGATGGCGAGTATTGAAAGACGGTGACCGTGTCGGGTTCGTGATTGCCGCGCATCAACGCGTTTTTCATAGCAAAGCACAGCGCTCGCAAAATGAATTCTTAGCCCAGTTAAAACGCCTCGCTCAGTCGAACCAAGCCTTGAATGTTGACGCGCACAACAGTGAACACGTCAGCTTTTCGCGTTGGCTTGAGCAAGTGAAAAGAATGAAGCTCAAACAGTCGACGATTATCTTCATCAGTGATTGGCATGATTGCGAGGAAAGTCATCTCGACCATCTGAAACAACTGCAGCAACACAACGATGTGCTGGCGGTGATGGTCAGTGACCCATTTGAAAAAGCGTTACCAGAAGACCTCGCCAGCCTGAAGTGGGTGGTGGGTGACGGGCGCTATCAACTTAACTTAGACAGCAAAGCCAAAGTCGAAACCGCCAGCGAGCATCTGGCCGAACGAATGGCGCAGCAAAGACAGTCTCTGGCTCAGCTTATGTCGATCAAAAAGCTACCCCATATCGAGCTTGATACTTCCGGTGAGCACATTGCTCAGTTTCAACAGTTGGTGGGAGGTCGATAATGGCGACTATCCATACCCCGCCAAGCACCTATATTTTACGGGATTTACACGATGTGACGGTGCCAGAAAGTGTCAGTTGGTGGCCGCAAACTATCGGTTGGAAGCTGCTCGCTTTAGTTGCATTGCTCGTACTCGCGTATTTGACCTATAAGGCGCTTCGTCATTGGTGGAGCAATCGCTACCGAAGTGAAGCATTAACTGTGCTCAACGAACTCAATCCGCAAGATGATTATACTGGGAAAAGGCTGTTTTCTGTTTTGAAAATCGTACTGGTTTATCTCGACAGCGGTAACGCTTGTCTGTTCGATATGGCCTTCTTAGATAAGCTCAATGAACTCAGCCCAGAACACCCCGCTTTTAATGATCAAACCGCAAAGCAGTGGCAGCAAAGTTTGGTCAATCCGAGCATTGAACTCAACCCAGAGCAAAATGCTGAACTGATCAAACGAGCGAAAGTCTGGCTTGAACAACATAGCCTAAGCAATAAGACTCAGGAGGGCAGAGTATGAATCCGTTGCTCTCACTGAACAGTCTAGAGTTCGCCCACCCGTTATGGTTTTTGCTTTTACCAGTGCCGCTGCTTATCTCATATCTCGTACCAGCTTATCGCACCAAACAAATGGCGATCAAAGTACCTTTCTTTCAATTGCTGGTGGATGCGATAGGTGAAACGCCGTCTGAAGGCGCGAGCCAACTTGCGCCCAAATGGTGGCAGCGAGCCACTCTGATTATATCTTGGGTGTGCGTAGTCACGGCATTGGCGCAGCCGAACGTACTGGGTAAATCACAAGTGCGCGAGCAGCTCGGGCGTGACGTAATGGTCGTGGTGGATTTGTCCGGCTCAATGGCAGAAGTCGATTTCAACTCAAAATCGGGCAGCAAAATGTCTCGTCTTGATGCAGCGAAAGAGGTCCTTGCTGAGTTTGTGACCACAAGAAAAGGCGACCGATTAGGTTTGATCTTGTTTGGCGATGCTGCATTTGTACAAACCCCGTTTACCGCAGACCAACAAGTCTGGTTAGAGTTACTCGACCAAACGGAGGTTGCAATGGCAGGGCAAAGTACCCACCTTGGTGATGCAATTGGTTTGGCGATCAAAGTATTTGAGCAGAGTACGCAATCCAATCCTCAGCAAAACAAGCCAAAAGAGAAAGTCGTGATTGTGCTGACCGATGGAAATGATACTGGCAGCTTTGTCGAACCGATTGACGCGGCAAAAGTTGCCAAAGCGAAAGGCGTGCGCGTACATGTTATCGCGATGGGAGATCCGCAAACTGTGGGTGAATCCGCACTGGATATGGAGACGATCGAACGTATTGCCCGTGAATCAGGTGGTAAAGCGTTTCAAGCGCTCAACCGAGATGAGTTAGCGCTCGCTTATCAAGAGATTGGTGATCTTGAACCTCAACTCTACGAAAGTACCACTTATCGACCAAAACAAACTCTGCATCATTATTTGTTGGCGATCGTAGTCGTGATGCATCTGTTGGCGTTCAGTTTAGCAACGCTGCAACGAAGACGATTAGCGAACTCAACTTCAAACACTCAACAAGGAGAAAAGCATGTTTGATTCTCTGACTGTTGAGCAGTTCTTCAGCCAATTTCACTTCCTAAGACCTTGGTGGTTACTGGCGTTTGTGCCGATGGTATTGTTGCTTTGGCTACGCTTATTGGAAGATTCCAGACCAAGCTGGAAAGATGTGTTACCCGAACACCTACGCAGCGCGCTGACCATCGGCGAAAAAGGCTGGCGAAAACAGTTGCCGCTTAAGTTACTGCTGGTCAACGTGACGTTGGCGATTGTCATCTGCGCCGGACCAACTTGGCAGCGAGAAGCGTCACCATTTGGGGAAGATAAAGCGTCGATGCTGGTGGTACTAGACAACAGTGATTCGATGCTACAAAAAGATTTGCCGCCAAGTCGTTTAGAGCGCTCCAAGCAAAAGGTGCGAGATTTGCTCTCAGCGCGAGAAGGCGGTCGAACTGGCTTGGTGGTCTACGCTGGCAGCGCACATGTCGCAATGCCAGTGACGCAAGACGCAAAAGTGTTTGACCCTTTCCTCGCGGCTATTTCACCAGAAATCATGCCTGTTGACGGGAAAGACTCATCACAAGCCTTATCACTTATCGATCAACAGTTAAATAACGAGCTAGGCTCAAGCGTGTTATTGGTCAGCGATGGTGTGACGCCCAATACTATCGATAGCTTTGAAGACTTCTTTTCAGACAAACCATATCAGTTGTTGATTCTTGCTGCAGGAAATCCTGAGCGAGTTAGCGATAATCCGATGGATTTAGACTCATTGCGCGCGTTGGCTCGTGCAACAGGCGGGCAATTGGTTGAAGTGAGCATCGACGGTAGTGATATCAAAACGCTGAATCGCCTAGTGGAGCGCAACATGCAGCTCAACGGCGAATCGTCGATGCCTTGGAAGGACATGGGCTACGTGCTGCTTTATCCTATTGCGCTGATCATGATGTTGTGGTTCCGCAAAGGTTGGCTGGTGCAGTGGTGTTTGCTTGCGATGGTTTCTGGTTCTTTATTATTGCCCAAAACGGCAATGGCGCAGCCAGTGCAAAGTAAAGCCGAGCAAGTCGAAGTGGTCCAAAAAGTCACATTGTGGGATAAGCTCGCGCAAAGTTGGTGGGACTTGTGGTTAACGCCGGATCAGCAAGGCCAGCACCTAATAAACAACAAACAGTACCTTGAAGCGGCCAAGCATTTTAAAGACCCACTACGTAAAGGCACCGCTTATTACTACGCGGGCGAATATAAGCTGGCGCATAGCGCGTTTTTAGAACTAAGGCACGCCGCGACACAAGACGAATGCGATTTAGGTTTGTATAACGCCGCCAGCGCACTGGCTAGACAGCGAGAGTACGTTGCTGCCAGAGATTTACTGCAAATACTGGCCGCGCAAACCACATTAAGTGAAAAGTTACGACTAGACGTTGAACACAACCTAGCAGTCATCACCGCTTTGGTGGACGAGATTAACCAGATGAGTGAAAGCCAAGGGAAATCAGCAGAAGGGCAACAAGAGATATCCGTAGAGCTCGGCGAGGATCAACCAAGGACTGGCGACGGCTTCCAAGAACAAACCTCTGAAGAACTGATGATCAAAGAGTCGATAAGTGCTGAAGAGTTGCTGAATGACCAAGCGGTGGCGGATAAATGGCTAAAACGTGTTGAAGCTGATCCGAAGTATTTCTTACGCGCCAAATTCCAAATCCAGTTACAAAATCCGGTCGATGTATCTAACAGTGCCAATGAGTTAGGTGAGGAGTAACTATTTTGATTCAAAACCATAACTCGTCACCTCAAGCTAACATACTCATCACTATTTGGTTGTTGGTACTGGCCTTGTTTACGCCATTCAGTGGCTTTGCGGCAGAACTGGATATTAACCAATTGCAGCGTAACCATGATGTTGAAATCACAGCTTGGATCGGCACGCAAGGCGATAGCCGCATACCGCAAGTGAGTGTTAACCAGCAAGTGATTTTGAATATTGAAGTCGCGACGTCCCGTTGGTTTACAGGTGGCACACGCATCGGTGCAATTGATGTGGCTAACTTGATTGCCAAGCAGCGTAACCAGTTGGCCACTAACTTTTCAGACCGAAAGGGTGAGCAAACTTGGTCGCGCCAGCGCTGGGAAGTGACGCTTTACCCACAAGCTTCGGGGAGCTTTGTGATTCCACCAGTACCGGTTTGGGTAAAAGTTTCTGTGCCCGATGGTTCAAATGTTGCGGGCACTTTATATACGCCACCACTGCGATTTGAGGCCGCTCTGCCAACTGGGATGGTCAGCGATCAAACTCCATGGTTTGTCGCTTCAAATGTTGAAATAGAACAGCAATGGCAGACGTCTCACGAGCAATTGAAAGTCGGTGATGCGATTACACGAACGGTAACGGTGAGTGCGCAAGATAGCCTGTCGGTGCTCTTGCCAAATCTGCTGTCAGATCTGTCTACACAGCAATACCACACCTATCCGCAGCCACATCAATTGTCTGATACACAAACACGTGGCGATTATCAGTCGACTCGAACCGAACAGAGTGTTTATGTGATTCAACAAGGCGGAGACATCACTTTACCGGATATCGAATTTCATTGGTGGAACAGCAAAAGCAACCAGCTTGAGACCGTTGTGGTGCAAGGGCAAAGTTTTCACGCGAAACACACGCTCGCATCATTCCTCAAAGCCTATTCATCGTGGTTAATTGCCGCCTGTATCTTGCTTACGTTACTGGTCTCAGCGATAATTGCCATTAAGCGTTACTACCGAAAACGGCCTGTTCCTGCCTGGCTAACATTCCGTCGTCTTGTTAGAGCCAAGCGTTGGGGCGCGGTACGTACGTTGTTATATCGACAAGCGCGTACGCATACTTCACAATTAGAAATGGCCAAAGTGGATAACAGTGAACAGTGGCAACAAATAAGCGCACGTATTCAAGCCGGGGAACAAAATAGCCGATTAATCAAGCAGGGCTGGCGAAAGGTTCGAACAACAAAGCTACCTGTGTGGCGAATGAAGTTACCGAGAGCGTTAAAACGTCTAGATACTTGAGTTTCAATGAGCACTAGCCTAAAAACGGAAAGGTTTTTTCTAGAATTCGGTGAACCTTGTCGGGACTTAACGAGGGCAGTAAGTACAGTCCGACGCTTTGGCAGGAACTGGACTTGATCCGTTTTATCGGACAATCGCAGGCCAGAACTCTAATCCATGTTACCTTACTTTTCCTAATAGGTGAGCTTGCCCCAGAGCTCAATGACCTAACACGTTTATGTCCGTGCGACCTGAAGTCGTATGAAGCGCTGTTCACCGCGATAAGAGTGAACCATCTGTATCACCAGATGACCCTAGGGTTCTGAATAAAGCAGCGAACCCGACAATGTAACGAAGTTCAGCAGTTCGCTGAGCGGGAATGGAATCGTGAGAGGACGTTCCTCCTGATAACCACAAATCGGGTAAGTGCTAGGGTGTCGGTATGATGAACGTAAGTGAATCCATACAAGGTGCGTTATACGTGGATCAGCGGAAGTGGTTAATACGCTGTGGCCAAAAGGCACGAGAGTAGGAAAGAGATTGGACAGTACTCTTTCGTGATCAATACGCTCTCCGCACTTATATGGGGCATCTAACCCGACGTTGCGTGACATATGGAACAGGGTAAGCCTGTACTTCTCCCTATGGGAAAGCTATCTGCGAAGATAGCCGATAGTGGTGCAGGTAAAGGAGGCTAGAAAAAGCGAAAGCCGTGTTGTAATGATGCGGATACAGGTTGTTATCTGGCGCGAAAGCGAGCTGACTTCTAGCTGGTCTCCCGTTGCAAGATGATTTGAAGAACTTTATTCAAGGAGGAATGCAAATGGTAGCTTCAATTGAAGTTAGTGCCCCTCCTATCGATGCTCAATGGAAAGCCATTAACTGGACAGCCATGGAGCAGCTCGTATTAAAGCTTCAAATGCGCATTGCAAAAGCAACCCGCGGATAAACGAATGCTGAAACAGTGGCTAGGATGTGGCTTTATCGATAAAGGAATGTTTTACAATACAGCAGAGGGGACGCCACAAGGTGGCATCATCTCCCCGACGCTTATGTTACTGACGTTAGCTGGTTTGGAAAAACTAGTTAAGTCGATAGCGCGTAAAACGGGTGATAGAGTGAACTTCATTGGATACGCAGATGATTTCGTAATAACAGGGTCTTCACAGGAAGTCTTAGTTAACGAAATTAAACCGCAGCTCATTGGCTTTTTAAAAGAAAGGGGCTTAACGCTTTCTGAAGAGAAAACGCATGTCACCCACATTGATGACGGTTTTGATTTTCTAGGGTTCAACCTCAGAAAATACAAAGGCAAACTGCTTATAAAACCAAGCAAGATCAACGTTCTTTCATTTTTGAGTAACTTACGCGAACTCATCAAAAAGCACGCAACTATTCCAGTTAACGATCTGATTAAGATACTGAATCCGAAGCTGAGAGGATGGGCGAACTATTATCGTCATTGTGTTGCAAAGCGAACTTTCGATTATGTAAGTCATCAACTTTTCTGGTTGTTGTGGCGATGGGCAGTTAGACGTCATCCAGCGAAAAGCAAAGACTGGGTACGTCGAAAATATTATATGAACCGCACAGGTGGATGGCAATTTCACGGCTGGCAGAAAATCGCCAATATGGACTGCCATTTTAATCTGGTTCAGATAGCCCAAACCCCAATTAAAAGGCATGTAAAAATCATGAGTAAGGCAACGCCTTACGATCCCTTTTATGAACCTTACCTCAAAGAGCGTAAGCCAAAAAAACAGGGACGAAATTCGTGGTTTGATCCCGTCTTAGCTGCATTGTGATTGCTGGGTAACATAACACGCCTTAGCGGAGGCTTGAGCCGTATGCAGTGAAAGTTGCACGTACGGTTCTTAGGAGGACGGCACTTGGTAACAAGTGTCGTCTATCCGACAACTTCGTGCCAGCCTCACCATCTGGCACGATTTTGCTCCATTATCACTTAGAGTTATTGCTTATTCGTATCCTGTTCATCTTGATTTGCAATACCAGTACCACAACTTTCAGCTGTCTGCTCATAGCCACCTCTGCCAGGGGCCAGGAATATTAGACCAGGAAACACGAAGCCACTGTCAGCAATTATAGGACAAAGGGATCAGACTCCGATGCCTTTGTCACTTTGTCAGCCCCTTGGTCGATTAACTGTCAGCGGCAACCTTTTGCTTGATGCTGCCTTTAACCGGGCGGGCAAGCAATGTTCGTCTGATCAGAGCAATTGAAAAACGCTCATTGCTATTCCAAGGCAACAGTGAAACAAGGCGTGCCATGGCGCAGTATCCAAAGAGTACTTGAGCCCAAGTGCCTATTGCCGGGATCCAATATATCCAACCAAGCCCCTCGAACTGTGCCAACAACAGCAGCGACAAGTACCAGAATCGAACCTGTATCGGAAATGCGGTAACACTTCGTTTGCTGATGACAAAGTGGAGCAGATGAACGACGGTCAGGCCTATAGCAAACACAAACCCCATCGGGTCGGCGACGACTCCGTAACTAAGCAGTACAGCCGTTATCAGCCAGTATCTCCAGCCAGTATCATTTAGCTCTATCATGAACATCTGTCACTTCTCCATTTACTCTCTGTTAAATTAGGCTTTTATTATATAGGCAGATGCTACATTAGCTTTACCTTGTTAACAATGGTTGATGTCACTTTTATCTGAATGGCTGTTTTTAAAAGGATAAAGGGGGCAGGTGCCAGGCATCATTGAATCGTAATCATCATTTTTGCATTTTTTCATTGAATTTCACTAAGGCCGCAATGCTCAGTGTTCCCGTTAGTAAGCGTCTTTATGCGTATCACAAAGCGGGGGACTGTGCAGTTTGAGATACCATTCTTTATCCGAAACGCCCAAGTTAGAGCTTAAGATCTAACGCAGTTCTGTCCACTTCCAAGTTAGCTGCTATGGCTAGCTCGGTTCTGCCCCAAACTGAGTTAACGTATTTATTCAGTAACAGATGGTAATCCTGAAATTACCATACTTTTTCTCATGATGATTGCAGCTAATAACTGGCACTCGGATGACTCCCAGTCACGGGTAGAGAGTTCTATTAGTCGATGATTGTTTTCGTCATAAAAAGAGGGGATGGGGCCATGGCATCGTTAATATAACCGATAAAACTGTGGTGGCGTCAGTCCAGAGGCGTTTGAAGCAGCCTCAAAATGAGGCTGATATTGACGCACTTCTTCTCTAGATAAACTTTGTGCTTTAGCTCGCGTTCAGCGGCGGTACGCGCAGCGGACGTCCACTGCAGCCAGAACCTCAATCTCATACGCGGCGCAGGCGGTACCAATGCTCGTCTGGGCGCAGCACCCATTCCAGGGGTGGAGGCAGTTTGAAAAAGGATGGTTCCACGTCGGTGATTTGCCAGCCAGTAAAGGCGGCCTCGATTTCCACCCGGCTCACCCCCCGGATCAACGGACGAATGCGCCGCGGCCAACACAGCAAGATTACAGTGGCGTCCTCGGTTGCCAGTGCGTCCACACTGCGGGCCATTGCTTGCTGCTGCTCGGTATCGAAGTCATGGAAGGTGCCAGTATCCAAGATGAGCCGGAAATCGGATCCCACTTCACCCTCTGTAAGCCGGGTGACATCTCCCTGTACCAAATTCATTTGCACTCCGGTCACTTTTATCTGAATAGCCGTTTTTAAAAAGGATAAAGGACTCAGGTGCCAGGCAGCATTGAATCACTAGTAAGTGACAAGCAAACCAAGGATTTAATGCTCAGTTTTCCCGTTAGTAATCGTCTTTATGCGTATCACAAAGCCAGTTGCAAGTGGGGGGGACTGCGCAGTTTGAGATACCATTCTTTATCCGAAACACCCGAGTTAGAGCTTAAGTTCTAACGCAGTTCTGTCTATATGTGTTTCAGCGTTGAATTAGGTCCGGCCCAAAGCTTTCTGTGACGGCTTCAGCAAGTCCATATTCATGTGGTAATTTTACAATGTTGAATTTTTAGAGTGGTTTTAATTTGCTGGCTTCTCCTGCAATCCTATGCGAACTTATGCTGAAAATTGATTTGTAACTGTTTGAATATTGGTTTTAGTTATGCAGACTTATAGTGCAAGCATCAATGAGCAAGAAGTCGCGGATGAAATAGCGGAGCTACTGGCAGAAGGTAACGATGCCGCAGTCTTTGAACACGAAATCGCACTACAAAGTTACACTGGTTGCGGTATTGATGCAGAGTCAGATCAAGCGTAATCATTAAACTGAAACATGTTCATCATACGTAGATGATGTTCAATTTATTTAAGGCGTTAGTAGACTCGAGTTTACTAACGCCTTTTTCATTTACGCGGTCTTTAGCTAAGCTCCGGGGAGTTTCGACTTACACTTTAAGTTAGAAATAATGGAATACAGGAGGCTCGTGCATTAAGAAGTTTTGATGTGAGATATTCCAAGCGTAAGCACCTGCTAGGGTGAATATCACATAGTCACCGATGTCGATGTGCTCGATATGTTGATTCCGAGCGAGAACATCTTTTGGTGTGCATAACTGACCAACCAGCGTGGCCGTAGTATGGTTTATCGAATGTGAAATAACGGGTTGCTGCTTACTTTTCACGATCGCAAAAGGATGGTCATGGTTTTGCGCTGCAGGCGTCCGGAAATGATGCGTGCCACCGCGAGCGATCACAAAATGCTCTCCAAGATTTTGCTTAATATCCAACACCTCCATCACGTAATAACCACAAGGTGCAGAGATGTAGCGGCCACATTCAAAACGCAGTTTCCAGCCTTGCAGATGTTCTTTGGCAATGAGGAACTCCAATTTGTCGCAAAACTCCATCCACGGAAAATGTTGTTTAGGGTTTTGGTAATTGATGCCCATGCCGCCACCGAGATTGATCGTTAGTTCATCGAGTGAGAACGTCTTTTGCCATTCTTTTACTACTTGGAAATAACGTTGCATCAAGGCGAGATGGCGATCAACTTCAAGTTGGTGTGACATCAAGTGGAAGTGAAAGCCTTTCAGCTTTATTAAGGGACAATCGCGCAGATACATCAGCGCGTTACTTAACTCACTCTCATCTAAACCAAACGGGGTTGGTTTTCCGCCCATGGCTAACTTGCTAAGTGTGATGTCACCAATGTCGATGTTCATGCGCAGGAAAATAGAGGTTGTTCGATTCAACTTCTTTGTCAGGGCGCCAATGCGTTGCAACTCTGTAAGGCTTTCGACATGAATAGCATCGACATCAAGCTTAATGGCCTGTTCTAACTCACTAGGCATTTTTCCCGGGCCACCAAAGATCAGCGGTTTGTTGAGTTGTTGTTGGTCAAGGTGACTAAGCTCTCCGCCCGACGCCGCTTCAAAACCATCGATATAAGGCGCGAGAGTGCGCAGTATTGGCGCTGAAGGGTTGGCTTTTGCGGCATAAAACAATTCAACGTTTTTCGGTAATACATGACACATCTGCTTAATGTGCAGTTCTAATGCTTTTAGGTCATAGAGATAAGCGCACAGCGGTTGTGTTTGTTGTTCTGCCAGTCGCTGCACTTCTTGCTGAATATATGTCGGAAGTTGAGGGGAATTAGGCATGGTCAACTCCTTTTGTATGAGTCGCCCAAGGTGCCGCAACTTGGGTATAGCTAGACTCTTTATCGGCACTTTGCATCAAACGTGTTGTGAAGTTGTTTTTGCTTGGGAAATGGCCGTCGTTGAGTAGTGCAACCAATACTGGTTGTTTGCCATTGATTGACTGCCAACGAACTATGGCGTCTTTTAAAGCGCTCCATAATGCTTCTTCAAGCCTTGAGTTCCCTTCAGTGATAAAGAAAATGGCTTCACTGATGTTATTAATGAAGGTGCAGTAACCGATACGATTCCACCCTTGCTCACGGCTGTAGTATACGGATTGACGAGCGCGCTCAGATAATCGGTGCAGCGTCTCTGGCGACCAAAACTCAGGTAGTAGTTTGGTACCTTCTAAGTCACGAATCCATACGCAGCAAGGCATGTCATTTTCAAAACCAATTAGCGTATTTTGTAAATGAGGTTCAAACGCGACCCCGTGTTTGAAGTAGTAGTTAAATACGCCCGGAATCAAACAATGTAAGTAGCGCTCGAACCACAACGTTGCCACATTTTCATACTGACTTTGTGTGGCTTTAGCTTTATGTTTGAGCTGAGTAGCGATGCAACTGTTTCCGTCTCTGTCATAGGCAAAGAGTGCTCCCGCTAAAGTCGGTTGCAAGATATCGGTTTCACTCAAAGTGAAATTTTCTCGATACAAAATACCAAACGACTCACGCGCTTTTATGACATCTGTCTGTTGCAGCTCGGCGACGGACTCTAGATTTAATGTGGTGGCGTAAGGTTCTGTCATCACCTTGAATACAGGGTTACGCAGCTGCTCGCTTTCTTTGATTGGATGCAGAATAGAGGTCAATTGAACCGCACTATCGAGCTCATACCATGCGTTTTTTCGTACGCAGTTGGTCAAACGTACGTTGATAGAGAATTTAGCGAACCAATCCATATCTGGGTGATAAAGAGTTCGCACTGATGACGTTGGCAAGAGTTTTTCACCACCTAAACCCAGCGGGGTCATTTTGCCTTGTTCTATGGCTTTTTTGACCGCTGGGTTTTGCAAAAGGGTGTAACTTTCCCAAGGATGGCAAGGGTAAAGCATGGTAGTCGCAGATTCACTCTGTTCTGGTGCGAGTTGCTCAAGCATTGCTTGCGGTGCAGTTCGATTGCCTGAGCTTAATACATCGAGCAGTGTGGTATCCACTTCAAACCAATACAGAGGAACCTTAGCGCCAACTTCAGGTGAGCAAGCGAGCAAGTCATCGATACTGACACCAGAGCGACTCTTTGGTGTTGGGTGAAAAGTATGCCCCCACAATAATGACTGCTCTGAGGCGATAAACGCATTGTGATGCTGAGGTGCATTGTCTAGGTTGAGGAACTGCTCGGTGATCAACAAACTGTTTTCCATTTGCTCGACCAACTCGTGATTGAATGGAATCTCTAACACTTGTTTGAGGTAGTTGAGTAACAGTGTCAGAGTTTGCGTTGCGTCCAGTTTGCACCAGCCTACACCGGGCATTTTAGCCCAGGGTCTATCGCTGAGTTTTATTTTCCCCAGTTTGCTCATGTACTCAATGGGCAAAACCAGCAAGCCATTTTCCTGAGGTAGGTTTTGGTGAGGTAGGTGGATCGCCACACGCTGCTGAGCGGTATAGTTTCTTTTCAAGGTCTGTGGCAGAGAGACAGCGCTAAAGCACCAATCGACTTGCTCGTTCGGTATCGCGTATTCACGCAAATAGCAGTTCACCACGCCCATGCTGGTATTGAGTTGGGCTTTTTCACGGTTGAGCTGCACTTTTTTACGATTTAGCAGCTCTGTGTTTTCGGCTAAGTGCTCAGTCGGAGATAATTGAGTGTGTAACATGTTGATGTCCAAATTTTGAATGGATGATCAGCGCAATAACGGTACCGCCACTGATCAACATAGAAAGTAAGAAAGGAACCTCAAGCCAGCCCAAACTTGCGATGAAAGACGCGCTCAACCCTGCTGCAACTCCGCCCCATTTAGACATGGCATCAAAGCGCGAGAATATTATTCCGCTTTGTTGTCGATCGATCTGGTTTGCTAAAGCTTGGTGTAAACCTTGATAGCAGCAGACCATGCCAAGACCAAAGACAATACGAGCAGCAATCAGCATCGCTTGGAAAGGTATCAGATGCATTGCGGCACTGAGTGAAAGCAAGCTGAAACCTAACCACAAAGTACGTTGCGGATGGTGGCGGTTAATCCATTCTGAGAACAGATGAACTTTCCCGGCAAAGAGCAAGTAGACACCATGTGGCAGGGCGTATAAAAAGCCAATCCACGCTTGGTTTGTCACACCGTATTGCTGCACATAAGGTGAGAAATAGGGGAATGTGACTACCATGGCGAAAGCAAAACAGAATTGCGCGCCGAACACCCAATAAAGGACACTTAATGGTTGAGTTTGAGTGCATTGAGCTTCATTAGATGCTTGGCCTTTTTCAGCTTTTCTTTTCGCAAGGTGATCGGCAGGCAGTGTTAAGGTGATCGCCAACGCTAACAAAGGTAAAACGGACAACCAAAGATACGCGTTCAGTGGGTTGGTTTCCGATAAGCTCCAGCCCAGTCCAATCGGCGCTATGATTAACGCCAAGCGGGCAGAAAGCTGAGTCTTATTGAGCGATTTACCGAGTGTTTTCGCATCGTTGATTTGGCTGGATAAGTAGCTGTTTGAGGCGGCCATGGTGCCGCCAAAGGTTCCTTGAACGATAAGACCAAACACAAACATCGTGAGGTTATCTGCCAAGCCACACAACGCGAAGCCTGCTGCAAGTCCGAGTTGGGCACGCAATAAAGAGCGGCGCCTGCCATATTTATCGGCAAATTTCCCCCAAAAACGTGCCGCCACAGCGGTGCAAAAGGTGGGCAGAATAAATAATACCCCCGCCCAATCGGTATCAATTTGCTCGTCAAGTGTGGGCAATACCATAGGTAAAAACAGAGGCATTCCTAAGGCGGCAAACGCCGCGATAAAGTGGCACAGCAGCACGCAGTAGATGAGTTTGGTCATGATGGATTAACTCACGCTCTGCTTGATGGCTTCGAGGTAAGCATGTTGTGCCTCTTCACTGGTAAGCAACAAGAAGTTCGGTGTGGACAACCCATAGAATTTGTTGATATCGCTTGCGCCAGACGCTTCTTTTGATAACAAGCTCCCCGAGCTTAATAAATACTTGGCGTATAGGTTTGGCGAATCAAATAACATCTTGTGTGCGAGTTTGGTGTCATGACCTTGTTTGCCTAACTGGCGAAGCTGTTGTGAAAGACTGTTTGCGACCGTTGCATACAGAGAAGCCGACGTTGTAATCCCTTTTGCGGCCATTGCCTCCACAATCGCAGCGATGTCTAACTGCAAAGTAATCGTGGTAAACATCTGACCAAGGGCAAGTTCGTCGTCTACTTTGATACGTTGATCTAACAGTTGTTCGCATTTAACAGGCGAGTGCTGTTCAAACGCTTGGAAACGATCTGGCCAAATACGTGCTGCATCATTGTCTTTCATGGCTAAGGTCATCTTACCCAGCTCATCAAAGGCGATGATGGCGTTTTGTTGATTCGATTCCAAAGCGATACCGTAGCGAAGCCATAACGTGAGTTGCACTTTGCATAACAGGTCAACGTAATCTTTAAACCATGCAAGGGTGTCTTGCTGATAGTACTGCTCGGCGAGGTGTTCTAAGAACAGACGTCCATCAGGCATTGGGCTGGCAAGGGCGGCAACAGGCACCAGTGCTTTGTCTTGGAAGTGGCTCTGCGGATATTCACGTACGATGTAAGCGAAGGTTTTGTCGTCTCCAACATGACCGCCGTGCTTCTCATTGCAATGGAAAAACGTGCCGTGCAAGTCTTTATCATTTTGTTCTAAGTGCGTTAATAAGCGTTCAAACCAGTGTCCGTCATAGAGCGTTGATGGTTTGATTAAGCGGATATTTTTAGTACCTAACGAGCGCATGATCAGCGGCACTTTGATGTGGATATGCGGTGCTTGATTCACGACGACGGTACGCACGGATAGGGTCGGAGTTACATCAAGGTATGCGAGGGGCGTTTCAATCACGCCATCAGGCAGAGAAGCCAGACTTTGAAGCGTTAGTGGATGCGCGGGGAACAATTCATGGCTCAGAGCAAAATCTGCTGGCATTCCCACCTGCTCCATTGTCGGCCAGCATTCCGGTTGTGGGCTGGTCAAGGTAACGAGTGACTTTTCAATTGCAAGCCAACGAAGGGTAAAGCTTTGTGCAAACTCTGGCGCGTATTGCGCGAGGTCTTGATCGCTCAAACCGAACTTAGCACGGGCTGTTGGGTAGTAAGGATGGTCAAGGTAGGAGGCGATTTGATCGGCGCGTAAGAGTTTTTGCTCCCAACGATCTAGTTGAGAAATCGGCTGCATGAGTGATTCAGAATGTTGACTGAAGGCTTCGTCACACAGGCCTTTGTGCCTCTCTGCACATTCGAGTTCTGGTAAGTAACTATCGAGCAACGAGTGAGAGCTTTCGTGAGCAATCGCTTTCAGTAATTCAATCCAATCACGATAGTGCTGCTGAGGTTTAACAAGATCATTTGCCTCGATCAGCCAGCCATGACATCCAGAGCCATTTGGTTGTCCGTATACCCAACGTTGCATGTAATAACTCGGAGTGACGGGCAAGTAGAGCGTAAAATCCGAACCGGGAACAATAAGCCACATTTGTTCACGAGGATAAGAAGAGATATTGAGTTTGCTTGGGAGTTCAGTCTCAAATCGGCTTCGAGAAACCAACCCAAAGAGATCTTCACGTAAGCAAGTGTCGATTAAGCGTTGAGTGAGATATAAAGCGTTGTCGTTCATGCTGTCACCTCGTTGACTGCTGTGAGATTGAAGCGAGCTATTGCTTGTTGGATCGCAGGTTCTAAAGGCTGGCCAGAAGGGGAGACGATTGAAATTCTCGCTAAGTAATCCTTGTTGGAGAAACTTTGTTGGAAAGCATCACCCGCCTGTTTGAGCACTTGCTGTTGAGTGACGATATCGCCCTCTTGGTGAATGAAAGAGGTGGATGTCCCTTCAATTATTCCGTTTTGTTCTGCTACCACATAATGCACATGGGCACTGCCATCAATGTGAAATGCCTTATCAAGCTTGTTACCAAGGTGAAGGTTTAAGATAGTGGTGAACCAACGCCCTTCACTGAGGTTATCGAGCAAAAATTCGCGGCCATCACCAATACTGCGATAGTTGATTTCGACTAACACAGGCCCTGTCTCTGTGATGATAAATTCGCTGTGACAGACACCAAAACCCACGCCAAAAGCCTGTAGCTGGCGTACGCACTCGTCACGATACTGAACGCTGTTAATGCCATTCCAGCTTGCCGCTGTTTCGATAAAGTAAGGGGGAGCTGAGAGCTCAACATCGAACCCACCAAGCGCAGTCAAACTTTCCCCGTCACCAATGGTTTCAACCGTGATAAGCGGACCTTGCAAAAACGCCTCAACCAAAATTGGGGTGGCTGGGTGCTTTTGCCAAAACGCATCGCAATAACTATCGAGCTCAGTTTCAGAATTACAGCGCTGAACGTCCAAGCTCGCCACACCTTCCTTGGGTTTCGCAACCACAGGGAAAATAAAATCGAATGTAGGAGCGGCATCTCGATGTAACAACACGCTCTGGGTATTGGGAAGCGACTTTTCGTTGAGTACTTGGCGAGTTAAGTATTTGTTCTTTGCTTTAAGCGTGACGGTCCAATCTTTCGTGGGTACGCCAAAGAATTGTGCACAGATTGCGGTGGAGGTTTGCAGGTGATCGCTGTTACTGAAAACAGCATCGGGCTTTAGACCTTGCTCTGTGATGGTCTCGATGAGTTCAAGAGGGTTGAAGACATCGCATTCAAGAATTGCATCGGGGGTAAAGCGGCCATCGTCACTGGCTAACTTCAAGTGGTTGAGCTTATGGTCGGTGATCAAAATGACGTGGAGACCCATCGCTTTTGCTGTAGGCACGAAGCCATGAGTGACTGCATCATTCACGACATGACTCACGATGATAATCGTAGATTTCATGGGGTTTTCCTAATTTTTCTAACGTTGTTGTTGTTTGCTCACAAGTGGCTTCCAAGCGGTCTCTTTCGAGGTTTTTGTTATAGCTTTATTTTTATTTATTATTTTGTCGTTAGCGTTGTTACATAAGGCAAGCAAATATAGATCATAAAATTTATATTGCAAACACAAATGATATTTGTTTTCATTCGCATCTGTTGTGATTTATAAACTAAAACGGAATTAGCAAATGAACATGAGATTGACCTTGTCCCCTCTCGCTTTGGCTATTGGAGGTGCATTAACCGCAGGAGCTACCGTGTCAAATGTAATGGCAGCAGAAGAAGTAACGGTGGATGAAACTCTGCAAGTTATTGGTCATCAATACGAAGGTTATGCGGAGCATATGCCACAATCAGGCACCAAAACTGATGTGGAATGGTTGGATGTACCACAGGCAGTATCAGTGGTTACAAAGACGGAAATGCAAGACCGCGGTGCAGTGCGTTTAGTGGACGCACTTGACGGTGTTGCCGGGGTCAATAACACCTTGGGTGAAGGTAGCCGAGACCAATTTGTAATTCGTGGTTTTGATGCGCTTAACGACATGTATAGTGACGGCATGCGTGATGACGGGACGCTGCAATCGTATCGCAGTTTGGCCAATATTGAGCGTGTTGAAGTGGTAAAAGGCCCTGCGGGTGCACTTTATGGCCGAGGTTCAGCGGGCGGTATCATCAATCTGGTAACCAAGCGTGCTAACGGTGATAACTTCACTCACGTAAATGGCAGTGTTGGCAGCAACAACCAGTTTGTTGGTCAGGTTGACAGCTCGATGGCGTTTACAGACAAAGTCAGTGGTCGTATTAACGTGGAACATCGACAAGCGGATTCCTATGTCGACCACATCGATTCTAATGATTTCTTCATCGCACCAACGATTCGAGTATTGCCTGCAGAGGGGCATACCATCGATTTGGACGTCGAGTATGCACATCAAGAATTGGTGCCATACCGCGGTGTTCCATCGAAAAAGGGTAAACCTGTCGATGTCTCTGAAAGCACTTTCTACGGTGGCACGAACGATTATCAAGAGTCAGATAGCATTCGTGTTGGTGTCAACTATGAGTGGCGTTTGAACAACGAATGGGCATGGACAAACCGCGCGGCGTACAACCATATCGAACTCGAGCAAAAGGGCACGCGTCAAGGGACAGTGACGGGGAATGAAGTTTCTCAAACCGTAAACAATTTCGGTTACGACCCTCGTACTACTACAACGCTGCAATCTGAGCTAGTTTGGGAAACCGACTCTAACCAAATGATGATCGGTGCTGATTACAACCAGATCAACATCGATCTAACGTTGGCAGGCGATAAAACCTTACCGCCGAAAGACATCTATGATCCTGTCGCTGGTCCAACGCCTGATCCGGGTTTTAAACCTTTCCGTGATAACACAACCACAACGGCAGGCATTTACCTTCAAGATGTTTACACCTTCGGTGATCTTTCGGTGATAGGTAATGTGCGTTACGACTCCATGGAGCTTGAACAGCAAAAAGCAGGGGCAGCAAAAGAGAACCTAGATGATAACAAAGTGAGCTACCGAGGTGGTTTGGTCTACCGTCTCAACAATGATATGTCAGTGTACGCAAGCTTAGCTCGCTCATGGCAGCTTCCTTACTCCGGTATTTACATCAACCCTAAATTAGCAGAATTCTTCCATACCGATCTAAAAGAAGTGGGTGCAAAAGCTTACCTATTAGACAACGCGTTGATGCTTAATGCGGCGATCTTCCAAATTGATCAAGAGCAGCCAGAAACTAATACCGACGGAGACGTTATCAACAAGATTGAAGCTCGTCACCAAGGTATTGAGCTGGAAGCTCGCGGTCAGTTTACCGAGCAGTGGGATATTTCGGTGGGCTACAGCTACCTAGATGCGGAAGACAAAGAGACAGGTAAAAAGCCGAACGATGTGTCTGATCACCTGTTCTCACTTTGGAGTACTTATCAGTTAGATGACAACTGGCGTTTGGGTGGCGGTGTGAAATACGTAGGTGACCGTTATGCGGGCAACGACGAAGCTGTCGCATTAGGCGATTACACCACTGTCGATTTGATGGCGGCGTACACCACTGGTCGTCACAAAATTCAAGCGAACGCTTACAACGTGCTTAATGAGGAATACATTCTGGGTGCAACCAACGGCAAGTCTGGCACGAATCAGATTGGCTACGGTGCGCCAGCAGAATTCATGCTCAGCTACGGATACCAGTTCTAAGATCTTTTGATTTGTTCGTTATGCATTGGCGAACAGTTCGCCTCATTTTGAGGCCGTTTAGCCCATAGGGTCAAAGCACCAACATAATCGACAAACACAGCCTTTGACCCTAACCTGCCTACATAGGAGATTTTCATGCTTTACCAGAATTTGGATGGTAAACCCCAAACGCAAATACAAAAACAAGCGCAACTGCGCCTTAGTGTACTTGCGATGGCCATCGCTTCAGTGACTTCCATGAGCGCGTTCGCTGCATCTGATCCGCAAACGACTACCATGGAAACGATTGTCGTGACGGGCAGTTTGATCGGTAACTCAGAGCTAGAGGATGTGAAAGAGTATCCGGGAGCTCGTACCGTCCTTACCAATGACCAAATTAAAAAGACTGCAGCACTCTCGATTGATTCCGCATTTCAAAGCGTTCCAGGGATCAAAGTTCAAGACGAAACGGGCACCGGTGTTTTACCTAACATCTCGGTGCGCGGCTTGAAAGCGAGCCGCAGTGGTCATGCTCAATTTCTGATGGATGGGGTACCACTCACGCTTGCACCTTACGGTCACACAGGACAATCTATTTTCCCTGCAACCCTGTCGATGCTCGACCGAATAGACATCGTACGTGGTGGTGCGGCCGTACAGTACGGACCGAACAACGTGGGTGGTGTGATTAACTTGGTGACAAAGCCGATTCCAAACACTTGGCAAACTGAAATCAGCAACCGTCTGACCGTATTTGAAGATGGTGATACACCGCTTAACGATTTGTACTTACGCACAGGTGGTTGGTTAACCGATACGCTTGCACTGCAACTTGAAGGTAACTTCTTAAACGGCGAAAGCTTCCGTGAGCATTCTGATACGGAGGTTAAAAACTTCCAAGTTAAGCTGCAATGGCTGCTTAGCGATACGCAAGAACTGCAAACGTTCATTCAACGTTATGATGCTGACACACAAATGCCGGGAGCTTTATCTCCAGAAGACTACAAGAACGATCGAACTCAATCAAAACGACCATATGACGAGTACCAAGGCACATCAACACGTTGGAGCGTGAAGTACCTGCATGACTTGAACCTTGCGGACAGCGCAGAATTTGAAGTGCTGACATTTGGTCACCGTTCTGAGCGCTTCTTCCAGTGGGGCTTTAATCGCGCTGGCGGTCACTGGGCGGATCCGGCATTACCATCCACCGATATTCGTACTTCACCACGTGAATTTGCTGTTTACGGTGTTGAGCCTAAGTTATCGATGTACTTCGGTGACGGTAAGGCAGTCACTCAAAACTGGATTGTGGGTGCGCGCTACGTCAATGAAGATATCGATTACAAGCTGACTCAAACTCCAATTGCTGGTGGCGCGACAAATGTGCCTCGTGATTGGCATCTTGATACCGACGCTTTCGCTGGTTATATCAGTAACGAAGTCGGCCTGTTTAATGACGTGTTAAAGGTAACACCGGGCATTCGCTACGAGTCAATTGATATGGCGTTTGATGATCTGGGTAAAGTGCGGAGCACCGACAACAAGGTGACAGAGTGGTTGCCGGGCTTAACAGTGGCATACCATCTAACAGAACAATGGGTTGGTTACACCAACGCGCAGAAATCTTTGCGTGCACCACAAATTGCTTACATCCGTGGTCTAGGTGAAGAGGGCAGTGAGCTGGCATGGAACTACGAGTTGGGTGCCCGCTACAACCAAGATTCAACTAGCTTTAACGTCGCGCTTTATCGCATTGATTTTAAAGATCAGTTGCAGTGGCAAAGTGCAACACAAACCTTCGATAACATTGGCAAAACGCTTCACCAAGGTATTGAACTCTCAGGTCGTTATGTTCCTCAAGCACTGCAAGCTCTGAGCTTAGGTGCTGGTTATAACTACTTAGATGCAACGATAGAGGAAGAGGGCGAAAATAAAGGTAATCAACTCCCTTACACTTCTAAACACCAATTTAGTTGGGATGCGACTTACGCCTTTACGGGGGTAGATACTACGTTATCTGGTTACTATTTCAGTGAGTCTTACTCTGACAATGCCAACACAAGTGCTGAAGATGCAACGGGTGCGACAGGTAAAGTACCTGCCTATATGGTATGGAACTTCAATTTAGGCTCCGACTTGTACAAGGATGAAAACGGCAAGCTACGTATGAATGTCGCCGTGAACAACCTGTTTGATGAGGACTATTACTTCCGCGGTATTGATACCAGCCCTGTCGGTCGTTATCCAGCACCTGGACGCTCTTACACCTTGGATCTGAGTTACCAGTTCTAATACGTAATTTATTGAAAATAAGAACAAATAAAAGTCGCCAATGCCCTTGGCGACTTTGACGGTTCTAGCGTTAAAGGATAATTAAATATGGAAAACAATTCTCGAGTATTGTCATTGAACGGATTGGTGGTGGCCTTGGCTTTGTTGGTGCTGGGCTTGTTCTCATTCTCAAGTTCAGCAAAAACGCGGATGATACAAGACGAGCAGGGCCAGTTTGAGATCGTTACTACGCCGCAACGCATTGTGGTGTTGGAGTTCTCATTTGTGGATGCGTTAGCTGCAGTAGGGATCTCTCCGACGGGTGTTGCCGATGATAATGATGCCTCGCGAGTGATTCCGGCGGTGCGTGAGTTAGTTCAACCATGGGAATCGGTTGGTATGCGTTCTCAACCGAGCCTAGAGGCTATTGCAGTATTAAAGCCGGATTTGATCATTGCTGATGCCGAGCGCCATCGTACTGTCTATCAAGATTTGCAGCGAATCGCTCCCACTTTGCTGCTAAAAAGCCGTGGTGAGACTTATCAAGAGAATTTGGAATCAGCGCTCAAGATTGGTATCGCTCTCGATAAGCAATCGGCAATGGAGCAACGAATTCAACAACATCAACACGCCATGGCTGAATTCAAAAGTCATTTCTCTCTCAACCAAACCGTCCAATTTGCTGTCGTGTCGGCTAAAGGTATGTGGTTACACAGTCCTGCTTCCTACGCAGGAGGAGTGCTCACTACATTGGGCATTGCTAGCCCTATTGTGAAATCAACAGAGAAAGCGTATTTGCCAACCAGTTTTGAACTGTTATTGAAAACCAATCCGGATTGGTTACTCCTTGGCGCTTATTCCCATCCCAATATTGTTGATGGTTGGCAGAAAAACCCGTTGTTTAATGTACTAACGTCGGCGAAAAATCAGCAAATCGTTGAAGTTTCGCCAGCACTTTGGTCATTGAATCGAGGTATGTTGGCCGCCGAACAAATGGCACGAAACCTTGATCAAATTTTGGATCCGTCATGAGCGCTCTGTTGCTCTCTGATAGCAAACTGGATACTAAGAAACAATGCCTGCTGAGATTTCCGTGGCGAGTGGCGTTATTTACGGTATCAGTATCGATTTTAGCGATGTCTGGTTACATGGCATCTATGCTGGGGTGGTCTAATTTTTCTTTAACATGTAATGACTTGGTGCGGTATTGGTTTACGTTTGATGAGAGCAATATGACTCATCAAATATTGGCGACATTAAGAGCACCAAGAGCTTACGCAGGCTTATTAATTGGTGCGAGTTTGGCTGTCTCAGGGTTATTGATGCAAGGCTTAACGCGCAACCCACTCGCATCGCCTTCGATTCTTGGCATTAACGCTGGCGCGGCCTGTTTTATGGCCTTAGCCGCGATAGGCATGCCTGTGGTGAGTGAGCTAAATCCAATCCTCAATGCCGTCTGTGGTGCGTTGCTAAGCGGCGTCGCTGTGATGCTTCTTGGTGGCTTTTTCTCTTCTCGTTCTCATCCGTTGCGTTTGGTTCTGGCTGGTATTGCTATCACTGCGTTACTGGTTGGATTGACTCGAGCGGCGCTTATCCTTGCTGACGACATGGCTTATAGCGTGTTGCATTGGCTTACTGGCTCGTTGTCTAGTGTCGATGATGAACAATGGCAACAGCTTTGGCCGCCAGTCGTGATTGGTTTGGTATTGGCAATGAGCCTTGCTCGTAATCTCAATTTATTGGCGCTTGGCGAAGAAGTTGCAGTCGGGCTGGGAAGTAACATCAGGCTTACTCGCGTCATTAGCGGAATGACTATTGTGTTGCTTGCCGGCGCAAGCGTCGCTATCGCTGGGCCTATCGGCTTTGTTGGTTTGCTAGTGCCTCATTTAGTTAGGCCCATGGTTGGGCATAATTACCATTTACTCATTCCGATTTCCGCATTGGCTGGCGCGGCATTAGTGTCTTGGTCAGATGCATTGTCACGTGCGATTGCTTTCCCTACTGAAACGCCAGTGGGTGTGATTACTGCCTTACTTGGGACGCCTTGTTTTATTTTGATTGCGACAAGGAGATCATAATGCACCATCACACGAAGGTTCTTTTGTTATTCGGGTTACTTGTGATAGTGGCATCCACAGGCTTGTTTGTGGGCGCAGCTTCACTTTCTGTTTCTCAAGTTATTGAACATTTGTTCGCGTTTTCTAGTGACGACTTTGTTATCAATCAGTATCGGCTACCACGTATGTTGCTCGCCATTAGTGTGGGTGCTGGGTTAGGGCTCTCGGGGGTATTGGTGCAAGGCGTGATACGTAATCCGTTAGCCTCTCCCGATCTTATGGGCATTAGTGCAGGAGCCGGGCTTGCCGCGACAGCGAGTTTAGTTTGGTTTCCTGACGCGCCAGTCAGCGTACTTCCTTTGGTGGCGATGGTCGGTGGAATTTTCGCCGCTGGATTGATTGCGTTACTGGCATGGTGGTCAAAGCCAACACCCGCCAAACTGGCGTTGATTGGTATTGCGGTGAGCGCGTTTCTTGCGAGTTGCATCGACTTCTTACTTGTCACCAATCCCATTGAGATCAACACGGCCATGGTATGGCTAACGGGCAGTTTTTGGGGGCGAAATTGGCAGCAAGTCCCCTTTATTTGGAGTGCATTACTCTTGCTATTGCCAATGGCATTATGGCTGGCTTGGCGTTTAGATGTGATGGGGCTTGGCGAGGAAAGTGCAACCACATTAGGCACTAAGCCAAAACAGATTCAGATTCTCGCGTTGTTGGCCGCAGTATTGCTTGCCAGTATCAGCGTTTCTGTTGCCGGCACTATTAGTTTTGTGGGTCTATTAGCGCCTCACTTAGCCCGTTTGTTGTTTGGGCATAATCATAAGTTGTTAATCCCTGTCTCTGCGCTGGCGGGCGCGATTCTGGTTACGTGTGCTGATGGGCTTGCCAGAGGGCTACAACCACCCATCGAGCTGCCTGCAGGGGTTCTCACCTCTGTGATTGGCGCGCCTTATTTTATCTTTCTTCTCTATCGTTATCGAGGTTGGTAACCATGCTTAAAACGCAGAATCTTTCCGTCGCGTACGGCAAACAAACGATCATACCGAACCTTTCGGTTTCCATTCCCAAGGGGAAAATTACCGCCTTAATAGGACCCAATGGATGTGGTAAATCCACCTTGTTAAAGACGCTAGTGAGAATCAATAAACCAGCGACAGGAGAGGTGTTGCTTGAAGACAAACCACTATCGACTTATGGCGATAAAACCCTCGCGCGTTTGCTGTCGCTTCTGCCGCAAATTTTGGTCAGTCCGGAAGGTATCACGGTAAGAAAGCTGGTCGAATATGGTCGCTCGCCTTACGTGTCTCATTGGGGAAGATTAGGACAAGAAGATCAAATGATTGTCGAACAAGCAATGCGCGATACAGGCGTGCTTGAGTTTGCTGATAAGCCGGTAGAGTCTTTATCTGGCGGTCAACGCCAAAGAGCGTGGATTGCGATGGTTATAGCGCAAGATACGGAAGTCGTGATGTTGGATGAGCCTACCACATACCTTGATATGTCTCATCAGGTAGAGTTGATGAACCTGATGCAGCAGATGAATGCCAAAGGAAAAACGGTGGTTGTCGTGTTGCATGACCTTAACCAAGCCAGTCGTTACTGCGACCATTTAGTGGTTTTGGAAAAAGGGCGTTTAGTTGCCGAAGGCTCGCCTGATGAGGTAATGACAGAAACCATGCTTAGTCATGTATTCGATCTCAAAGCGAGTGTGTTCCGTGACCCCATATCAAATACGCCGATGTGCGTGGCGATTTAGCTTTTCTCACCGATTTCTCATTAGTGGGCAACACGGAATGATTGTTTAGGCCTTCATACGTTGGCCGCCTAATCTAACTTGCTCTCCAATAGCCAATGTAAGCGTTTTGTTTTGTGGGAGTGCTACAACTGCAAGATATTTTGGGATGGCTTCTTGGAAAGAGGTGGAAAAATCTGAAACCTTACCCGAAGAGCAAACCTTTGGGTAGTTTCTGGATATTGGATGATTGTAGTCCAGTTATCTTTACCTTAATTGACCAAAGTTCATCTATTAATGTACTTAATGATAGAAGTGGAGTACTCGTTATCCATGATATCAAAAATGACGTAAGTGATTGTCCATTTTCCCCTCCCCTGAACAATGCAGCGGTGTCTAAAGCTGCTGTTTCAGACCATAATAGATAGTACGTTTATCTTCGGACAAGACAAATTGGACTTGTTGCATGAATAAGTTAATACAGTTCTGGGGTAATCTACGATCGAGCTTCTGGTATATGCCTGCACAGATGGTCGGTGGCAGCATTGCCTTGGCGGTAGTGTTGATCGAGGCCGACTCGGCTGGTAGTGACCGCTGGCTGAACCAGTGGCCACGCCTGTTTGGGGTCGGGGCGGAAGGCGCGCGCCTGATGTTATCCACGCTGGCCGGTTCAATGATGACGGTGATGGGCATCACTTTCTCCATGACCTTGCTGGCACTGACGCTGGCGTCTAGCCAGTACACATCCCGCATTCTGCGGAACTTCATGCGTAGCCGCATCACACAATTCACGCTGGGGGTTTTCGCCGGCACTTTCGTTTATTGCCTGATCGTGTTGCGCACCATTCGCGGTGGTGCTGGTGTTGAGGGGTTCGTGCCGAGCCTGGCGGTATTCTTTGCTTTTGTCCTGTCGCTCGGTGGCGTGGGTGTCCTTATCTATTTTCTTCATCATATTGCCTTGTCGATCCAGGCATCTAGCATCATCGCCTCGGTCGCCAAGGACACCAACGCATCCATTGATCGGCTGCTACCAAAAGAACTGGATCAGGGGGCCGATGAAGATGAAGGCCAGAACCGGGGGCTCGAGTTACTGGATGAGAGGTCCTGGTATCCCGTGCCAGCGGCCGTGAGCGGGTACATTCAAAGCGTGAATAACGCAGCGTTGATGAGCCTGGCACGAGACAACAGAACCATCTTGCGAATGGAGCACGGTATCGGCGCGTTCGTTGTGCAAAATACGGCACTGGTCTCGCTCGCTCTGACCTATCCGCCAGATCAGCAGACCATTGATGTGGTTAATGCTGCTTACAGTATTGGCCGCCATCGCACGGTAGAACAGGACCCGGCTTTCGGTATTCGACAGATCGTGGATATGGCCATCAAGGCACTTTCACCTGGGGTTAATGACACCTCAACGGCGGTGATGTGCGTGGACTATCTGACATCGATTCTGGCTCGGCTGGCCGGTCGACAATTCCCGCCAGTGCACTGTTACCAGGGAGAAACACTGCGTGTGATTGCGATTGTTCCGAGCTTTGAGGGACTATTGGCCGAAGCTTTCGATCAGATTCGGAGTAGTGCCGAAGAGAATGTTGCTATTCTCGCGCGCCTGCTCGGCGCCCTTGATACCATCGGTAGTCTGACGATCAGGCCCAGCTATTTACGTGCACTCGACGAACAGCTGCAATGTATTGCCGAACTGGCCGATCGCACCATCGAAGCCAGCTATGATCGCGAGCGGCTCGAAAGGCGCATGTCGGAAGTGCGCGAAATGCTGGAAGCGCAGTCTGTGCTATGTGCAGAGGAACAGAATGAATAGCATTATGGATACGAGACATGCAAATTGAAAGGGGGATTTAAAGACGATCACCAAACAGCTGCTATTTTATAACAGGGCGTTGGCTGTAATACTAATAACATTCCACTTCTTTCAACTAGCAGGAGTTCAACATGACTATGAGAGCGAGAACCACAATGAAAATAATCGCTATTTCCCTGGTGGTTTTAGGAATTGGCCTTGCAATATGGGGATATCAATTATCGGGTTCTGTCGGTTCGCAAATCACACGGGGTGTCACAGGTTCGGACACTGATAAGGTAATGACTTTCTACATTGCTGGTGCTGTCAGTTTTGTTGTTGGTATATACCTTTTCCTTAAAAAATAAACAGGAGGCAACATGGATATCATTAGCTTGATAATATTTTTAGCAGTTGGCGCGCTGGTTGGTTGGCTTGCTGGCATCATAGTGAAGGGTAGAGGATTTGGCGCTGTAGGAAATATTATTGTGGGGGTTGTTGGCGCTGTATTTGGTGGTTTTGTTTTCAGTTTGCTCGGTATAACAGCCAGCGGGTTTTTAGGAACAATAGTTATGGCAACTATCGGCGCTGTTATTTTGCTATTTATCATTGTTTTGGTTAAGAAGGTCTAGCTCAATCGCAGCTAACAAGTAAATAACCTGACAAATATTTAGTCGTTATGTTACTACATGAAACAAGGAGGTTTCATGCTAAATGAACTACTAGAACGTGTTCAACACTATGATATTGATACTAAAGTGAAAGGAATTACGAATCATTTGCCAATGGCTCTAATCGCACTGGATCGGCTAGGAGCTAGCCCTGAACGTTTAGAGGAATATTTTGAATTTTACTCTGAAAAACTGAAGCCACTTGAGTCTCTTTCATACGATGAAGATTTCAATTGGCTTGAGCATTTAGGAGAAAAAGAGAAATTTAATGTGTATTTGGATTTTTACTCAAAGCAAATCTCTTTGTACGGTATTACATCAACGCTAAGGACTTATATTGATAAGCTCATTCAAGGGTGTGCAGCATCGGCATTTCATGCCTTAATACGTTTAAGCTACGGTATTATTCAAGAAAACCCTAAAGAAATTACTTTTGGTTTGGCTCATATGTCATCACATTTCATACTGTTACCACTTCCTTTAAAAGGGGATACCAAATCACAGGAGTTAGTAAATAACGCACTGAATGTTTTCTCTAACTATACAGCCGTTGGTAATTCTGTAACTCAGAGAATGACTGACATATCTAATCATCCTGATTTTAGTCGTATAAATAGCTATCCATCAGATTTATCATTAGGCTCTTTTAGTACTCTATTTTCTCAGCTATATCTACAGAGTAATGATTTCACAATGCTTCATGCTGTGACGAGTAGTCACGCAATGAGGGTGGTATTGCCGTACATTAGTGATGAAAGTACAGCATTAAAATCATATTGGTCTGCTGCTTTGGTCGCTGTGCTTTCTATTAAAAACTTAAATTTCAATGAGATTGTAGAGGGTAATAGTATAACTACTGATAAGTTGAACTTCAAAAATGCGATCAATAGCAATGATGATCATATGATTAAATTGGTATTTAGCTGTGTTGAGGAGTATCGATATTATAATAAGGTTAATCATTTAAAAATATTGAATGGAAAATTAAAAAACGTCACATAACAAATGCATCAGCACGATTTTATACATTCGGCATTGTCAGTTTGAATCAGCTTTAGTGTTTACGGAGTTTATATGAATAGAATAAATCCAGCTAAATTGCGTAATAGCAAATGGACAGCGGTGAAACCCATGAACAGAGAAAAGCACTTTTTGGTATCGGACGTTGAGTTCGATGAAGATGGCTCAATTGTTTCATGCAAATTGGAAGCTGTTATTTCGAAGAATCAGTATCCAATTGATTGGGCCGATCTTAAAAATGAGGATGAATGGATTCAAGGTTGGAAATAACCGGCTCAGAAGAAAGACACCTAACCACTCAAGCTGCCCCTTAACACAGTGTTCAGTGTTGAAGGGGCGGAACAATGTTAACCCCAATACAAAACGGTCCAGTTTGGGGTATTAGTATGCTGCTGTAGCCGTGGGCAAGGGTTAACCAAATAAGCAAAATCAGCGTACTCACACAACGGTAAATCATTGATGGAGTCTGTGTAGAAATGGATGGCTGAGTAGGTTTCAGGCTGTGCTTCTAGCCACTGCTCTAGCCTCGTCACCTTGCCTTTCCGATAGCTGGGTACGCCGAAAATCTCTGCGCTGTAAGTACCTTGCTTTTCAACCAAGTCAATGCCCAGTGCGGCTGGAATACCTAAGCGCCGACCTACCGCTTCGACCAAAAAAGTGACACTGGCCGAGATGATAACGATATCAATACCATCACGTGTAAGCTGCTCAATCAGTGTTTTTGATTGCTGGAACTGTTTTGGCAGAATGTGGCTTTCGACACACTCTTCAACCAGTGCGTTCACGTGCTTTATTGGCAGGCTAGCGATTGGTGCGATGGAGAACGCGAGGTAGTCCTCCATATCCATTTTGCCTTCCGCGTAGAGCCCCATCAGACGCTTGTCTTCTTCAATGAAATTCGGCTGTGTGGCAATGCCTTTCTCGACCAAAAACGCGTTCCAAATCATCGCACAATCAGCATTGAACAAGGTCTCGTCCATATCAAAGACATACAAAGGTTTGGACATGTTAAGCTCTCACAGGTTGTATTTCGTTGAGGTTAAATAACAATTCTAGCTGGCTGCCATTGTCCAGCAAGCGCTCGGATGAACGGTTTAATAAATCGACTGTCAGCTCGCATTCGTCGACGCTTACTTGGTAGCGAATCACATTACCAAGAAGCTGATGGTTTTTGATAGTCCCGGTTTGTGGCGCTGAGATGTGGCTGCCATATTGGCGGCCTTGCTCTTTAACGTAAATCGACTCAGGACGAAGTGCGACCTTCCATTCAGTCTCGATATTGAAAAGTTGCTTGGCTTTGTTGGCTTCAACGAGGTTGTAGTGACCCATAAAACCCGCAACAAACTCATTGGCTGGGTGGGTGTAAATGGATTCTGGCGTATCTGCTTGAACGATTTGACCTTTGTTCATCAGGAAGATACGGTCAGACATGATCATCGCTTCTTCCTGGTCGTGAGTCACGAAGATGGTCGTCAGGTTCATCTCTTTCTGGATATCACGAATCTGTTGGCGAAGGTGCTTACGGATTTTAGCGTCCAAAGCCGAGAGTGGTTCATCGAGCAACAGAATACGTGGCTTAACAACCAGCGCACGTGCCAGAGCAACACGCTGACGTTGGCCGCCAGACAGTTGATGCGGGTAGTGCTTTTCTTTGCCTTTAAGGTCAACGAGTTCAATCACTTTGGCCACTTCACGTTGGATTTCATTCGCGCCAAGTTTTTTCATCTTCAGGCCAAACGCAATGTTGCCTTCTACCGTCATATTTGGGAACAGGGCATAAGACTGAAAAACCATTCCAATGCCACGCTCTTGTGGCACCTGATCAGTAATATCTTCACCGTTGACCCAAATCTCGCCGCCATCAACAGGGTTGAGGCCAGCTAAGCTGCGAAGAAGGGTCGATTTGCCACAACCACTTGGGCCTAAAAGGGTGATGAATTCGCCTTGCTCGATGGTAAATTGAATGTCTTCAAATACCGTATTGTCACCAAAGCGTTTGGTTAGGTTGTTCGCAGTGACGTAACTCATTATTTGACTCCTCGGCTGAAACGACTTGCCAGCCAAGTCAGAAAGAAAATAAACAGGAAGTAGGTCATCACCAGTGCTGACGTGAAATGCCCGCTGGTCTGACGCATGTTGTATAAGTAAATTTGCAGGGTTTCGTAGCGGGTGCCGACTAAGATATTGGCAAACACAAACTCACCCAGCAGGAACGAGAAGGAAAGAAATAGCGATGCCATCAACCCTTTCTTCAGGTTTGGCAAAATGACCAATAAGAAGGCTTTGGTTGTGCTTGCCCCGAGCAGGTGAGCGGCATCCATCAAGTCATGTAGGTTGATAGCTTCAAAGCTGTTTGAAATCGCGCGGTACATGAATGGCAACGCGATGGTGAAGTAAGTGCCAATCAGAATCCAGGGGGTACCGATTAAGGCAATTTCACTGTCAGCGTATAGCTGCAATAGACCCACAGATGAGACCACCGGCGGGACGGCAAACGGCAGCAAGATTATGATATTCATCAGCTCGTCGAGTTTTGGAAAATAGTAAAACACCACAAAAATTGCAGGCAGAATCAGTATAACGCTGAGCGCCAGCGCTGCAATACAGATAAACAGCGATCGACCGAAAGCTTGCAAGAAACGTGGGTCGGTCAGCAGTTTGATGTACCAATCAAGGGTAAACCCGTCCGGCAGAATTGTTGCCCCCCAACGCGATGAAATCGAATAGATGAAGGTGGCCAAAATTGGGATCAGCATAATGCTAACAATGGAGTACACCACGGTTTTGTGGAAGCGAACATTAACGTTTTGCATTAGCTTTCTTTCCTGCGTAGCTCTTAGTAATCAGCCATTGGTTGATCAGGGTAATACACGCCAGTATGGCCATCAGAATGACCGAGATAGCCGCCGCCAGGTTGGGTTCTAGGAACAAATCGCCTGAGACCAAACTCGCAATGCGAATGGTGATGACGTTGTAGTTGCCCGCGGTAAGGGCGTACACACTGGCATAAGCGCCAATGGCATTGGCAATCAAGATGATGAAGGTGCCGAACAGCGCGGGCGAAAGCACGGGCAGCACCACTTTTGCCCAGTACTGGCAGGAGCTGGCGCCAAGCAGCGCTGAGGCAGCTTGCCAATCGTCACTGAGGGCATCAAAGGCGGGATAAAGCAACAACACCGCCAACGGGATTTGGAAGTAGATATAAATTGCCAGCAAGCCCCATTTACCGTAAAGGTCGAAATCACCCAGTAAGCCGTATTGCTTGAGAAGCAGGGTTATTGCGCCATTGGTGCCAAGGATGATGATGAAAGCGAACGCCAAAGGTACCCCAGCAAAGTTGCTGCTCATATTGGTGAAGGCAATCACGCCATCGCGGATTTTGGAATCGACACGACGCAGTGAAGAAACCAACAAGGTCGCAATCGCAAGGCCTGCGATGCTTGACCAGACCGAGAGCCATAGGCTGTTGCCAAAGGCTTGCATCATGAAGGCGGAATCGAGCACGTCAATATAGTTGGTGAATGCGAACTCTTCTTCGTAGATGAAGCTGTTGATCAGCATCCAAATCATAGGGGCGAGCTGAAATAAATAGAAGAACAGCGCGAAAGGGGCTAGCCACAAGGCAGGCTTCATGCGTTTTAGCCAATGGCTAGCTTTTGGCTTTGCAGAGCTCGCCTGGCGATAACTTGGCGATATGACAGAACTGCTCATAGTGCTAACAATTCCTGAGTGTAAGGTTTGTTGTGGTCGAGGTGAAGAAGGTGGCAAACCGTGCCACAAATGTCGGTCTGCTTAACGTGGCATTCTTGATGGGTGAACTTGTTACCCATCACAAACAGCGGCACTTCACGCTCTTCTGGCAGAATGCCGCCATGAGATAAATCGTTGTTCATGCCGTGGTCGCTCGTCACAATCACTTGGTAACCGTCGGCCAGCCACTGTTCCACGTAATGAGAAAGAATGATGTCTGCATCACGGGCACTGTTGCGGTACTGGCGAGAGTCCAAGCCGTATTTGTGCCCTATGTCATCAATATTCATTGGATGGATCAGTAAGAAATCCGGTTGATGAGTACGGCGTAAATGCTCGGCATCCAAGAATACCGCTTCATCTGGGTAGTGATCCCAGTGATAGAAACAACCATGTTGAATATTCAGGATTTCATCATTGGTGAAGCGATCTCTTACGGCATCAAAGGGGGCGCGGTTGTAAAGCTCGCTCACCCAGTGGTAAGCGGCTGCAGCGGTCACTTTGCCTTGGGATTTCGCTAAGCTGAAAATCGATTCGTGATTCGACAGGCGCACGATGTGGTTGTTGACAATGCCACTATCGACTGGGCGAACACCGGTTAGGATGCACTCGTAAAGTGGGCGTGACAGAGAAGGCAGTTCAGACTGCACAGGGTAAAGCGTTGCGCGTTGCTGTTCTAGCAGACCGTTAAGGTAGCCCATGCAATCACGGGCTACCTGATAGTTCAGTCCATCTAGAACAACAAGGATGACCTTATTGCTCATGATATGTTCTCGTTTACTTCTTGGGAGAGAGACTTAATTACGGCTGCTTACTGTTGGTGAATAAGGACACTTTCTTGCCATTGACGCGGCAACTTACGAGCCGATTTTTCCCAAGCAGAGAAGTCGGTTACCGGGTGGACGTTGCGGTATTGATCGTTTGCAATCAGTTTGTCTTGCACAGATTGTGGCAGAGTGATGCTGGTACGGATTGGACGCGCGTAACCCTCTGCTAGGTTGATCTGGCCTTGGTCGCTGAAGATGTACTCACGTGCTAGCTTCGCTGCATTTGGGTTCTTCGCGTATTTGTTGATGATGGTGGTGTAACCCGAAATCACAGAACCATCTTGGGGGATGCTTACCGTAAAGCGTTCACGATCGATTTTGTCGCGGTAGTTCAGGGCGTTGAAGTCCCACATGATCGCTACTTCTACTTCGCCTTTTTCAAGGTTGGCGATGTTTGGGTCCGTGAATGAGAGACGGCCTTGTTTCGCCAGCTCAGCAAAGAATTTGATTGCTGGTTTAAGGTTCGATTCGTCACCACCGTTAGCAAACGCTGCCGCTAGAACCGCATTGTTTGCTTGTGCTGCTACGCCTACATCACCAACGGTAACCTTGTAATCGCCTTTTAGTAGGTCATCCCAGGTCTTAGGTGCGTTTTTCACAAGATTACTGTTTGAGATGAAGGAGATAGTACCGGTGTAAGCCAATGCCCAGTGCCCATCTTTGTCTTTCGCCCAATCAGGAATGTCGTTCCAAGTCGTTGGTTTGTATGACTGTGTTACGCCTTTTTTAACTGCGATACGGGCAAAAGCAAAGCCCACATCACCGATGTCTGCGGTTGCGTTTTTCTTCTCTGCTTCGAATTTGGCAATTTCTTGCGCCGAACTCATGTCGGTGTCTTGGTGCTTTAAACCATAATTCGATTTAAGATCCACCCAAGTCTCTTTCCAGTTAGCCCAGCTGTCTGGCATTCCCACACTGTATACCGCGCCTTCTTTTTGTGCCGCTTTAATCAGTGACTCTAGATCTGCTTCTTTCGCCATGGCTGGCGCTGTTAATGTCGCGGCAATAAGCGTTGTCGATACTAAAGCGGAACAACTTAGCAAAGTTTTCATTGTCTCTATCCTTCAGGACTAGGGAAGTAAATTCGATTTTTATCCTAAGAGCAGAATGTGACGGTTTAGCACAAGTTATTTGACAGTTTTAATGCATTTCAATGGCAGTTATATTTCAAGCGCTTAGAATTTAAGCCATTGTTTCTGTCATATTTTTGTTATCTGAGGCCATAGCAGCCGCTTACAGTGGAAAAATTCACTTGCAGATCGTGTCAGCCATTTAATCCAGATATTGCTAATGTCCAGATGCCCGAGTATTTCCAATTCTATGACTAACGTTAAACATGTGCATTTTCCATTGCTCTGTTCTATCAATTTATGGAAACAAACTAATAACCACCCGTGGAATAATGGTGCGCATACAAACTAACAGCTAGGAATGTTAAACAAACCGGGATGTTGACACCAAAAAAAATCCCTACCAGTGTACCGATAGGGATTATCTTCTAACTACAAGATTGTTAAGGTGTTCTTACACTATCAGCATTACCGCTAAGAAATCGGCTTTATCAGCAACTAATTGGCTGCACAAGTAACACCAGAGTTAATGGTTACCGATGTAGATACTCCGGCATTTTCCAAGCTGGTAATTTGGGCGCATGGAACATTAGGTGCACTTTCCAGATATACCGTAGATAACCGGTTTCCGAGCAGTTTTTTTACGTCAATGAATGGACTGAGGTCATTTCCTTTATAGCCGGCAAAATAAACAGTCTGTATGTTTTTCATCGTAGAAAAGACAGACAAATCAGTCACCGTCGAAGCATGTAATACCACCTGGCTGAGCAGGTTTAGGTTTGCCAGCGGTGTTAGGTCAGTTATATTAAGAGATCTTAAATCAAGAGAGCTTAGGCGTTGCAGCCCAGTGACAAAAGAGATCTCAGAGACGGGATTACTTCCAACCCCAAGGTAAGACAAGTTGCTTAATCCTGCGACAGGTGAAAAGTCCGTGATTAGATTATTAGATAGATTGAGGCGAGAGATTCTACTTAACCCAGTAAGCGGTGTTAAATCAGTAATCTGGTTATTCGTCAGATTAACGAAAGTCAACTCAGGTAATAACGCTAGCTTACTAATGTCTGTCAACGCTAAATTATATAAACTTATTGATGTAAGATTAGGTAAGTCCTCTAAGAAACTAATGTCCCTAACAGGGGTGTCACTTATAGCAAGATTAGTTAAGTAAGGAAGACTTTTGAAGATAGTCGTGTCACTGAATCCCGTACCAGTGATATCGATGCCTTTAAGTTTAGGGAATAGGGGGAGTGAACTAAAATCCGTTAGGTTAATATTGTTTGTGATATTAACCTGTTCCAAGTTTGGCAGAGCTTGTAACGGACTAATATCTGTTAGCGCTGCAGTTCGTATATAGAGGTATTTTAACTTGCTTAGTGACAATAGAGGTGATAGTGCTGTCAGCGTATTGCTACCGTAGATGGTGAAAGAATCCAAATTCACGAACTGCTCGATACCGGTAAGCTGTGCGATGTTAGGATGACTGTAATCGCACGCCAACCTTGTTAAAGAACCGGTATCACTTGCTCCATTCAAGCCGTCCGATACACATTTGAGAAATTGACTATCTGTAATAGCATTTAAATCAATAGAGGGATAAGCATTAACTGTCACTGATACTGTCTCTGTATCAGTTAACCCGCCTTCATCGGTCACCGTAACCTTAAAGACCATCTCTTCTGAACGGGTTAGACTTGGTAACGTTATTTCCACCGTTTCCCTGCTGGAAGACGATCCAGTAAAATTAACTGTTGTTCCTTGAGTCTGTTGCCATTGATACGCTATATTGCCTTTGTCATCGTTAACAATTGCACTGATGTTTAGCGCCTCACGTTCATAGCTGACCCTATCAGTTAGAGGATTAACCTGTGGCGCGGTATTGCGGTAGAACACCGTATCCAATTCAGTATTGTGAATTGATAAATGGGCTACGTTTTGCGGAGAAGTAATAAAATTATTAACTCCCGAGTTCAAGGCATTTAATGAGCTCACATCATCAAGCTGTCCGTTGTCATTAAGATCTAAAGCCAAATTATCCAGCCATTGTGTCAATGTTTTCGCTTCTGCATCTATACTCATCATGGCGCCAGCAATCGCCAATGCATAGTCAGTAGCGACTCCCACAATACCTTGATTGTCTCCATCCATCAGATTTGTTGGGGTAGTGGTTACCAAACTGCCGTTGATACTAAAGCTTTGTGCTATTTCTGTATTAGCTTGTCCAATATTATCTATCGTCAATTCAGGGGCTAACGCGAGTGCCCTGCGAACCGCCAATTCGGTCAACGGAGTAATATTGATTGTAGTATCGCTCAGTTGCAAATTTGATGCGGCTTGCAATGGCTGCAAAAGGGTGTCTGTCTGGCCTGTTGCTTCGTTTACATATTGCCCACCGGTGACTTGGACAACAACGGGTCCCTGATATAAACCGTAGTTTTTAATTAGATAATCACCATTATCTGACGTAGTTGTCTGACCGATTTCAGTTTTATCAAGTTGGTAAGCCGTCACAGTCGCGCCAGTTAATGGCCCTTTAAAGGCAACCCCTGAGATAACTGGAGCAGGAGCAACTTTTACTCGATAAGTTTGATGACTGCTTAAACCACCTAGATCTGTGACCGTTAAGCTAAACGTTAACTCAGTGGTTTGTGTGGTATCGGCAGGGGTAATCGTAAGTGCTGCCGTATCAGCATCAGCCATAGCCGCCGCCGAACCAGACAACTGTCGCCATTGATAGGTCAAACCATCTTTATCATCAGTGATAGCGGGAGCAATCTGGCCTTGCTGCCTCTCTGTAAGGCTTAGCTCAACCAATGAGGCTACAACCGGGGGGGTATTGCGGTAGAAATCTTCATCTTTCGAGGTGGTTTCTTTATCTACAACCACCTTATTATTATCTGAGTCAATAAAGTCATTAATCCCCTGATTAAGGCGATTTAATTGTTCAATATCATCCAACTCTCCGTTGTCAGCTAAATCATCGCTAAACTTATCAACAACTTCCCCTATCTGAATGCTATCGGTTTGCGCCAATTTGGTCATACCAGCGATGACCAGCGCGTAATCCACTCTCTCTCCTATTTGTTCTTGGTTAATAGGATCAAGTAGATCAACAGGGGCTTCGCTAACAATATCGAGTTCCAATGCCATTGATTCAGCCACTTTACGATTGGCTGCTGCGACTGATTCAGCTGTCAAGCCTGCGGAAGATGCCTCAGCTTTACGTACAGCCAACTCGGTTAGTAAGGTCACATTAATCACCGGATCGGTAGTCGAAACCTCTTTAGCTGCTTGAATAGATCCTATTAATTGGGTCAATTCACCAGAGGCTTCATCAATATATTCCCCCCCGCTGGCTTCAATACGTATTACCCCTTGATACTGGCTACTCAGTGGCAATAAGTAATAGCCCTTAGCATCAGTGTCCGTAGTACCTAGCTGGTTACCTGCAGCATCAAAAGCCACAATATTAGCCTGCGCTAAGGGGCCTTTAAACACCTGACCAGATATCTTTGTGAAAGTAATAGGTACAGACGGATGAGCGCTGCCATCATTTTCAGAGTGTCCATGCCAGCGACAGCCTGTCAAACTGATAGCAGAAGCGAGCAACAGAGCTCGCTTTATATTTAAAGATGTAAACATTGATTTGTCTCAAGTTCTAGTGCTTCATGATTAAGTATCATTGAGCATATAAAGAAAATTAAATGACGAAATGACATGGGTGATTTAAAACCCATCGGTGTGTTGACTTATTATTACAAGTAATAAATCACACAGAGAAATTTAGCCCTAGCAGGGTATTCCTCTATCACATAAAGAGAGATATTTTCCTATTACATAGGATGATTGTTATCAGCGTTAGCCGGTTATTTTACCTATGCGTGTACAAGGCTAATCTACTCCTTTCATATGAAAATCCAGATAAAGCGTCTATTAAATACAATAAATTTAAACTCATTTACGAAGTTTATGATTAAAAATGTATTATAAACAGATGCATTACTCTAAAAAAGCAGTATTTTTTTCTATCTTCATGCTTAATTCCCACCGCTGCGCAATATATTCCAATGGAAAAATCTGTAATCAATTGATTTAAAATATAATATTGTTTTTTTAGTGCGCTATAACAGTGAGAGATCGTCATATCATTTTAATAAATTCGATTTAATGTTTGTATTAAAGGTTTGTTTCATAGAGCTGGCTGGAAAAATGATTTTTTGAAGCTTAAGCGAAGCGACGTTCAGTTAAAAATCACCGTAACATTGAATATCTGGATTAAGATGGCGGAACGATCCCATACCGTCAGTGAACTGAGGAATTATTCAAGATCGATCTGTTCTGATTCGTTTTGTTTTTCTTTTTGCTAATGTCAGAGACCATATAATTCACTGCTTATCTATAAATATCATCCAAATTCTACATTCCACCACCGTGAATAAATCAAGCAGAACTTGGCATAATTACGGCAGGTTTTAGCTAGTGTTTTGGTGTCAATATTTCTAATATCAAACCATCACTGCATGAGTATCCCGGGACTCCTCTTGGCACTGACACAACTTAATATGTTAATTGAGAGGATCAGAGCATGGCAAAGACAGTCGCACGTCCCTGGAATGATACCAAATCACCAAAACAGGTTATTCTTGGTCTGGCCGATCGCTGCTGTGTACCGCCACCAGACCCCTCAATGGCATCACAAGTGATTATTCCTTCTTCTTCAACTCTTGCAGGGACTCGCCAGAGTAACCATGTGGTTGGCAAAGAAGCGGACGATTATTCTACGGATATCAGAGTAAGATCCGCACGGCTGGCCGATCTTGATGCTATTGAAAGCATGGTGCAGTACTGGGCTGAATTAGGTGAAAATTTACCCCGTGAGCAACAGGAAATTGTGCGTGAGATTGGATTTTTTGTGGTTGTAGAAGCACAGGGGATTGTGACAGGATGTGCCTCTTTATACGCTTATGATTCTCGCTTAGCTGAAATTCGCTCATTGGGCGTGTATCCGGGAGCTCAACGGAGAGGCCAAGGCAAGGCGCTTGTGGATCACTTGGTGGAAAAAGCCAGACAAATGGCAATCCAGAAAGTGTTTGTGCTGACCCGAACTCCCGAGTTCTTTAAGAAGCAAGGGTTTATTTTAACGTCACGTGCTCTGTTGCCTGAAAAAATCATGAAAGATTGCGAGCGTTGTACGAAGCAGCATGTATGTGATGAAGTGGCACTAGAAGTGTGTTTTGAGCAATAACCGTTTGGCGCATTCACTCCCTTAATGATTGACCACGAATTCAACCTGAAACCGGCCATTACCGAGGCTGGTGTCAGCCCTGGACGTCGGTTTAGACGCCTGCGGGGTGCTTGATAGTAACAGCATGGATACTCAGTGTTGGACATGAGCAGCAAGCCTGTACTTGTAAAGTATTGATTAATATTTATAATTCAGGGATAGGAGATCCATCATATTAATGAATAAGTCACTTTTTCTGACGGCCTTCAAGGCGACCGTTCCCGTTCTGTTTGGTTACATCCCACTGGGGATTGCGTTTGGGATCCTGTTCAACGAGCTTGGGTTTCACTGGGTTTACGCCACGTTGATGGCGACGGTGATCTACGCGGGTGCCGGGCAATTTATGGCGGTAGGCTTGCTGGCCAACCATGCTGGTTTGATGGAAGTGGCGATCACTACCTTGCTGTTGAATTCTCGGCATGTGTTTTACGGGATCTCGCTGATCAACAAGTTCAAGACCAACGGGTGGCGCAAGTTTTACCTGATCTTCGGGTTGACGGACGAGACCTATTCGCTGCTGACCGGCATCCGGCCGCCCGAAGATAAAGATGAGACCGACTTCTATCTGTTGATCACCGCATTGAATCATAGCTATTGGGTGCTCGGCTCGACCCTCGGTGCTATTTTGGGTGCCAATATAACGATTGATACCACAGGGCTCGATTTTACCCTTCCGGCGTTGTTTATGGTGCTGGCGATCGAGCAGTACAAGACGATCCGCGAGTCTCGACCTTTTGTGATGGCAGGAGCCGTGGCATTCCTGTCGATCTGGCTGTTCAGTCGGGACAATATGCTGCTGATGTCGATCCTGCTGTCTATTATTGTCCTGCTGGTCCTTCGCCGGGGACAAAAGCCTACCGAAGCGATCGCACAGGGATCTCTCTAGATGCAAGATATTCACTACTTGTTGCTGGTTATTGCGGTGATGGCCGTCGCGACTTTTATGACCCGGGCGCTGTCGTTCGTTCTGCTGTACAAGATCAGCGACCATCCGATGTTGCTCTACCTGGGGCGTTACCTGCCGCCGGTGATGATGGTGCTGTTGCTGATCTACTGTTTTCGCGACCTGCGCTTTACCACGTACACCGATGGCCCAGCAGAATTGCTGGCGCTTGCTCTGGTGGTGGTTTTGCATCTCTGGCGCGGCAATGCCCTGCTGAGCATCATGGCAGGCACCGGACTCTATATGTTTCTGTGCCAGTCATCCCTGCCGCTGCCTGGCGCATAATCAAGCTCTGTTCTACGGCAATGGGGCCGAACGCCGGAGGCCGATAGTGAAGTCGATCACACTATGATCACTTGGCCTCGGAGAGTCGGCTTGAGGGTGGGATATCAGTAAAATATGTGCTTATATGGTTGATAATAAATGTAATATCTAGAGCGTACTATGAAGATTGAGGCTGCTGTTCAAATGCCAATTCAATTCAACAACGCTATGACGGAAGATTTATGCCGTATTGCGTTATTTTCTCAGGTTAAAGACCGTTTTTCCCATCGAACACGCACAGAGTTGTTTCAAAAACTGACTTTTAAGCGTAAGGCACAGATTTTACAACTCAAACCAGAACTCCACAGCGCGAATCTGGCAACCATATTCAAAGCAGTTAACTATTCTGAACTATGCTTGGGGGATAGTGAGGGCCTGCCGGATGATCTGTTACTGATAGAGCAAGCGGCGTGTTTGTGGTATCCACACTGGCTAGCGTTTTGGTGTGATTACGAAATCCACGACGTGAAAGCCAAGTACGCCGAGGCGCCATTGAAGCGCTTATCCCCTGATCCCCTGACTTATGAAGACAAGGACTATCGAGGAGAGCTGATCGACAACATTGAAACTGATTGTCGTTTGTTCAATACCCTTTATGATGACGCGCCGATGAAACTCTGCGACGCAATATGCCTGATAAACCTAGAACTTTTTGTCCGTGGAGAAGAATGGTATGAAATGCTGTTTGCTCTGTCGCTTTCCAGGGAAGGGAAGCACTTCATACTGTTTAGCGACCAGGCCGATAGCGGAATACGAGTTATCGTCGCATCAGCGTTGATTCAAGATTGGAACCAAAAAGCAACCTGGTTGAGTCTGGCTCCGCAATTTGAAAGCGAAAAATGGACAATGTGCTTACCTCCTCATGCATATTGCGAGTTGAATCGGCACCAGTTATTTGATCCTCCGCTAATGAAAAGCTGTGATACGGCTTCAGAGTTTAATCAGATATTGGCGTTTAACCTTGATAATACGTCCTCAATCTGTGAAGTGTTGCGTTTGACCGTAAGTGGGACACATCAGCAAAGGCTGTATTACTTATATCTGACTCAGAAATTGCTGATGAGCACGTTGTGTAATGCGGGTTATGTGGTCGGTCTGACGATCATAGAGCAGCCATTTATGCTTAACTTCTATAAAGCCATTGATAAGAGAGCTTACTTCCATAGTTGCTATTGTGATATCAATGGTGAAGGCGTGATTACATATCGGGGTTTTTGGAACTTCGATTATATGGACAAAGTATTTGAGAATGTCTTATTCCGAGATTATAAGCGGGCGGTTTTAATTGGACGAAAGAATAAGGCGAACCTCTAGGTGACCAATGTTTGACTTGAACCTGCAATCAATTATGTATCCCAAAGCCATTATCCTACTGCTCGCTACCAGTATGGTCATGGCGTGGTTGCTTTACTACTGCTATACCCTGAAGTTAAAAAATGAAAAGATTTTAGGGACTTATCACGCAGCATATATTGCATATTCCAGCTGCATCACGTTGTGGATTTCAAGCAATGCTTATTTCCACACTGATCTGCTTGTCGAGTTTGGTGACGCTGGCGGCATATTCATGGCCAAATTGGCTAATCTGGCGTCCTTCTTTGCTTTTGCATTTGCGTTTTATTTTTCATGCCGTCTCTCAGCTGCAAAGGAAAAACGGCAGGTTTTTAAATGGCAATTTATTGTTTTTTATGGGCTTTCTTTCTACTCTCTGTATGTGAACCTACAACCAAATCTAACGGTAAAAAATGTTGCGATCGTGGCTCCAAGTGATTTCATTATCGACTTTGGACCCCAGACCTCCGTGTTCTTTATGAGCTTGATAACGCTGGTCGTACTCACCCTGACGAACCTTATCGCCATGCGCAGGCGGAGTAGTAAGCTCAGTCTGACCAAAAATAACTACATGATTGCTGGTATTGTGGTGTTCATGCTGTCAACGGCAACGATTCATCTGGGAATGACTTATTTCCTCGGTGATTTTTCCCTTACCTGGCTGCCACCCGCTTTCTCGATCAGCGAAATGCTGCTGATGGGTTACGCCTCGCTTACTTCCCGCTTTTACAGTATCAAATATTTGTTTTTCTTGGCTTTAACGGTAGCGGTGACCAGTGTGCTGTATTTGGTGCCGCTCTCCCTTGTGATGGATTTCACGGCGTACCAATTTGAGCTTATTGTTGCTTACAGCGTGATCCTTGGTCTCACATGGCAGAAACTGTTGAACCGAGTGAAAAAATACACCAGTTTAATGGTGTACAATTCCCCTATGCCACCAACAGAGCAAATATACTCTTTGGTTGAAGAGTTTCAATCATCACCGACAACGGCTATTCAGAAGCTGGCAACACTGTTGAATGTTCCCGGCAACAAAATGCAGCTAGTGAAAAACTCTCATGATTCAGATGTTTATACTCATTATTTAGCCAAAATCCGAGAACCCCTGGTATTTGAAGAGATTACCGATAAGCTCGATAACAGTACCGGCCAAGATACCCTTGCTGCATTACATTATAAAATGAGCCAGAACGAAGCGGCCGTTGTTATGCCGCTTTTTGACAGCCAGCAGATGATTTCGCATCTGTTGATTTCACCCCATAAGCAAGACGGTCGATTGTTTTCAAATGAAGAGTTAGTGGTATTAGAAAAAGTGCTGAAACAAGCGCAAGGTTACATCAATTTTGAGCGACGGATTTGTCAATCTCAGGCATTAGCAAATTCAATCGCGCATGAAATGCGCAACCCCCTGACTCAATTGCAACTCAACCTGGAAACACTCCAAATACAGGTGCAAACACAGGCTGATCTCAAGACGCTTCTGGATCAGATAGAAAAAGGTAAGATGGCAATTGACAGGGGGAGGCAGCTGATCAATATCATTTTGCGAGAAGTGAACAACTCATCGCTCGATCAAGAACCAATGACGACATCACCGATCAAGCGCTTATTGATGCAGGCCCTTAATCAATATGGTTTTGAGAGTGAACAAATTGAAAGCAGGGTGCATCTGAATATCAATGAAGACTTTTCTGTCAGGGTCAACGATACGTTATTTAACTTTGTGATTTTCAATTTATGCCGTAATTCGATTTACTATTTTGATTCCTATCCAGAGAGCCGCATTGAAATAACATCTTGTTCTAACGGTCACGAAAATAGGGTCGTTTTCAGAGATACCGGGCCAGGTATACCAGAGAATATCCGCACGCGGATCTTTGACGACTTTTTTAGTTATAACAAAAATGGTGGTAGTGGTCTTGGGCTCGGGTATTGTTTACGAGTCATGAACTCCTTTGGCGGCCGTATTCAGTGCAAATCAAAACATGGGGAGTACACCGAGTTCCATTTGATTTTCCCGATCTTGTCTGTTGAGAGTTCAATTTACGATGAGGTAGTGAACCATTCATCTGTGATAGACGCTGTGCAACGTCAGCCAGGTTCTGTTGCCAATCAACCGCTATCTACGCCGGCGACAGGAGATTATGGCGGAAAAACGATTCTGATCGTTGACGATCAAGAGGTTCAACGTGCCTTGATAAAGCTCTACCTCGAACAACTGGGTATTGATACGATTCAGGCAAATAATGGCAAAATCGCGGTCGATATATTCCAGAACAATCCTATCGATCTTGTTCTCATGGACATTCAAATGCCAGTGATGAATGGTTTTGATGCAGCAGCAAAAATCAAACAGCTCAGCCCTGCTACCCCCGTCATAGCGCTATCAGGCGAGTCTGGATCGCGAGAGCTGGAAATCATCAGCAACATGATGGATGGCTATCTGACTAAACCAGCCTCTAAGCCTGCCTTGACCGCAATGTTGAACCAATGGCTAACTGAAAAATCTCCTGTTAGCTGTTAGCTGTTAGCTGTTAGCTGTTAGCTAAATGCGATGCCGATGGCCAACCTGATCCAGCAGATATCCCGCGCTGCCAGTTGGCGTCAGCCAGGCTATAGACAGGCACAAAACGCTGGGATGCATAGGCGAGCCTTCCCTTTGCCGCACCAATGATGGCGAGGAATTGTCAAAATCTTGACCTCTGTCACTCTATTCGACATAAAAATTGATAAAACGCATAGCCCTTTGGTTGCGGCATGCATAATGTCTCTGATGTTCCGTTTTATTTAAGTTAAAGGTTACAAATATGTCTGATGTGCCAGTCTCTGTTGCAAATGCTGTCGATGTGGTTCAGCCGGTTGTTGAATCTTCAGGTTCAATTTGGGGGTATGTGGCAGGTGGTACTGTCTTACTGATTCTTGCGGGTTTCTACGGTTATCGGAAATTAAACACGCCTGGATTTATCATTAAGCAAGTAAGAAAGCGAAACCTGAAAGAGATGAAGAAGCAGGGTGTAGAGAACTCTGACTTTATGCTTGATTTGGATAAGTTGTTTGATTCTGTTCTTGAGTATGCCAATAAGTACAACAAAACGGGCGGGGATGTTGTTAAAATCATCAGTCCGCTAAACGACGCTGCACGCATCAAAACACCACGCGATATGTACCAGTCGATGATTTATATCGCGAACGAAATGCACGATGTGGCATTGGCTCGTGAGTTTAAGGCTAAGTCTAAACAGGTGAAGGCAAGCTCACCATTGATGACTGGCTTGTTAAAGCGTGCAGGCATCTAACCTGACTAATGAATCTGAGGTTGTTGGGCAGGTCCTAGCACTTGCTTAAGTCATCACAAGCAATCTCAGTTTTACCTTCTATCCTCGTGTAAAGCCAAGCCGTCGCTCTTCCCCCCCGGCGCACTCAAACTTCCATCGCATCTATCTTCTCTTTTATTTGCAGGTAGTATCCAGATCTACTTGATACAGCTTAATAAGCTAATATTAATCTATGAGGGTTATTTGAGGTATTAATATGGCTGACTTCACTGAGCGTATGCGTCTGAAGGGAAAGGCGGAAGAAGATATCTATTTTGCCGAACTAAACCGAAAGTTAATTGATGCTCTGCATGAAAAACAAGCGGAGAAACAAAAGCTTGTTGAAGATGATGCTGATGATATTGGGCTTGAGGATAAAGTGAATAAATAAAATATCATCGCACTTTTTTTTTGTTTTTCCCTCGCTACTTTCAATCAACGCCACATATTCGCTAAGCCTTTGGCTAATTAAGCCAAACGTGGGAATGTAGATAGAAAGGCAGGCATGGCTGTCTTGTAAATTTTATTATCGTTTACTAATCTGGAATGTAGATGGCCAAGGATTAGTGTGCTTATGACAACGATAAAAATATCAATGATAAGTGCCGTGCTTATCCTTTGTTCTTCATCTTTTTTTCCTCAATCAGCCTATTGTGCTGAGAAAGTCTTATCGATTCTAAACTGGAGTGAATACCTTGACCCCGAGCTTGTTCAGCGTTTTGAACAACAGTATCAGGCCAAAGTGGTTGAAATATACTTCGGCTCTGATCAACAGCGATCTGAAATGTTGCTGCAAAATAATGCTGAAGGGTATGATCTGATCCTTTCTTCCGGTGTTGATCTGGCAAGCTATATCAAGCGCGGTTGGCTGGCTGAGCTGGAACAAGAGAAACTCCCTACCTTACAACATATCAACCCGGAGTGGCGAAGTACCTTCTCAGGGGCAGAGCAGTATGCAGTCCCTTACTTCTGGGGAACCGTGGGTATTATCTACCGGCATGACTTACTTGAAGAGCCAATCACCCGCTGGCAGCAACTTTATCATCCCATTCCTGAGCTACGAGGTAAAATTGGCATGTTTGAGGATACCCGTGATCTGATTGGTATGGGGTTGAAATCACTGGGCTATTCGGCCAATAGCGAAGAGAGTACCGAACTTAAAGAGGTCGAAGCAGTGTTGCATGCCCAAAAAAACATGGTTAATTCCTATATTTACATGACACTTGATGAAACTTCACCCATCGTATCCGGGACGATTCTGGCGTCGATGGTTTATAACGGTGATGCCGTGATGGTACAGAAGCACAGTGAAAATCTGACTTTTGTGCTGCCTGAAGAGGGAGGTGGGATCTGGGTCGACTATTTAACTATCGGCGCGAACGCAAAACAGCCTGAACTGGCCTATGCCTTTCTCAACTTTATCAACCAGCCGGAGAATGCGGCCCAACTGGCCCAATTTGTTTGCAATGCCTCACCCAATTTGGCGGCGGAAAAGCTGTTACCTGAGGCGTTTTTGAGCAACGAGGCGATTTACCCGGACCCGGACAGCCTGAAAAAATCCGAGTTTTATAAGTTACTTTCAGCCGATGCGCAGCGTCAACGCAATAGGCTTGCCATCAGTATTATTCAGTAGCTTTCGCGATGAAACTAAAAGTCAAGCTGCCAATCCTTCTTGTACTGTTGCTTTGCATACCGCAAGTGCTGCTAGGTACCATTGCTTTTGTTGAACTCAGAAGCACTGCAGAGCAGGGCAGTGTGACTCAGATAACAAAATTTCTTGAGCAAATTGTTGCTCAGACCGACAGGCTTGTGAAAACAGCACAAGCCAATGTCGAACTGATCACGGAAGACGATTTATTAAGAAACTATATACTGACCGATGATAAAGAAGAGCGCTATACGTTGATGCAGCGCCCTTTGTTAAGCAAGCTGAAAAGTATTATGCAGGTATTTCCCGAGTATTATGAAATGCGGGTGATATTGCCCGATGGTTATGAAGATCTCCGGTTAACGGTTCCTTTTATTCCGAACCAGACAGAAACCGAACAGGGGAGCGTATTGTTTTCGGCCATCGCGAAAAATGAGAATAATCACCATGCGAAATTTATGGTTAATCCAGACAATGGTGAATTCAGCCTGTATGTTTCTAAACGGCTAGATATTATCAACAAGGCGGTCGATTCTTTTACCGCCCTTCCGAAAGTGCGTGGTTACCTGGTAATAACCGTAAACTTGGAGGTGTTAAATGATGCCTTGAGTGATTTTTCCTGGAGTGGGGGACGTTTTTTAATCACCGAACAATCGGGGGAAGTCGTATTACCTTATTCGGCAAAAAATGCGAAAACTATAACGCCACTTGATTTAGCATCGAAATTAAAATCGGCCGAAGAGAGCACTTTTAATCTTCTCGATATAGAGGGAAAAGATTACTACCACACCAGCGTTAACCTGCAACATCAATTACGGCTTCATGCACTGCTACCGTATAAGGTCTTATTACAATCGAGCCGTAATATCAGTATGCTTGTGGCCATCATTACTCTGTTTTCTATTATAATATTTATCCCCTTGCTGGTTTCTTTCAGCCATTTTCAAATTGTCCGGCCACTGAAAAATCTGCATCAGGCTTTTTTACGCTTAAGTCATGACAATGAATTGGTTCAGGTGAAAACGTCGGGAGATGACGAACTGAATGAGCTAGGCCATGAATTTAATCGAATGAGCTTTAAACTCTTTAAATCGAATGAAAAGATCCGCGATCTGGCATTCAATGATTTCCTGACGGGCTTACCTAACCGTTTCATGTTTACCAAGCATCTCAACAGAACGTTAGAAAGCGCAATTAATGATAATAGTCATCTTGCCGTCATGTTCATCGACTTAGATAATTTTAAGCAGATCAATGACAGCCTTGGTCATTGCGCCGGTGATCAGCTGCTTCACGAGGTGGCGCTTCGTATTCATAAAAATCTGCGCGAGAAAGATTGCATCAGTTATATCAACGAAAGAGATATGATTGCCAGACTTGGCGGCGATGAGTTTACGGTGCTGCTTACTGGCGATTCCGCGGTGGCTGGTGTGGAAAAAGTCGCTCAACGAATTCTTGATGTGATTGCTTTACCAATCAAGATTGACGATAAAAATTATTATATCAGCGGCAGTATTGGTATCGCGTGTTATCCCGAGAACGGCATTACGACCCAGGAGCTGATAAAAAATGCCGATATTGCTATGTATCATGCTAAAAAAATGGGTAGAGGGAGATACCAGAACTTCACTGATATGCTTAGCCAGCAGAATTATGAGTTTTCGAACATCGGGCAAAAAATGCATGAAGCGATAGAAAGAGAGGTGTTTGAACTTTATTTCCAGCCAATCATCGATGGCCGTACCCATCATATTACTTCACTGGAAGCCCTTATTCGCTGGAATGATCCAGAATTAGGTTGGATCCCACCCGATCTGTTTATTCCGTTAGCCGAAAAAAATGGTTTGATCACGGCCATTGGTGACTGGGTTATTCGAGAAGCATGCCGTCAACTAAAAGTTTGGCAGGATATGGGGATTACCGAGATCCAGCTGGCAATCAACGTATCTGCAATACAACTGAATAACCTTAATTTTGCTGAAGAGTTAAGTGATTGCATTATGAACAGTGGAATCATTCCGGGCTCACTCTATATTGAGTTAACAGAAACAGCCATTATAAATGGCGAGCAGGACGTTTTCGCCATGCTGGAGCGGTTGCATGATAAAAATATTAACATTGCACTTGATGATTTTGGAACCGGTTATTCTTCTCTTAGCTACCTGAGAAACCTGCCCATTGATATTCTTAAGATAGACAGAAGTTTTATGTGTGAAATTAATAACAGGAATAACAATGTGATTTTATCTGCCGTTATCACCATGGCCCATGCTCTGGGGTTTAAGGTGGTGGCGGAGGGGGTTGAAGAGCCGGAACACCTAGCCTTTTTGCTCAAGGAAGGCTGCGATATGCTGCAAGGCTATATGTTCAGTCGACCCAAGCCGGCAGGGGAAATCACCACATTGCTGGTTAATGAGCTAACGGGCAAGACCAAGAGAGGAGCCGGAATGACAGTGCCTGATTATTTTTAAGTTGCCCAGAACGCCGCCCGTCACGGGCCAGTAATCCAGTAAGTTCAGCTTACCGAACCGTGTTTTTTCCGGACATACCTTCTCTGAGAATGTCTTCGCCGGAAAGATCTTCTCCGAAATGCCGCTGGGCCAACGCGCGAAATGCATTGAGGGCTGGCCCCGCTTCTTTCCCGCGGGTGATGCAAATCACTGTATCGTGATGCTTAAGGCCAAGCAGGGTGATTTTATTGATGCTTTTGGCATTGATTTGCTGCCCACCTTTGCTGAGCCATACGTCGGCATCAAACGGACTGACGGCGGTGACAATGGCTGCGGCCGAACGGAGGTGGATACCGTGTGGATTTTGGATCTGCCATGAAAACTGCAATTGCTCAGCAGGCTGCGGGATCACCGCTTTTCGAGTATCGGTTGAAAGAGGCGCGGCTACGAGAGATGCAGCCGATGGCTTTTCAGCGGGTAGCGGCATGGTTTGATTCAGTTGTCGGTATTTGGCGGCAAGCGCTCCGTGGGCTTCATGGATCACTTGTTCAATCGGCATGCCGGCCGCGGCGGCGACACTGGCGGCAATAGAGCCTTCAACCAGTGGTGCGGCACAAACGTATACGGCTTTTGCCTGTTCACTACCGAGTAATTCCAGCGCCATATCTGCACTGAGAATGGCACTGCCCATATCAACCAGCACCAATACCCCGTCAGCGGAATAGACCTGCTCAATGGCTGACATGACAGCAACGACATCGGTACCGAGGCCGTTTTTTTTGTCGTTGTCGGGCTCGTCGATACCTGCGGCAATGGCCATTTTTATTCGTCCGCGGGTCATTTGAACGGCCAGCTCTACAACGCCTTCAGCTAAACGCCGGCTATGAGAAACAATGACAATATTTACCATGTTAAACCTTGGTCAGACCTTACCGTGACAGTAATACATTGTCACACAGGGCGGTAAATAAGAAGTATGACGAGGTTGCTCCGGGATCTTGGTGGCCGATAGAGCGTTCACCCAGATAGCTTGCCCGCCCTTTACGAGCTTGCATTTCTATAGTGGCTTTCATGCCTTGTTCAGCCGCTTGTGCTGCGTGTTCCAGCGCGAGGTCCATTTCACTACCTGGTTGCTGTCGTAGGCTGTTGATCACCGCGAGCCAGGTGTCAACCATGGTTTTATCGCCCGCGACAGCCTTACCTCGTAGCTGCACGCCTTTGACACCGTCATCGAGTATTGTCACAAGCTCCTCTAATGTCAGTTCTTCTTTTCCCATAACGCTGGATGCTGCGCGAATGAAGAAGGTGCCATACAGCGGCCCGCTGGCACCGCCGATGCTTGACAGCAGTGTCATTCCGGTGGCTTTTAATATGCTCCCAATGTCTTTGTCGGCCACGGCTGGGAGCTTCTCCATCACTTTTCGAAAACCACGATTCATATTTAAGCCATGATCGGCATCGCCAATCTGACGGTCTAATTCGGTGAGAAAATTCTCCTGCCGGGAAAAAATATCAGCGGCGGTTTCCAGCCATTTAACAATGTGCTGCTTAGTCACTATCATGTTGGCCTCCATCATTCGCTTTAGCTAACAGCCCCAGCGTAGCACTGGTGTATTTACGGGCCTATCCCACAGTGACAGCATTTCATCATCGACTTTCAGAACGGTAATCGAGACACCTTGCATATCAAGTGATGTGCAGTAAGCGCCGATCAGGTTACGCTTGATGGTAATACCTTGTTGCTCAAGTAATTCAGCGACTTTACGGAAGACACAATAGAGTTCAGAAATAGGGGTGCCGCCGAGGCTATTAACCAGCACAATCACTTTATCGCCCCTATTCAGGGCTTCCGTCGTCCAGCTTTCTTCTTGCCATTCGCCGGTGTCGTTGTTCCAGCGGCGAATGGTGCGTTGATATGGGGCGTTATCAAATATTTCTGCCATCATCTCGGTGGTAACGGTGTCGCTGTCAGTGAAAGGCGCTCGTCTGATCCCGGGTTCGCCATGAATGCCGACACCAAATTCAATTTCGTTGTCTGCCAAATCAAAGCCCGGTTTACCGACTGCCGGCACGGTACAGGCAGACAGGGCAATACCTATTGAGCGGCCACGGTTAGTGATGCGTTTAGCGAGTTTGGTGCATTGCTCCAGGGTATAGCCTTCTTCTGTCGCGGCGCCCAATATTTTTTCTGCCAGCACGGTAGCGGCGACACCGCGCCGGCCTGCAGTGTATAAACTGTCTTTTACGGCGACATCGTCATCGATCAATGCGGCTTGAACTGCAATGCCGTCGCCATGAAGCAGCTCGACGGCGGTTTCAAAATTCAGCACATCGCCGGTATAGTTTTTAACTAAAAACAGAACCCCTTTTCCGGAATTAACCTGCTGGCCGCATTCGTACATTTGATCCGGGGTTGGTGACGTAAACATTTCCCCCGGGCATGCGCCGTCTAACATGCCAAAACCGACATAGCCGCCATGCATCGGCTCGTGACCGCTACCGCCGCCTGAAATCAGTGCGACTTTAGGCTTGCCGCGTGTTTTGCGACAGATATAAAAAGGTTCAAAGTTTACCTGTAGTTCCGGGTACGCCTTAGCGATCCCTTCCAGTTGCTCTCTTACGATGTTATCAACATGATTAATCATCTTTTTCATCATAGTGTCCTTATGTACTCCGGGGCGGCATGCAACATATTTAAGTGTATACCTAAGTGATCTCAATATGCTGTCTCTGTGATAATTTCCAGGCACTAAGGTCGGGCGCAGATCTGCAGATATTATTCTTATTCGAGCCTTTACAGGAACAAGTTACTATTGCACACTGTTTCTTTTTTGAAGTGTGAATCCGTTCGTTGTTTTTGTTTTAGAGGAGTCATTTGTTTTTATTGATATTTTTAACACCTTTTCATAAAGGCTAATATGCTGATTAATTTATATATATGGGACTAAAAACATGAGGCAAGGCATTATATCGAGAATAGTTGTATTGTTTTCTTTGGCTATAGTTTTGATTGGTTGCAGCCAAACCAATCTTGCTGAGCAGAAACCGATAGTGCCAGATCCGGATTGGCAACAAGGTGTGCTGACCAACGGGATGAAATACCACTTTCACCCTAAAGCCGGTGAGCCGGTAGAAATTCGCTTTTTGATCCACGCCGGTAGCCTGCAAGAAACAGAGCAGCAGCAGGGGTATGCCCATTTCCTCGAACACATGGCATTTAACGGCAGTCAGCACTTCAGCGAAAATGACGTTGTCGCCTTGTTTGAAAAGGTCGGTGTTGATTTTGGTAACGACCTGAATGCTTATACTTATTATGACCATACGGTTTATCAGATAGCGCTGCCTGATCAAACTGAACTGCAGCCGGCCCTGACCTGGTTCAGAGATGTTGCTGACGGCCTGTTATTAACCCCCGACGCCATTGAAGCCGAAAAAGGAGTGGTGTTAGGTGAAATTCGTCAATCACGACCAAATGAAATGCCGCTTGATCTGCAGGCGCATTTTGCTTTGTTGGCTAATAGTGAACACAGTAAGCATGATGTACTGGGAACCAAAGCTTCAATTGAAAATATTGATCCTGCAGAATTAGCGGCCTTCTATGCAAGCTGGTATCAGCCTAATAATGCTGAACTGGTTATTTCCGGCGACTTTACGGCAATGCAAGCCGAGCAACTTGTCAGTGAGATGTTTACGAGCTGGCAGCAAGATCCGGGTGCCCAGCAAGCAGAAGATTTTAAGGTGAATCCTGTCGGTGAGAATCCGATAGCCCTGATTGCTCCGCAAGGTCAGCTTGCAACCATGAGTATCGTGTTTGATCTTGAGGCGAGGGCATTTAGCTCTCATGCCGATCAGCAGAAGATCATGAATGATAATTTGCTGAATATTCTGATTGAGCAACGATTACGTGAACGGATGTTAGCCACCAATACCCCGATCCACGCAGTAATGGTTATGCCGTTTGATCTGCTTGATCGCAAGCAGGTAGTGATTGATATTTCATTTAACGCATCAGATCGCATACAGAGTCAGGCTTTCTTGGCCAAGGAGTTGGCGAGCCTGCGCGATCACGGGGTGGGAGCTGTTGAGTTAAGCACAGCATTAGCCCTGTTTAACCGTGATTTGGAAAATATTGACGGTGACTGGCGGCAGATGACGTCGGGTAAAATGGCGGATGTCAAAGTATATGCATTGATTGATCAAATGCCTGTTCAGGCAAAAGAGGATTATAAAGCCAACCTGACAGCCTTTATTGAATCCAACGAGTTAGCGAAAACAAATAAGGCACTAAAAAACAGGCTGAGCAAAAAGTCTACAACACCCTTTTTTGGTATCGAAAAGCAAGAGCAACCCTTTGAGCTGGAGCTGACTAACCAAGCTTATAAGGTACTTTTCGATGCTGAAGGGGCGCCTCTGCTTATGGCTAAAACCATGACGGATTTTCCGGTTCCGTCAACATTGGGAGCCATTGTAAGCACTGAGCAAATAAGTCCAGATACCACGAAGTGGCAATTAGGCAATGGGGTGGAAGTGTGGCTGAAGCAGATGCCGGCCGCCGAAAAGCAAGTCTATATGTATTACTCATCGTTGGGGGGAATAGCGGCATTGGATCCTGCTTTGTATGCGGCCTCTAATTTAACCGTAAATACATTTCTTCGCAGCGGGTTGGGCGATTTTAACGCGGCACAGCTGAATCAATATATGACGCGTAATGAAACGATGCTCAATCCGTTTATCGATGAAACCCAACACGGTTTTTACCTTCAGACTCGTTACGAAAAAGTACCGCTGGCTTTCGCGGCATTGCGAGAAGCGGCAAGCCATGCAAAGGTAAATGAAGTTCAGTTTAAGCAAGTACAGCAACAATTTGCCAGCGAGCGTGATAATTGGTTGGCATCGTCTGGCGGCAGGTTTAATGCAGAGATCTATAGTCATCTCTATACGCCTGATAGCCTGCGTTATATTCATGACGGTAAGACCTATCAAGGCGTGAGTGCAGGGCAGGTTCAGCAAGTTTATCGGCAATTGTTTGGTCAGAACCGAGGTTTCAAGCTGGTGGTTGTCGGTAATATTGAAGCCGATGAGCTCGTACCGCTACTGACCCGCTATGTTGCGAATATCCCTATGGCGAAGCCAAGTGATAACCACCATATTATTGAATTTGATAAGCAGCCAGAGGATATTTTACTGCCGATATCCAATGAATCCGGCATGTTTTACGGGGTGAGCTTTCTGGCCGAAGGTAACGCCAAAACCGTCGAGGATGTCTTTGCCGAAGATATGATGCTGAGGGTATTTTCTCAGCGAGCGATAACGTTATTACGTGAGAAATATGGCTTGGGTTATTCGCCGACGGCCTTTAATATCATGCCTGATGGAAGTAAAGTTTCGCGGTTGATACTTGAAATTAATGCCGATGCCGGGAAATTGGATCTGGTGCGCAGCGCGATGGCCGAACTTATCGGTGATTTACGTTCAGGTATTACCGAGGAGGAGCGAGATTCTGCCGCGAAACAGCTGGCCAGTGACTTGAAGCCAATGGCGACCAATGCACAAGAAATGTCCTGGTTTATGACGCGCTATCTGGTACATGGTTATGGTCTGGATGCGGTTAATGATCCTGACAAGCAGATCGAGCAGATCAGCAGAGATGACATTAACCATTTAATCGAGCGGTTAATGGGCAGTAAAACAACGCAGCTTGAACATGTCTTAATGCCTAAATCTTAATTTATTCCGGGAAAAATAACAAAGAGCCTTTGCTGAGCAAAGGCTCTTTTTTTATCCAATAGAAGGTCTTGGGTTAACTTGTCGTTTCAGCGGTGATTTCTGCCGTTGCATTCTCAACAGGAGTCTCCGTTGCTGAAACCTCCGTTTTTTGTACCGGCTTTTGGTCTGCTTCAGTATTTTTCACCGGAGAGACTTGCTCTGGCTGGACGGCTTGGGGTGATTTAGCCCGGTTAAGCTGTGCCGACAGCTCGGCAACCTGCTGTAAATAGCGATTCTTTTCTTCGCTGAGCATCCGGCGCTCTTTGGCGGATGTTGCTTTGAGTTCGGCGATTTCCAGCTGTAGAGCGCTGTTCTGATCGTGTTTGTTTTCTAACTTGGCTTCGGCTTCTTTCTGCGCCATCAGGCTGTCGTTTTGCCCTTGCAGGTTAGTTTTGATGTGATTGACCAGATGCTTGCCTTGCAGGGATATCGGCTGATCACGCAGATCACCAGAGCCGAGAGCGACGCTGACTTCCAGCAGAATTTTTTCATAGCTGACAATGTGGCGCTCATAATCGCTTTGCGGCATCGCTTTCAGCTTTTGCACGGCCGTAGCAACTTGCTGTGAATGGGCAAGGGCAAAGCGGGCTTCTTCTGCTTTATCAGCAATGCGCGAGATGGCTCTTGGTTCAGCGTTAATAAACGCTTCGGCCGCTTTTAGTGTTGCTTCAGCATGGCGCAGGGTCTCTGGTGCATGCCTGCTGATATTCGCTGTTTTCTGGCGTATTAGCTCTTTCTGACTTTCAGACAGGTAAATGTTGGTAACTGTTTTGACCTCCAGAACGCGCTGTTTTCGCACGAGTTCTGGTTGGTATTTGATTGCATTTTCAGCGTTGTCATCGGCAACGTAATTAACCAATTTCTTTAGTTGCTGTTCTAATTGTTTAGTTGTGCTCGGGTAATATTTCTCAGCCTCAATGCTATCCAGTTGCTTGCGATAACTAAAGGCTTCTTCTAATACCGTTAAAGCTTCACTACGGATAGCGTTAGCCTTTTGAATATAAACATTAAATTGTGCTAATGCATCTTGAGTTTCCTGAATATTGGTTTTAGAACTGAATATTCCTGCACTGCTATTTGCCTCTGATGGATCATGTTCAAATTCAGCAAAATACTCTTTGGCTTCATTCAGGGCATCGACGGCATCTTTTACTTGTTCTGTTGCAAACCAAGCTAATTCTATTTTGTGTGATTCTTCTAATGTATTGTTCGCGAAATCAAGTGCTTGGGTGACATCCTGAAGTTGAGTCTCGTTTTGAGCCTGATTGGTTTCTAATGGTAGACTGGTTGTTGAATTAGAATCTGACGCACAACCTGATAGCGTAATGGCTGCAACAATCGCAGCGATACGAAATTCCTTCTTCATGAATAAACCTTAGTGATGAAAAATAAGTATTAGCCATCATTATTATTGAGTGATATTTAATGATGATCTGAGAAGCCCATTCTATTTATTTTCGAATCAAGATGAAATGATATTTTAAATAATGTGCTGTCAGCACAAAAAACGTTAATTATATGGCGATCAATTAAACAAATGGTCAATTTTATGACTCTTTATTTGAGCTGGAATGAATAAGAGCAAAGAATGAATCTTTACCCTAACTTAGCTTCCAGATCTTTCTTTACGATCTCCAGGGCTGAAAGAGCCACCTGCGGTTCGATTTCATTACTTTCTAGCAGATAAATGAGATCGACAGCCAATTGAGTGTCTTCAGGGGCTTCTGCCAGCGATGCTGAGGGATTGTCTTTTGTCATACTGACCTTTCTTATGGATGAGTGTGGTGTACGAGTTGCCGGGGAACAGGGCGCAGTAAAGCCTTTTACCCTTTTCGCTCACGATGAGTAATGCTCTTTTCAATGCTTACCAGCGCAGTACGACAGCGTGATAATCGCCCTTCAAGCGCCAGAATTTCTTGTTGTAGATTTTGCTGTTCAGTCATTGTCGAGCAGTGGCGGAATAACAGTTCTTTATCCCGTAGCATTGCTGCCAAACGGCGCTCCCAGTCTTTGTGCTGGGACAGGTCCTGATAGAGCTCATTGATTGGACGGCGCCAGCTACCTGGCCTTTTGGGTTCATTTTTACGGATTTTCAACGTCGCCAGTTCGCGTTGGATCGCCTGAATTTGAGCGATGACTTTCTCGCAGATATGTTGAGTCCGAGAGGGGAGCAGCTTTCCGGCCTGGCGCTCTTTACGCAATGCTGTTATTTCATGGTGGATTTCATCAACACACGGTGTTAGTAGCTTGCTGCGGCAACGAAATAATTGCTCATCAAACAAAGGCCGTAAGGCCTCACCACGCTGGCGGTCAATTTGAGCTGCTTCGGTCGTCAGTTGGTTAATGATAGCTTCTAAGCGAGCGAGATCAGACATTGGCGTGTACCTTGAATATTCGTGTCTATTCTATGGCCAAAGCGGCCCTCTAAGCGAGTACCGAGAATCTCGGTCGTTACTACTTTTAAGTATATTCAATCACACGCTTAAAAGGCGGCAGGGCATCAAGCAATGCCTTGCCATAACGGCGATTGATCACCCGGCGGTCAAGCAGCACGACTCTACCAGAATCATCTTCTTTTCGCAGTAAACGTCCTGCCGATTGGATCAGCTTTTTACTGGCTTCAGGCACTGAAATTTGTAAAAACGGATTGCCGCCACGACTTTCAATGTATTCCGCATGCGCTTCTTCAACCGGAGATGTCGGCACTGCGAATGGGATCTTGGTAATAATGAGATTGGTAAGTAAATCACCTGGTAAATCAAGGCCCTCAGAGAAACTCCCCGTACCAAAGAGGATGCTTATTATGCCGTTTTTACAGTTTTCTTTATGTTTTTTTAGAATAATATGGCGAGACTCTTCGCCCTGAACCAGTAATTGCCACTTGTTTTTTTTCGCCAGAGGGCGAAGCTGTTCTGTGACCTTGTTCATTTGCCAATAGGAAGAGAAAAGGACCAGACTGGCCGTTTCCCCTTCTAAGTATTCCGGCAACGTTTTGATCAGCAAATCGGTAAACTTATCTGCCTGTGGTTCCAGTGGCAATGCAGGGATGACTAAGCGGGCGTTATTCTGGTAGTCAAACGGGGAGGCTAAAGCCAGAAAGCGAGTACCGTCATTTTCTGAGATACCGGCCTGACGGCAGAAATAGCTAAATTGATTCAGCGCGCGCAGCGTTGCTGATACCAAGATTGAGCCAGCCGCGCGGCTCCACAGTAACTGATCGAGGCGATAACCCACTTCAAGGGGAGAGACTTCTACAATGAAATCATTTTCCCGCTCCGGACTTTTTTCTATCCAGCGTGCTAAAGGCGCGCCTTTATCCTTGCTCGGCTGAGCCATTAATGTCCAGACCTTTTCCAGGTTTTCAAGACGCTGTAGGTAGAACCCGGATTCAGCCAGGGCTTGCTCACCCAATCGAGGCACTATCTCGTTCTCTTTTAACCGTTCGGAAATTAAATCATGGATCTTACCCAGTGATTGCCCTGCTTTTTTACTCGCCTCTTTACAGCCTTTGGCTTCTTCTTCCAGCCAGGCTGGTAGTTCACCGTGTTCGAAGCGATAGACTCCATCTTTATTTAACAAGGCGGGATCAATATTCGTGGCCATTTGACGCAGCGTAGGGATCAGATGCTGGATATTTTCTTGTAAGGTAGTCTGAAAGCGCCCGGATTTACTGTATTCAGCCAGATCGGCCAGTTTGCTGACGGACTGGTTCAGCTTTTCCAGCCAGCTTGCCGCGCCTTTAAGACTGGCGGCGGCAGAGGAGAAATCTCGCGCGACCTGCGGCAAGTGGTGCGCTTCGTCAATAATATAAATTGTATTCTCGGGCTCAGGCAGGATCACGCCCCCGCCAAGCTCTATATCCGCCATCAGCAGGGCATGGTTGGCTATAATAACGTCGGCTTTATCCATATGCTCTCTGGCTTTGGCAAACGGACAGCTACGGTGTTTGGGCATACCGGCATGGCAACTGTGCTTGTCGGCCATAATCTGTTGCCAGACGCGATCGGGGATCGTTGTCGGCCAGCTGTCACGATCACCATCCCATTTCCTTTCCTGGCTGGCTGTTAGCATTCGTCGCAAAAGTTCTAAATCAGACTTTTTAGGTTTTTCTTCCCATAATGCCACTTGCGGGTCGCTGTCTGTGGTACAGCATGCTTCCAGTTTATGGGTGCAACAATAACGTTGACGACCTTTTGCCAGAATGAAGCTGAACTCTCGAGGATAAATTCGGTTGAACAGGGGAAGATCTTTGTTTATCAACTGCTCTTGTAATGCCACTGTTGCCGTCGAGATTAGTAATTTTTTGTTATTAAATTGTGCAAAAGGGATCCCACCCAGCAAATAAGCCAGCGATTTACCAATACCCGTCCCCGCTTCTGCCACGAGCATTCGGTGTTTCGGATCATATTCACCAGCCAGAGTTTTGGCGATTTCTGCAACCAGGTAGTTTTGTGCTCGACGGGGAATAAAATTGTCCAGCTGGTTTCCCAGGTTCTCATAGCATTGTTTGATATCACTTTTGATCTGGCTGTGTAACATTTCTTAAACTTCGTTTTGGCAGGGATGGGGATTATAGCATGAAGCCCTAAATGTGAGCGGTGACAAATTTCCGAATAGTTTATAAATAAAATGAGAATCTCATCACGAAATAAGATTGAACCTTTGTCGGGAGTACCGTTGAGCGGTTCAAAAACAATGATATATCCATTAATGGTACTTTTTTGTGGTAATTTAGGTTTATTTGCTGTTTTATGGTGGCCATATCGGGATTATATTCTGTTTATTTTATCGTGTTAAAAAGTGAACCTTGATTTATCAACGCTTAATTGTGTTTGATAATTAATCTCAATTAGCTCCAACTCATTGGTTTTTAGTTAGTTTTATGTTTTTTGAGCATGCTATTAGAATATTTGACATGCAGTTTGAAGTTCTGCAGGATGAGTTCCACAAGTTACTCACTCTTGGTTGTTTTTTCTCTTGATGCTTAAAGCAGATGGATGACCGGGGGAATATAAGAAAAGGAATTCTGGAAACGGAAATTCCATACTCAATAAGAATAAGGCAGTGGATATCATGAAAAAGACTCTATTAGCACTAGCTGTACCAGCTCTACTAGCTGCAGGTTCTGCATCAGCAGGCGTTACTCTGTATGATCAAGACGGCGTTTTCGTTGACCTGTCAGCTGCAGCTGAAGTTCAGTACTTTCAGGCAATTCAAAAAGACACGTCTAACGACGATGCAGGTTTTCACCTTGATGACGGTGACCTAGCGCTTAACACAACTATCGCGCTTACTGGTGATCTAAACGCAGTTGCCGGTATTGGTTTTGCGTTTGAGAAATCAGACGTAACTAACGATGATCTATGGGTTGGTCTGAGTGGCGACTTCGGTACGTTTACTTTTGGTCGTCAGCTGCTTATCTCTGATGATGCAGGCGTCGGTAAAGACTACGAGCTAGGTTTTGAGCAAATTAGCTTTGGCGATACTGAAGGTTCTGAAACTGTTAAATATGTATTTGACAACGGTCAGTTCTACTTTGGTCTTTCACACGATTTAGATGCTGAAGGTGCAAAAGGTGCAACAGATTTCTTGAACACAAATGGTACCATCACCGATGGTCGTCTAGGTGCACGTTTTGGTGACTTGGACGTTCGTGCTTACTTCTACACATCTGAAACTGCATCAACTGCTGCAACTAAGCAAGAAAATGAAGCTTTCAATCTTGAAGGCGCATACAACATGGGTGCATTCTCGTTTGCAGCGTCTTATGGTGAAGTTGAAGTGAAGAAGGGCGGCTCTGTTGATGAAGATACTTCATTAATCGAACTGAACGGTTCTTACACTATGGACAGAACGACTTTTGCTCTAGGTTATAACCGTGCTGATCAAGATAAAGCTAACAACACAATTGATAACGTTTATGCAAACGTGACTCAGCAGTTGCACAGCAACGTTAAAGTTTATGCTGAAGTTGGTTATGCTGACGCTGACAATGCTGATTACGACTTCGGTTACCTAGCTGGTATGGAAGTTAAATTCTAAGATTGATGTAATCTGAGAATACTTCATAAAAAAGCCGCCTTTTTGGGCGGCTTTTTGCTATTTTGAGTGAATTGTTTTTATTCATATTTAAGGGTGTAAATGAAAAAGTTAACATTGGCTGCTTTATTCATGCTGTCGGCAAGTGTGCATGCTGCAACATTATCGACCAGTGAAAATATCGAATTACTGGTGGTTGATGGCAAGAAAGTCTTATCTTCATATTGGTCACCCACCAAAAGTATCGAATTGACTAATGGCAAGCATCAGATCGTGGTTCGGTTTGACGGCGAAGTTAAAAATGGCTCCAAAGGGACGATATTTACCACCCGGCCTTATCTGTTCGATTTCAATGTGGCCGATAAAGATGCCACGATTGTTCTGCCGAATTTGACGACACTGTCACAGGCAAAAGCACACTTTGAGCGCGGTGCCGACTGGTCGCTGGAATATGCGGATGGGATGAAAGAAACCATCAAATATACTGAACTTCAGGGGGCAGGGTTTGCAGCTTTCAGCGATATGGAAGCGTTAGTGGCTGACTATAATAGTCAGAATGGTATTGTCTTTGAGCAGGGCTATGCGGTTGATCTGGAAAAAGTTGCCGTTCAGGTTACCGAGCAGGGAGAGGTAAAAATCACCGGAGACTCGCTGACTCAGCTTAAAATGTGGTACACCAAAGCGTCTGATAAAGAGAAAAAAGCCTTTAAAATCTGGATGGCTGAGCACGACTTTAATTAATCAGGCTATTGTATCGTCAGGTATAGAGATCTGTGTTTACAGCAAAACTATTTTTATACCTGAATATGCCTGATATCTAATAATGGTGGTCTGGGTTATAGCATAGAGCGACGGGCAACAGATCCGCTTTGCTGGGTTGCCCTCAATTAGACTGATTTAACCCAGCAAAGTCTGTGGTCAGTCATGGTGATACCGGCTGTGATCACGGCAGGCTCGGCAGCGAGGCTGAGCCGGGTCTTCTAACAAGTCATCAATCTCAATTTCCTCTTCACAATCGACGCACAAGCCATACATCCCTAATTTGACCGAGCAGACTGCAGCATCAACTTTTTCCACTCTGATCGCCAGATCAAATAAGTCCGGAATAAAAGAAGACTTTGCCATCATGATCAAATCATTGAGATCTGCGGTTTCGATTGTCGTCACCGAAGGCGCCAAGGTGTTTAAAAGCATCTCGTGTTTGAGTTCTTTGGTCAGCGCAATGTGCTGTTGCTCCAAAGTGGTTTGTAATTGCTGATAAATAGCTTCTGACGTTGTCATAGTTGTTTTTTTATTTATTGGTGATGAATTTAGTCTAAAACGCTTTTATTGTTTGATTGTGATTTGAATCAAATCTTTATGACTCTTCGCCCGAATACCCGTATTTTCCTTCGGTTTTTGTCAGTTTCATCCCCTGATATAGTCCATTTACAAATAAATCGAGCTCAAAGAAGCTTCAGACCGTTATATCAGCCGCTCAAATAGACTTAAAAAGGAAGTACATAATGGAACACAGTTATAAAGATCCGTACAATTTCACTTACTTTGTCGGATTTATTTTTGCATTGCTTTTTGCAACCTTACCGGCGAGCTTAACCTGTATCAGGATACTGACACAGTAATCTGACTATAAGGCTATACCCAAGTAACCTGTATCTTGAGGTTACTTGGTTATATAACGCATTAAAATTTCGGTTACTATTGAGTAAAGGGGATTAGAAGGAGTAGGTAGTGAAAGCGCTGATCAAGCGAACCATACTGGTCATTTGTGGTTGGCTGTGTGTGGTTTTAGGTGTGACAGGGATTTTTCTTCCCTTATTGCCGACGACCCCTTTTTTGCTATTGGCCAGCGCCTGTTTTATGCGCGGCTCGCCCCGGCTGAGTCGCTGGTTGCATAAGCATCCACATTTAGGCCCGGTTCTGATTAACTGGCACGAAAACCGGGCGTTATCACCAACGGTGAAGCGGCGTGCCAATATTTCGATAGTACTTAGTTTTGCCCTCTCTGTTACCCTGGTGCCTCACCTCTGGCATAAAATTATGCTGATTGTGATCGGCGCAACATTACTTCTCTGGTTTAATCGTTTGCCAATCATAGAGTCAGTTGCTCCCGTGAAAAAAAATCAATAGTATTGCGTGCTGACATAATGTCATTGGTATTAGGAACCCCGCTCTTGCTTCTGGCACTTTACAGTCGCGGGCGTTTAACTCGATTTAAGCACCTGGCCTGTAGAAGGGCGAACTTTGGTGCACGGAAAACAATTATGACTCAAGAATACGCGACTCAAGACCAGTTAACCCTGATTAAAAATAGCATCAAATCTATTCCTGACTACCCAAAGCCAGGCATATTGTTTCGTGATGTCACCAGTCTGATGGAAGATTCTGCAGCATATCGCGCCACAGTTCAGGTACTGTTTGAGCAATACCGCGATAAAGGAATTACTAAAATCATCGGTACCGAAGCGCGCGGTTTTCTGTTCGGTGCTCCATTGGCGCTTGAGTTAGGCGTAGGCTTCGTACCCGTTCGCAAACCAGGGAAATTACCGCGTGAAGTGATTTCCGAGAGTTATGAGCTTGAATATGGCAAAGATACGTTAGAAATTCATATTGATGCGATTGTTGAAGGCGATAAGATCTTGCTCGTCGATGATTTGTTAGCAACGGGCGGCACGATTGAGGCGACAACTAAGCTGGTACGCCGCTTAGGTGGTCTGGTTGAAGATGCGGCGTTTGTGATTAATCTGCCTGATATCGGCGGAGAAGAGCGTTTGAACGGCATGGGACTGAATGTGTTTAGCCTGTGTAGTTTTGACGGTCACTAATATTGGTTTATATAAAACTGAAAACGTTAACGGTCAGGTTTGTGTGAAGTTGGCTAATGATTGGGCGCTCACGATTGTGCCCTCTCGCTCCATTTTTCTCTCTGTGTTAATATTGACGGCTTGAATTGCTACGGAAATATACTGAATAATTACGTTTCAGTAAGGTATATCACATGAGTTATCAGGTTCTGGCACGTAAATGGCGGCCACATCAATTTAGTGATGTGGTAGGACAGTCCCATGTATTAACAGCACTGGCCAACGCGCTCGCACATAACCGTCTTCATCACGCTTATTTATTCAGCGGTACCCGGGGTGTGGGTAAAACGACAATTGCGCGTATTTTTGCCAAAGGATTGAACTGTGAGCAGGGAGTTACGGCAACACCTTGTGGTCAGTGTGATACTTGTCGTGAAATTGACGAAGGTCGTTTTGTTGATCTGTTAGAAATTGATGCGGCATCAAGAACAAAAGTTGAAGATACCCGCGAACTGCTTGATAACGTTCAGTATAAACCGGCCCGCGGTCGCTTTAAGGTTTACCTTATTGACGAAGTACATATGTTATCTCGTCATAGTTTCAATGCGCTGCTGAAAACCCTTGAAGAGCCACCGGAATACGTCAAATTTATTCTCGCAACGACTGATCCGCAAAAATTACCGGCGACGATTTTATCCCGCTGCTTGCAATTCCACCTTAAGCATCTGGATAACGCCCAGATCCAAACTCAGCTTGATAATGTATTAAATCAAGAAAATGTTGAATTTGAACAGAAGGCGTTAAACCTGCTGGCACGTGCAGCTGAAGGCAGTATGCGTGATGCATTGAGCCTGACCGATCAAGCCATTGCGCTGGGTAATGGTCAGATAGATGCAGCTTCTGTCTCAGCGATGCTCGGAACCCTGAATACCGATCAAGCCTTATATTTGCTGGAAGCAGTCGCTCTGGGTCATGCGAAACCGGCGATGGCGAGTCTTGAACAGCTGGCAAATGTCGGCGTTGAGTGGGATAGCCTGCTGCGTGAACTGGCTGCACAATTACATCGGGTCGCGATGTATCAGGCATTACCGGCTGCGCTGGATCAAAGCGCCCCCGATGCTGAGCGTATTGTTACCTTAAGTACGGCGATGTCTCCACAAGATGTACAGCTATGCTATCAGATCGCCCTGCAAGGCCGTCAGGATTTGGCTTTTGCCCCTGATGGGCGTACCGGGTTAGAGATGGTGTTGCTACGGATGCTGGCTTTCCGTCCAGTTGCAGGGCAGGGGATCATCCCTCAGGCAATTGCCGTTCCGACAAGTGAGCCGCCGGTTCCTGTCAACTCGGCCCCTGCCAACATGGCACCAGTGAATGCTGCCCATTCAAATCAGGAACAGTTGGCGCCACAACAGCAGATACCGCAGCAGGGGATACAGCGCGTTCAAGCATTGAAAGCACAGATGAACTCACAGCCTCAGGTTCCGGTTCAACCTAGCCATCCAGAGACCGTCCCCGCTGCTCCTCAGTCGGCGATGACATCGTCTGAAATGGCACCGCCACCTGAACCAACGGTTACTCTGGCGCAACCGTTACAGCCCCAATCGGCGGCGTCCGGTTTGCTGGCCGCGCGTAATAAACTACGCAGCCATACTAAACGCGGCAATGACGAGCAATCGCCAAAAAAAAATGAATCGACGTTAGCTAAAAAAGTCGCAACGAATGTGTTAGATCGGATTGCCAATAAGCATTCTGGCTCGCACTTACCGGACTCAGGACGAACTGCTCCTGTCTCGGGAAACCCTGCGATGCCGGCGTCGATGGCTCCACCTCAATCTGATCATTTTTCTCCAGGCGAAACGCCATTAGAAGAGGATGGGTATCGCTGGAAACCGATGGTGGCAGCAGAGCCTGAAGCGATGAAGGTTGATGTCGCCCCTCGTAATATCAAGCAGGCATTAGAGCATGAAAAAACGCCAGAGATGGCGAAATTGCTTGTCAAAGAAGCGGCAAATCAGGATAGTTGGTCCGATTTAGTGACTAAGCTAGATGTAGGGCGGTTGGTCCAGCAGTTAGCGTTGAATTCAGCGTTTGAACAGAATGGCAATCTGGTTATTTTGTCATTACGCCAGTCACAGGCACATCTGGATAGCCCTAAAGCCCGGGAGCAGTTGACGCAAGCACTGAATGGGTTACTGGCAGTACCGGTAGAATTATCGATTGAGCTGAGTGAAAGGGGCCAATCGCCACTTGAATGGCGAGAAGCGCTTTATCAACAGAAGCTTAATCAAGCGAAACAGAGTTTATTGAGTGATCCAAATGTGAACTTTATCTGTCAGCGCTTTGCCGCTGTTTTGGATGAAGACAGCGTTAGGCCGTTATAAATTAACCAGACCAATAGAGAGAGATAATATGTTTGGTAAAGGTGGTATGGGCAACATGATGAAGCAGGCGCAGCAAATGCAAGAGCGCATGCAGAAGATGCAAGAAGAAATTGCCAATATGGAAGTCACTGGTGAATCTGGTGCTGGCCTGGTAAAAATAACCATTACCGGCAGCCACAGTGTTCGCCGCGTCGAGCTGGATGACAGCTTGATGGAAGATGACAAAGACATGCTGGAAGATTTGATCGCAGCTGCGTTTAATGACGCAGCCCGCCGTGTCGAAGATGCTCAGAAAGAAAAAATGGCTGGTGTTACCGGTGGCATGAACTTGCCGGCTGGCTTTAAGATGCCATTTTAATCAATGCGCACCAGTCAATTACTGGAACAATTAATGGAGGCCTTACGTTGCTTGCCTGGGGTTGGCCCCAAGTCAGCGCAGCGGATGGCCTTCAATTTGTTGCAACGAAATCGTCAGGGTGGTCTGCAACTTGCGGATGCCCTTACCAAAGCAATGACGGAAATCGGCCACTGTAAAGATTGCCGTACTTTTACCGAAGACGATATCTGCGCGGTTTGTGCCAACCCCCGACGTCAGGAAAATGGCTTGATCTGTGTTGTCGAAACGCCAGCAGATATTGTTGCCGTTGAGGCGACCGGACAGTTTTCGGGACGCTATTTTGTGCTAATGGGGCACTTGTCGCCGTTAGACGGTATAGGCCCTTCAGATATCGGTTTAGATGTACTTGAGTTTCGTCTGCAAAAAGAACGGATTGTTGAGTTGATCCTGGCGACGAACCCGACAGTTGAAGGTGAAGCGACGGCACATTACATTGCTGAGTTATGTAATGAGTATGGCGTGACGGCAACCCGAATTGCTCACGGTGTTCCGGTTGGTGGTGAATTAGAGCTGGTGGACGGTACCACGCTGTCTCACTCTATCGCGGGTCGCCATAAGTTATATTAAGGCAGCCTGTGAGTATAAGTACCAATCGCCAGAGTGATTCTGACGGTTGGTATTTTTTTATCTGAAAGATCGCTGATAAATATAAAAAAAGGAGCTTTGGCTCCTTTTTTGTTCTTTGGCCTCAGGTGCTCCCTGACCGCTTACTGAGTATAAATTATAATGAATGAAGAATACTCGACCCGTAAGTCAGGCTGGTTAACAGCATTGATTTTTCATTAAGTATATCAATGCGACGGCTCTTCTGTGCATCCATCCGGAATATCTTCTTCACAGTGGTTAGATCTTGTTTCTGAAAGTCTTCATTATGACCTGAAGTGATGTCTTTAAATTCGACGGGCTCTGTCAGCAAGTAACCACCACTGACATCCCATTTACCTGATTCGGAAATATGCAGTATCAGCGGTTGATCAGTGGCACTGAACAGTTTTATCTGGGTAATGCGTGAATACATTTTATTCGGCAGATAAACCATATGGCTGGCTTGCTCGATACGACGCAGCATACCGAGTTGGTCCAGTTGGGTCTTTTCGATTCGGCTCACGGTATTCGATTGCCATTCACGCGAGATTAACAGCCGCTCTTGCTTGTAGTCGCTCGAGTAATACAGCCAAGTACTGAAAATGGCAGAGCAGGCTAAAACAATAAACGGCCAGAAGCGTTTTAATCGTGCCGGTATTTGCGCGGGTTTACGTTTTATCGACATAAGTTGGAATTATCCTCTTGGCTTGTCAGCAAGCGAAGCGTAACGTTTTCATCCGGAACTGCTGTATCGTGAATGTAGTTGAGCCAAAGTTGATTATTTTGGCCGCCAGTTACAATGACTTTAACCGGCCGAATCTTATCTTGATGATATCCGAGATAAGCATGAACACAGCTGGCAATTATCGGCTGCCAATCTGAAAGCACAGGGTGATTTTTCGGTGTTAAGACTTGCACGCCTTCGACATCAAAAAGAGGTTCAAAAGCGGCTGATTTAGGCGGAAAGCCCATGTTGACCAGCAGTGGTAACAGGAACGCAACAACGAGAGCCAGCCGGGCCCAAAGCCCCATTTTTTCTGACAATTGAACGGGGTTAGCGGCACTCTTTTGACCGTCAGGGCTGGTCGTTGTCTTCGCACTATCTTGCAGCTGAGCATGCTCAGAGTCCGATAATGCTGCCTGTGCTGTTGGCTGCTCACTGAAAGTCTCATGCAAAACTGTGGCGGGTATGTGTTGGTACTCATTTACAACGGCTATCATCTGATAGCCCCGTTTTGGTACAGTTTTAATGAACCCCGGAGATTTTGTAGAATCTTTCAAAGCCTTACGCAACGTAGATATTGCCTGTGTCAGGCTGGAGTCGTCAACTTCAAAGCCTTGTTCTCGCCAAACGTATTCATGTAAGCGCGTGCGGGTAATGATCGCTCCCGGCTCTTCAATCAACAGACTTAAGGCTCTGCTCTCATTGCTGCCAAGGCGTGTCAGTGCATTATTTTCATGTTGATCAATCAGGCTGTTGTCGTAAGGGTCAAAAAGGAAGCGTTGCCCGATCAGGAGCTTGGTGGGTATCTTATGCATTTTTTGCCCCGGAGATATAATTCAGACATCTGTATACCATGTTTCGCTGAACATAATCTGAATGTAAAAAAATGAAAAATCGAACTGAAAAAAAGTAAAGCATGTGAAAGCCATTTTATAGCTTGAAAACCAATCCAATGACCACATATATGTAAGGAATTACGTAAAATGATTACTTTGGAGTTTAGATGAGCGAACAAGAGCTACATAAAAATAAGGAAACCCGTGGTTTTCAATCGGAAGTGAAACAGCTTCTGCATCTGATGATTCACTCTTTATATTCAAATAAAGAGATTTTTTTACGTGAATTGATTTCCAATGCCTCAGATGCTGCCGATAAGCTTCGGTTCCGTGTACTTTCTCAACCTGATCTCTACGAAAATGATGCAGATATCGGGGTTAAATTGTCTTTCAATGCAGAGGCCGGCACGTTAACCATCAGTGATAATGGCATCGGCATGACGCGTGACGATGTGATCGAGCATTTGGGTACCATTGCAAAATCTGGTACGAAAGACTTCTTTGCCAAGCTAAGTGAAGATCAGTCTAAAGAATCACAATTAATCGGCCAGTTCGGTGTGGGTTTCTATTCCGCCTTTATTGTTGCAGATTCTGTTACCGTTAACACACGTGCAGCGGGCGTACCTGCCGATCAAGCCGTTAGCTGGCACTCTGCTGGCGAGGGTGATTACACGGTTGAAGACATTACTAAAGCCGGCCGTGGTACCGAGATCATTCTTCATCTTCGTGATGATGAAAAAGAATTTTTAGATGAACACCGTCTGCGCAGCATTATTGGTAAGTATTCTGATCATATTGGTATTCCTGTTCATATTCAGACGACTGAATATGATGAGGAAGGTAAGCCAACTGGGGTCAAGTGGGAACAGATCAATAAAGCGCAGGCCCTGTGGACGCGAAATAAGTCGGATATCACAGACGAAGAATATAATGAATTCTATAAGCATGTGTCTCACGACTTTGCTGAGCCGCTAAGCTGGAGCCACAACCGCGTTGAAGGCACCCAGGATTACACCAGCCTGCTTTATATTCCGTCTAAAGCGCCGTGGGACATGAATAACCGCGATAGCAAGCACGGCCTTAAGCTGTATGTTCAGCGAGTCTTCATTATGGATGACGCGCAGCAGTTCATGCCGAGCTACTTACGCTTCATGCGTGGCTTGATTGATTCCAATGATTTACCGCTGAATGTATCCCGTGAAATTCTTCAGGACAACAAAGTAACTCAGGCCCTGCGTAAGGCATGCACTAAGCGTGCCCTGACGATGCTTGAGCGCCTGGCAAAGAATGACGAAGAGAAATACCAGACATTCTGGACGGAATTTGGTCAGGTACTGAAAGAAGGCCCGGTGGAAGACTTCTCTAATCGTGAAAAGATTGCCAACTTACTGCGTTTCAGCTCTACGCATAACGATACCGCCGAGCAGAATGTCTCACTGGCGGCGTATGTAGAACGCATGAAAGAAGGCCAGGATAAAATTTATTTCCTGACGGCAGATAGCTTTACTGCTGCGAAGAACAGCCCCCACCTGGAACAATTCCGTTCGAAAGGCTTAGAAGTGATCCTTATGTACGACCGTATCGATGAGTGGTTGATGGGTCATCTGGCGGATTTCGACGGTAAGCCATTCCAGGCGATTACTAAAGCGGATCTTGATCTGTCTAAGTTTGAAAACGAAGAAGAAAAAGAGAAGCACAAAGAAACTGAAGAAGAGTTCAAGTCGGTCGTTGAGCGAGCTAAAGGGTATTTGGGCGAACGCGTTAAAGATGTGCGCGCAACGTTTAAGTTACACGATACCCCGGCTGTTGTGGTAACTGATGAGAACGAGATGGGTACACAAATGGCGAAATTGCTAGCGGCCGCTGGCCACGATGCGCCTGAAGTGAAGTACATCTTTGAATTGAACCCGGAGCACGCACTGGTTAAGCAAATGGCAGATGAAGCAGATGAAGAAACCTTCGGACGCTGGGTTGAACTACTGCTGGGTCAGGCAATGCTGGCCGAACGAGGTTCAATGGAAGATCCATCACAGTTTGTTGCCGCAGTGAACAAGCTTCTGACTAAGGCCTAATCGTTTTTAATCTTAGTCGCCATTCATATGGCGATAAGTAATGTGATATCAAAGAGTATTCTGATAAAGCATGTAATCAAGCCCGGCCATGGTACCGGGCTTGCGACAGCTGGCTAATCAGTGTATTTTGCATGTTTTTGAGAAGCGACGATTTTTGATAAATTCAGCTTATTTTTGAGAGAGGATCACGATGCGCATCATTCTTCTGGGCGCTCCAGGTGCAGGTAAAGGTACACAGGCACAATTCATCATGGAGAAATTTGGCATTCCTCAGATTTCTACCGGTGACATGCTACGTGCAGCGATCAAAGCAGGTACTGAGCTAGGTAAACAAGCAAAATCAGTCATCGATGCTGGTCAGTTGGTGTCTGACGATATCATTCTTGGTCTGGTTAAAGAGCGTATTGCCCAAGACGATTGTGCAAAAGGTTTTCTACTAGATGGTTTCCCTCGCACTATTCCTCAGGCTGACGGCCTGAAGGAAAATGGCGTTGCTGTTGATTACGTTATCGAATTTGATGTGGCTGACGATGTTATCGTTGAGCGTATGACGGGTCGTCGTGCTCATCTGGCATCTGGTCGTACTTATCATGTTGTTTACAACCCGCCGAAGGTTGAAGGCAAAGATGACGAAACAGGTGAAGATCTTGTTGTTCGTGAAGACGACAAAGCGGAAACAGTTCTAGCACGTCTAGGCGTTTATCATGAGCAGACTGCTCCGCTGATCGCTTACTACGGTAAAGAGGCTGAAGCTGGTAACACTAAGTACATCAAAATCGATGGTACTCAGGACGTTGCAGCTGTTAGTGCCGAGCTAGAAAAAAAACTTGCTTAATTATTGGTAGTTTCTACCAATAAAAAAACGGGCGATACCTCTTGGTATCGCCCGTTTTTATATATGGTGAAATGATCGACTTGTTTTATCTAACGTATTAATACCAAATACATTAATTAGAAGTCACACATGTGGCAGTAATCTTTTAATTAGGCCTTTAGTGTTAATCGCTTAGTGGTAACATAAGCTTTTTCAGATTACATAAGTACTCAGTAGGTGGGAATGACTATTAATAAATATGGTGTGCTACTCGTTAACCTTGGTACCCCAGACGAAGCAACCCCTTCCGCGGTCAAACGTTTTTTATCTGAATTTTTACATGATCAACGTGTTGTCGATATGACCCGCTGGCTGTGGTGCCCCATTTTACATGGCGTGATATTGCCTATTCGCGCGCCCAAAGTCGCTAAATTATACCAAGCGGTCTGGATGGATGAGGGATCACCGCTGATGGTCTATTCCCGCCGTCAGCAGCAACAATTAGCTCAGCGTCTTGATGTTCCTGTTGCATTGGGCATGACATATGGCCAGCCAGATATTAAATCGGCTTTGCAAGAGTTGAAACAACAGGGGTGTCAGAAAGTACTGGTGTTACCGCTATACCCTCAATACTCGCGCACGACGACGGCGGCGGTGTTTGATAAAATCGCTAAGGTATTGAAAGAAAAGCCCGAGATTCCAGAGCTTCGCTTTGTTAACCATTACTTTGATCATCCGGATTATATTGATGCGTTGGCTAGGTCGGTCAATGAACTGTGGGCGGAAAAAGGTGAGCCTGATTATCTGCTCTGTTCTTATCACGGTATTCCGAAGCGCTATGCCGATAATGGTGACCCATACCCGGAGCACTGTAATGGTACCACGGCGAAGCTGACGGAAAAGTTAGCACTGAGCCGTGACAAGATGAGCATGAGCTATCAGTCGATCTTTGGTCGTGAAGAATGGCTACAGCCATACACCGATAAAACCATTGAAGCACTGGCGAAAAAAGGCGTTAAGCGTTTGGATGTAATATGTCCGGCGTTCTCTGTCGATTGTTTAGAAACATTAGAAGAGATTGCTGAAGAGTGTAAAGCAGCGTTTATCGAAGCCGGAGGCGAGGAGTTTAATTTAATTCCATGCCTGAATGATAGCCCGGCCCATATTGATATGATGGTCAGTTTAGTCGAACAGCATAGCCAAGGTTGGTAGCCATACCTCGAGCTGGTTTGGGTATTAACTGTATTAAAAAGTTTCCTGTTGAAGCGAGAAAGCTCTCACAAACTGCGAGAGCTTTTCCTTTTTTGTTCTATATTCTGTGATAGAATCCGCAAAAATTCACAACTGACAGCTCATTCCCATGAAATTTCCAGGCCAACGTAAATCAAAGCATTACTTTCCTGTACATGCGCGTGATCCACTTATTAGTCAAACTAAACCAGAAAAGCGTCTGACACGCGCCCACGTGGTGGGTATTGATCAGACCTTGGTTGATATTGAAGCGTATGTGGGTGATGAATTCCTGGAGCGCTATGAGCTGAGTAAAGGCCACTCATTGGTCATTACGGATGATAAAGCGGAAGCACTTTATCAAGAGTTAAAAGAAAACGATTTGATCACCCACGAGTTTGCGGGCGGCACGATTGGTAACACTTTGCATAACTATTCTGTACTGGCCGATGATAAATCGGTGCTGTTAGGCGTCATGAGCAAAGATATTGAAATTGGCAGCTATGCCTACCGCTATCTTTGCAACACCTCAAGCCGTATGGATATGAATTACCTGCAGGCCGTTGATGGTGCGATAGGTCGCTGTTTTGCTCTGATTTCCAAAGATGGTGAGCGTACCTTCGCAATTAATGAAGGCCGCATGAACCAACTGCATCCTGATAGTATCTCGGAAGATATTTTCAAACGTGCGTCGGCGCTGGTATTAACGGCTTATCTGGTACGTTGTAAAGACGGCGATCCGATGCCTGATGCTACCATGCGTGCTATTGAATATGCGAAGAAATACGATGTGCCAGTTGTTCTGACATTAGGCACCAAGTTTGTGATTGCTGACGATCCGCAGTGGTGGCGTGATTTCTTACGCGATCATGTCACGGTGGTTGCGATGAATGAAGATGAAGCCGAAGCACTGACGGGCGAGTCAGATCCATTGCTCGCGTCAGATAAAACACTGGAATGGGTTGATTTAGTACTGTGTACCGCCGGTCCTATTGGGTTATATACCGCAGGCTATACTGAGGAATCAGCGAAGCGTGAAACGAGTTTGCCTCTGCTGCCTGGTGACATTCCTGAATTCAACCGCTATGAGTTCAGCCGTCCGATGGTTAAGTCCGGTTGTGAGAATCCAATTAAGGTGTACTCACACATTGCACCATACATGGGTGGCCCAGAGCGTATTAAGAATACCAATGGTGCCGGTGATGGCGCACTGTCAGCCGTACTGCATGATATGTCGGCGAACCGTTATCACAAAGACAACGTGCCGAATTCCAGCAAGCATCAGCATAACTTCCTGACCTATTCATCGTTTTCACAGGTTTGTCTGTACGCAAACCGTGTGAGCTATGAAGTACTGGCTCAGCACTCGCCGCGTTTATCTCGTGGTTTACCAGAGCGCGAAGACAGCCTGGAAGAAGCATACTGGGAAAGATAAGAGCGGATCCTAGGAAGAGCAGGTTCTAGGTCCTAGGAAAAGCAACGTAGTATTCCAAATAAAAAAAACCGCCGTAGTTGGCGGTTTTTTATTTCCTCAAGGCTGCGAGTCTCTTTTCTCGAAACGCGCACCTGATAACTCTACTCTATTTTTTAATAGGCTTCGTTGTGCACGGCTGCAATGGCGCGGCCAGATGGATCGGCACTGTTTTTAAAGCTTTCATCCCATTCAATAGCTTTAGCACTTGAGCACGCAATCGACGGGCCGCCAGGTACACATTTCGCAGCATCCTCCAGAGGGAAAAGCTCTTCGAAGATTTCACGGTACGCATACCCCTCTTTCGTGGTTGGCGTATTGTACGGGAAGCGGAAACTAGCTGTTTCCAGTTGCTTATCCGTAATTTTTGCTTCTGCCACTTCTTTTAGCGTATCAATCCAGCTGTAGCCTACGCCATCAGAGAACTGCTCTTTTTGACGCCATGCAACAGATTCTGGCAGGTAATGGCCAAAACATTCCCGGATGATGTGTTTCTCCATTTTGCCATTGCCGCACATTTTATCTTCAGGGTTTAAACGCATAGCGACTTCTAGGAAATCTTTATCCAGGAACGGTACTCGCGCTTCAATGCCCCAGGCCGCCATCGACTTGTTGGCCCGCGCGCAGTCAAACATATTCAGCGCAAGGAGTTTACGTACCGTCTCTTCGTGGAACTCCCTGGCGTTAGGCGCTTTATGGAAGTACAGGTAACCGCCAAATATTTCGTCAGCCCCTTCACCTGATAACACCATCTTGATCCCCATCGCACGGATCTTACGCGCCATCAGGTACATTGGCGTTGAGGCGCGAATGGTGGTCACGTCGTAGGTTTCGATGTGGTAAATCACGTCACGGATCGCATCCAGTCCTTCCTGAACGGTGTATTTCAGTTCATGGTGAACAGTACCGATGCTGTCCGCCACGACTTTGGCGGCCTTTAGATCCGGTGCGCCTTCAAGACCAATGGCAAATGAGTGCAGGGTAGGCCACCAGGCCTGTGACTGCTCATTATCTTCAATACGGCGTGCCGCAAATTTCTTGGTGATAGCTGAAATAACGGAAGAATCGAGACCGCCTGATAATAGAACGCCGTAGGGTACATCGGTCATTAACTGGCGTTTTACCGCACTTTCCATTGCGTTTATCAGGGCGACTTTGTCTGTTTTTGCCTCAGCAACCGTGTCATATTCCATCCAGTCACGTTTGTAGTAACGCACTGGTTCGCCTTTTTTACTCCACAGAAAGTGGCCCGGAGGAAATTCGGTGATGGATTTACAGACTGGTACCAAAGCTTTCATTTCAGAGGCTATATAGTAGTTACCGTGCTCATCGTAGCCTTGATACAGAGGAATGATACCAATATGGTCACGACCAATCAGGTAAGCATCTTGTTCTGCATCGTAGAGAATAAAACCAAAAATACCGTTCAGATAATCAAGCAGCTCAGGGCCTTTTTCTTTATAAAGTGCAAGAATGATTTCGCAATCTGACTCGGTTTGGAATGGGTAATCCGATGCAAACTCGGCACTCAGCTCTTTGTGGTTGTAGATTTCACCATTAACGGCCAAAGCGTGGGTTTTGTCTTGGTTGTAAAGTGGTTGCTCACCGCTATTCAGGTCAACGATAGCAAGACGCTCGTGGACTAAAATCGCTTTTTCTGATGAATAGATCCCAGACCAGTCAGGGCCTCGGTGACGCATTTTTTTTGACATTTCCAGTGCTGTAGCACGCAGTGCTGCTGGATCACTTTTAATGTCTAAGATACCGAATACTGAACACATACTTTCCACTCCAACCTTAATATTTTTGGTGCAATCCCTAATTCTTTCGAGGGAGTTGAGTTTTAGTGGCGAGTTTCTAGTTTCTAGTTTCTAGTTTCTAGTCACTCGCCTCTCGCTTCACCCCTTGCTTGTTTGTTAAAATTGCGTATTCGGTAACTAAATGCAATAAAAAACCCTCAATCAATTAAAGAAAAGACTAGTTGGTGAATAGTATTCGTTTATCCTTTATTTTTCCGAATGCGGTCTATTTGTTGGCGTTTTTTGACCGTAAAAACAAACGGCAGCCTTGGCTGCCGTTTGTTGAGCCAGATATACGAGCTATTGAATACAGGAATTAAATTTGCTTGATATCAGGTGTTAAGATTTTACAAACATGGCGTGCAAAACCGCTTCCGGCTTCATTATAGATATTAAAAGCCGCATCAACCCCCAGCTCATAGAGCAGCTCTTCATCATCATCGTATTTGGCGATGGCTGCTATTTTACCCTTATAGTCGCGCAGGTGAATTTGCTCCAGGGCAAAGGTGTTGGCCTGGCTGTGTGGCATGGCAAGTAAAACCAATTTGACACGATGATTAGCCATCACTCTAGCCCAGAAATCAGGGTCGGTTGCATCACCATGGATCACGTTACGACCTTCAGTCCGGTGGCCTTCAACAGAGTCTTCGCGAGTATCGATACCAATCACCTGTTTCCCATAACGCAGGACCAGTTCGTCATAGGCTCCGCTGCCGATTCGCCCCATCCCTAAAATTAAAATATTGGCATCACCCAGGTCGATCAACTTATCACTGGCATTCAGTTTTGCCGGTTCATATTCTTTTAGCCATTTTGCGGCTTCTGTATAGAGTTTGTGGCCCATGCTGTTGAGTGGTGCGGAAATTAAAAAGGAGAGTGAAACCGATATGGCAATTGCAACCAACAGACTGCCGGGCAGCCAGCCTAGTTTATAGGCCATTCCACCGACAATAAGACCGAACTCACTGTAGTTAAACAGGGTGAGTGTGCCAAGTAATGAGGTGCGGACGCGATAACGGCTCAGGCTGAAAATAAGATAATAAAGGAGCCCTTTGATCGGAAGCAGCAAAAGCAGCACAACCGCCATTAGGAAGCCATCAAGCGTCGGTTCTTCTGCTAAACCAATGTTGAGGAAGAAGCAGACCAGCAACAGCTCTTTAAGATTAAAGAGAGTCTTGGACATCTCTGAGGCTTTAGGGTGTGCGGCCAGTAGCATGCCGAGAATGAGGGCGCCAAGATCAGCCTTGATACCGACCAGTTCAAATAAGCCAGCCCCGGCAACCAAAGCCAGGAAGATGGCATACAGAACCAGCATTTCACCGTGTCCCGCCTTGTCAAGGATCCTGAACAATAATGGCCGCAGTAGGGGCAGGGCAAACAGGCCTAATGCGGTGATATCCGGTATTTTCCCCATTGAGACTGTCAGGAAGACAACGGCAAAGATATCCTGCATGACCAGAATACCAATAGCTAAGGTACCGTAGGTGGCGTTAAGTTCCCCCTTCTCTTGCAGGGCTTTAATGGCAAAGACCGTACTGGAAAAAGACAAGGCAAAGCCGAGCAGGACAAGTTGCGCGATGTCGAGATCGGTGAGCATACCAAGGCCAAGTTGTTTTAAACCGAGCAATGACAAGGTAAACAGGGCGGTTGAGAGTAGGTTGTGAATCGTCGCCCCGCCCCATATTTCTTTAGCTAACAAGGTCTTAACGTCTAATTTCAGACCGATGGTAAACAGTAGAAGGGTGACACCCAGATCTGCCAATGTCGTGAGGGTTTCGGTCGAATGAAAGCCAGCACTATTGAGGGCAAAACCAGCAACCAGAAAACCGACTAAAGGGGGAAGTTTACATCGCAGTGCGATGAAACCAGCCAGAAAAGCGGCAATGATGAAGACGAGTTCCATAGCTGAAGTGACAATCCTTAGTGAGTGAAACGGGCGCTCAATATAGCACAAGGGGGATGTGTCTGTCTGACCCATCCCCCGATAAAGTGTTATAAATTAGGCTGCTACAAGACAACTTATGGCCCTGAATTAGTCTTCAAGCATACGCTGCAGTAATACGCCGTTTAACATCGCACGTTTAATCATCGAAAAAGCGCCAATGGTTGGCTGACCATAAAGTTCCGATGCGACAATCGGTAGATCTTTGTGGAACGTGGAAAGAGACTGGGTTTCGACACACCGTCGAATTGCTGGGAAAACAATGTCTTGTGCCAGGGTAATATTGCCCGCCACAACAATTTTTTGTGGATTAAATAAGTTGATGGTCATAGCCAGCGCTTTACCTAACTGGTTGCCCACTTTTATTAATGCCTGAGTGGCCAGTTCGTCACCTTTGTTTGCGGCTTCGCAGATCACGGGCATCGTGAGATCTTCCAATTCCTGTAAGCTGCTCGGGTAGCCTTGATTAAGTAACGTCTGTACGTGCTTAATAACGGCTGGATCGGCGGCGACGGTTTCCAAACAGCCGAAGTTGCCGCATTGGCATTTATCACCTAGAGGATCAATCTGGATGTGACCAATTTCACCGACATTACGGTTATAGCCCAGGAATACCTGGCCATTAACAATAATGCCGGCACCGGTACCATGATGCATACTGATTAAAATCGAGTCTTCGCAATCCCGGCTGGAGCCAAAATAGTGCTCGGCCAGCGCCAGGCCACGGATATCGTTGCCAAGAAAACAAGATACGCCAAATTTGTCTCGGATAATTTCCGCCAGCGGAAAATGATCAACCTCGATATTGGGCATGTACTCGACAATCCCTTTCTCAGGATCAATCAGACCTGGCAGGGTAATACCAAATGCGACCAGCTCTCTCATGACACTCTGGTTATCTGAGATAAATTTACGAATGTGACCAAGTAAACCCTCGGTCAGCTCTTGCTGGGTGGAGTAGGTGAACGGATCTGCTGCGCCTGCAACATATTTTCCGCTCAGATCATAGAGGGTTATTTCGATGTAATTACGTCCGAGACGGATCGCAATGGAATGAAAAGGTGCTGACTCGGTTGTCAGCGATATGGCACGTCTACCACCGGTAGATGCTTGCTGCGCGACTTCTTTTATTAGCCCGCGCTCAAGCAATTGGCGGGTGATTTTAGTAACACTTGCCGGAGCAAGATGACTCACGTCTGCAACCTGAATTCGTGAAATAGGGCCTTGCAAGTCTATTAGTCTGTAAACAGCAGCACTGTTAAGCTGTTTAACTAGATCTACATTACCAATTTGTCCGCCTGTCATATGTTCTGCTCGTATTCACCGTTAACAACAGTCGCCTGAACGTTATAGTCACGATCAAAAATAGCAAGGTTTGCAACCATGCCTTTTTTGATGGCCCCCAGTTTTTTCTCAACACTAATTGCGCGTGCCGGATAAAGAGTTGCCATACGAATCGCTTCGTCCAGGGCGATACCTGCATGCTCGACACTGTTTTGAACCGCTTCAATCATGGTAAGCGCCGAGCCACCAAGTGTGCCATTTTCGTCCACACACTTGCCATCCCGATAATATACTTTCTTACCGACAAAAATAAAGTGATCCATGTCTGCTCCTGCAGGTGCAGTTGCATCAGTCACTAAAACAAGTTTTTCGCCTTTCATGCGATGTGCCATGCGAATATTGGCATAATCAACGTGGAAACCATCGGCAATAATGCCGGCATAGACATCTGGCGTGTCATAGATTGCGCCAACCATCCCCGGTTCACGCCCGGCGATGGGTGTCATGGCATTGAACAGGTGAGTCGCAAAGCTGATACCTGCAGCAAAACCCTTACGAGCTTCTTTATAAGATGCATTGGTGTGGCCTGCTGAAACAACAATACCGGCTTCAACCAGCTGTTCAATATGTTCTTGAGCGTTTTGTTCTGGGGCAAGAGTTACTTTGGTCACGATGTCTGCGTTTTCACAGATGGTTTGGATCATTGCATCATCAGAACGACGGATGTGGTCAACGCTGTGAATACCTTTCTTCATCACATTCAGGTAAGGGCCTTCAAGGTGTAAACCCAGTGAATGGTTCTGATACCGGCTGTGATATTCGCGAGCTGCGGCGATGACCGTTTTCATATCTTCATCAGACGAGGTGATCAGAGTCGGCAGAAAGCTCGTGCAACCAGATTTCAGATTGGCACGGTGCATGGTATGAATAGTGTCGGCATTGATTTTGTCATTTAGCATCACACCGCCACAACCATTTAGCTGCAGGTCGATGAAACCAGGGGTCAGGTTAGCCCCTTTAAGATCAACAGATTTGATATTTTTGGGCAGATCAGCTACCGGGAAAACAGCGTGAATGTTCACGCCGTCGATCATGACGGCGTGGTTATCCAGCACATCGCTACCGGTAAAAATACGGCAATTGGTAAGCGCGTACATGAACATTTCCTTTTATGTTAAAGGTTATTGTAACGATTCACCTTCTTGCTATCCTGTCCAGTAGCGATAGTGAAGGTGATCATTTATAGTTATAGATTATTAATATTTTTTGCTTCCAGTTCCTGGAAGTATTTAACCGTTTTCACTTTCAGTTCCTGGGTCGCTGGTTCATCACAGACAACCAGTGACTTGGGATGCAGTTGCAGTGCCGATACCGTCCATAGGTGGTTTACTGAGCCTTCAACAGCAGCTTGAAGAGCTTGCGCCTTGTTATGCCCAGTCACTAAAATCATGATTTCAGCAGAATCAAGCAGGGTACCGACACCAATAGTAAGGGCGTATTTCGGAACTTGATTGATGTCACCATCAAAGAAGCGAGAATTCGCGATACGGGTATCTTGGGTCAGTGTTTTGATACGAGTACGAGAGGCTAATGAAGATGCCGGCTCATTAAATGCGATATGACCATCGTTGCCGACACCGCCCATGAACAGGTTAATTCTGCCGTAAGATTTAATTTTATCTTCATAACGCTGACACTCAATTTGGTGATTTTCAGCGTTGCCGTCAAGAAGGTTGATGTTTTCTTCTTGAATGTCGATATGGTTAAAGAAATTATTGTGCATGAAGCTGCGATAGGACTCAGGATGATCAGCAGGAATGCCAATATATTCGTCCATATTAAAAGTCACGACATGCTTGAAACTTACTTCACCCGCCACATAAAGCTCAATAAGGCGCTTATATGTAGTTAGAGGGGTACCACCAGTAGGTAAACCAAGAACAAAAGGACGCTCTGCTGTTGGCCCAAATTTATTAATAGAATCAGCAATATAGCGGGCAGACCACAAGCCGACATCTTTCGCGTTATTCAGTGGAATTAGTCTCACAGTGACACCTCATTCAAGATAGATAAAACAAAATAATTATAGCGGTATAGCGCCTTTGTTTTGAATCATAAAATAAGTTTTATGATCGGGCTAGCAAAATCGCCTAGATCTTACTCTGCGAGGTGACTGAGATCACAATTGGCAACGTTTTAATTTGCGGTGCGAAATAAACTTCTTACACTGATGAGGACTTTATCAAATAGCTAAAGTAAGTTATCTGATAATCAAATCTAAGAAACCAATTAGGGGGAACTAACGGTGAATATTCTTGGATACATGCAAAAACTAGGGAAGGCTTTAATGCTTCCAATTGCAGTACTGCCAGTTGCTGGTCTGTTACTGCGGTTAGGACAACCGGATGTGCTTGATATTCCATTTATGGCTCAAGCTGGCGGCGCAATCTTCGGTCAGTTACCTTTACTATTTGGTCTGGGTATCGCGATCGGTCTTTCTAAAGATGGCTCTGGTGCTGCAGGCCTTGCGGGTGCTGTTGCTTATTTTGTACTTGACGCTACAGCTAAAACAATCGACCCATCAATTAATATGTCGTTCTTCGGCGGTATTATCGCAGGTATCGTTGCTGGCCATTCTTATAACCGTTTTTACGAGACAAGCCTTCCTTCATGGCTAGCGTTCTTTGCTGGTAAACGTCTTGTACCGATTATGTCTGGTCTGTTCGCATTAGTACTTGGTGCTATTTCCGGTGAAGTATGGCCGCATATTCAAGCAGGACTTGATGCACTGGCACACGCCGTTTCAAGTTCTGGTGCAATCGGTCAGTTCGTATACGGTGTACTAAACCGTGGTCTAATTCCTGTTGGTCTTCACCATGTACTTAACTCTTACTTCTGGTTTGGTATGGGCTCTTGTCAGGTGATCAATGTTGAACCGGTAGCAGTTCTAAACGGTATTACTCAGCTATGTGTTGATCCTTCACTTGCTAAAGAGCTGGTTGTAGGTCAGTCTCACCTATTTGAATTTAAAAACGCTGTAACTCCAGAAATAACAGCAGTAGTTAAAGAAGTGACTGAAACAATCAAAACGGGTGACCTGCACAGCTTCTTCGGTGGTGACAAGTCTGCTGGTACATTCATGAACGGCTTCTTTCCTATAATGATGTTTGGTCTGCCAGGTGCTGCTCTTGCTATGATCCTTGCTGCTCCTAAGCACAAGCGTAGTCAAGTTATGGGTGCCCTAGGTTCAGTAGCATTCTGTTCTTTCCTGACTGGTATCACTGAGCCGCTAGAATTCATGTTCGTATTCCTGGCACCTGCACTGTATGCAATGCATGCGGTATTCACTGGTCTCGCGCTAGTTGTTGCTAACATGTTTGGTACGCTTCACGGCTTTACTTTCTCTGCGGGTCTAATTGACTTCGTATTGAACTGGGGTCTAGCAACTAAACCGGTAACGCTTCTGTTCATCGGTTTTGCTTTCTTTATCCTGTACTTCGCTACTTTCAGCTTAGCAATTCGTGCCTTCAACCTGAAGTCACCAGGTCGTGAAGATGACGAGGTTGAAGAAAGTGGTATTACCGGTTCAAAAGAAACTGGCGAACTGGCTAAGCAATACCTGAAAGCGCTTGGCGGCCATGGCAACCTGGATAACATCGATGCGTGTATCACGCGTCTGCGCCTTACACTGAAAGATAGCAGCCTGGCTAATGAGAAGACGTTGAAAGCGTTAGGTGCAATGGGTGTGGTTAAGCTGGGTTCAAATAACCTGCAGGTTATCCTTGGCCCTCTAGCCGAAATTGTTGCCGGCGAAATGAAAAAAATCCCGGCATCAGAAGATCTGTCTTCGGTGAAATTGCCTTAATTACTTCGCTATTAAAGTAATTTAAAAGATAGTCACTATGTAACAACTGGCTCCCGATCGGGAGCCGGTTTCTTAATAGGCTTACCCCTGCGAGCTTATCAAGAAGCTACTGAGGTGGTTGGGGTATACCATCCTTGAGGTGGATTCCTGAGTGAAATGTCGTTGCTTGGCACCTAAATTGGGGACCATAAAACAATCCGATGTACTTAACCCTGCTTTTGCGGGGTTTTTTTATACATATCGATAAACAATGCATACTATTTGTTGAGTAGTGACCCATATTTATGGATCATAGTGAGTTCTAAAATCCTGTAAGCACACGAGGTCTAATTGATGAGTGATTCTGAAGCTCGTCCAACTAACTTTATCCGCCAAATTATTGATGCGGATTTAGCAAGTGGCAAACATACAAGCGTACATACCCGATTCCCGCCGGAGCCGAATGGCTACCTGCATATCGGTCATGCTAAATCAATTTGTTTGAACTTCGGTATTGCTCAGGACTATCAGGGACAATGTAATCTTCGCTTTGATGATACGAACCCTGAGAAAGAAGACATCGAATACGTTGAGTCTATTAAGAACGATGTTAACTGGTTGGGCTTTGAGTGGAGCGGTGAGATTTGTTACTCATCAAACTATTTCGATAAGCTATACGGGTTTGCTATTGAATTAATTAATAAAGGCTTAGCGTATGTTGATGAGCTAAGTCCCGAGCAAATGCGTGAGTACCGCGGCAACCTGACCGAGCCCGGTAAAAATAGTCCATACCGCGATCGTAGCGTAGAAGAAAACCTTCAGCAGTTCGAAAAGATGAAGAACGGCGAAATCGAAGAAGGTAAAATGTGTCTTCGTGCGAAAATTGATATGGCATCACCGTTTATGGTTATGCGCGATCCGGTTATCTACCGTGTGCGTTTTGCCGATCATCACCAGACCGGTGATAAGTGGTGTATCTATCCTATGTATGACTTCACGCACTGTATTTCAGATGCGCTGGAAGGTATTACGCACTCTATCTGTACGCTAGAGTTTATGGATAACCGCCGTCTGTACGATTGGGTACTGGACAATGTCACTATCGACTGCCACCCGCATCAGTACGAGTTCAGCCGCCTGAACCTTGAATACACGGTAATGTCAAAACGCAAACTGAACCAGCTGGTGACGGATAAACTGGTTTCAGGTTGGGATGATCCGCGTATGCCTACGATTTCTGGCCTGCGCCGTCGTGGTTTCACTTCTGCTTCAATTCGCGAATTCTGTAAGCGAATCGGGGTAACGAAGCAAGAAAATACCATTGAAATGAGTTCATTAGAATCTTGTATTCGTGACGATCTGAACGAAAATGCACCTCGTGCAATGGCTGTGCTTGATCCTGTGAAGGTGGTGATTGAAAACTTTACCGGCGGTGCTGAAACATTGACCGTAAGCAATCATCCAAACAAGCCAGAAATGGGTACGCGTGAAGTTCCTTTCACCCGTGAAGTTTGGATCGAACGTGAGGACTTTCGCGAAGAAGCGAACAAGAAGTACAAGCGTCTGGTACTAGGTAAAGAAGTGCGTTTGCGCGGCGCTTATGTCATTAAAGCTGAGCGTATCGAAAAAGATGCGGAAGGTCATATTACGACCATTTTCTGTACGTACGACAGTGAAACATTGGGCCAAAACCCTACTGACGGCCGTAAAGTGAAAGGTGTGATTCACTGGGTGTCTGCTGAGGCCGGTGTTCCAGCAGAAATTCGTTTATATGATCGCCTGTTTACAGTACCGAATCCTGCGGCAGAAGATGACTTTGTCTCGGTTATCAACCCTGAGTCACTCACCGTGAAGCAAGGGTTTGTTGAACCAAACCTGATGAATGCAGAAGCAGAAAAAGCGTTCCAGTTTGAACGCATGGGCTACTTCTGTGCGGATAACAAAGACTCTTCTGCAGAGAATCTTGTCTTTAACCGTACCGTAGGTTTGCGCGATACTTGGGCTAAGATCGGCGACTAAAGCGAGTTAAAATGACCAAATAAAAAACCAGCCACGTGGCTGGTTTTTTTATGGGCAGTCGGGGCTGGTTATGAGGCCCTGCTTGCAGAAGATCTTATTTGACCCGATGCAGGCTTGGATCTTCATTACAATCACCTTCCATACAGTGACCATACAGATATAGGCTATGGTTAGTCAGACGTACATTGAAATTTGACGCGATCTCTTTTTGGCGTTGTTCGATGATTTCATCAGAAAACTCGATAACTTTGCCACAATCGAGACAAACCAGATGGTCGTGATGATGTTGAGTCGCGAGTTCGAAAACGGATTTACCGCCTTCGAAGTGGTGGCGCGTTACAATGCCGGCATCATCAAATTGGTTTAGTACGCGGTAAACCGTCGCCAAACCAATTTCTTCACCAATATCGATCAGTTTCTTATACAAATCTTCAGCACTAATGTGTTGGCAGTCAGGTTTTTGCAGCACTTCTAGGATCTTAAGGCGTGGAAGTGTAACTTTTAAGCCTGCTTGCTTAAGCGCTTGATTATTATCTGACATTCGAGTTTCCTGTTGGCTATCCGCAAAAAAAAAGCTGAGATAGTCTTTCGCATATCTGCTCATTATAAGTGACCACAGGGTAACAATAAACCTTAATAAGAAATGAATCTATGAGATATGTAACTTTTCTTTAGTTTATGAAAATGTTGGGTATTTGTATTTGCATGTCATCGATATACGCAGATTAGTAATCTAATAAGTTAAACGGATACGGTATAACGAAAAAGTACGCTATCGCTGGAAGGACGAAACTGCAAATGAAGAGGCAGGTTTTTAGGATGAGGAAAATATCTGATTGAGCAGTAGAAAAACGCGCCTGTTTGGCGCGTTTCATTATTTTTCGAAGAGGTTTGGGTATAAACGGCTACGAATTAGTCAGCTAATTCAGCAAGGCACATTTCTTCGTAAATTTGCTTAACCCATTTTTCAACGCGTTCTTCAGTGAGTTCTGGCTGGCGATCTTCGTCAATACATAGGCCGACAAAGGTGTTGTCGTCAACCAAAGCTTTAGACGCTTCAAACTCAAAGCCATCCGTTGGGAAGTGGCCAACAATCGTTGCGCCGCGCGCTTCAACGATATCACGAACAGTCCCCATGGCATCGCAGAAGTACTCTGCGTAATCTTCCTGATCACCACAACCAAAAATAGCGACAAGTTTGGTTGAGAAGTCAATACCTTCAAGCTCAGGGAAGAAGTCATCCCAATCACATTGTGCTTCGCCGTAGTACCATGTTGGGATACCCAGAAGCAGTAGATCAAAATTATCGATATCTTCTTTGCTGCTTTTCGCGATATCTTTTACTTCAACCAGGTTTTTACCTAGTTGTTTCTGAATCATTTTCGCGACAGCTTCGGTATTACCTGTGTCGCTACCAAAGAAGATTCCTACACTCGCCATAGTAGAGATTACCCGTATATTAATTATTGGCCGTTATTATACCGATCTCGCTAATTAAGTGAACAACCCAGCGTTGCATCAGCCGTCTGTTAACGAGTTAAATTGTTGAGGACATCGCGATTGAGCATTGAAACAAGCGATTACGTCAATCAGATAGGGTTGGTCCGAGATTGACCAAGACAATCATTGCTGCTCGTAATTATCTGCTTATCAAGATTTAACTTAGGCCGGTACCTTCCCAGAAAAGCTGAATGAGCCCCTTGGTAATAAAGCCTGCACAGCCTAAGAATAGCACCAGCCAAACGATCTTACGGCCAAATGGTGGAACGTTGCCTTGTTTCAAGACGTCTTTTATAGCCATGCCGATAAAGAAGAAGATTGCTGCAAATAATAAATCTAGCCCGATAGACTCAAGCAAATCCATGTATTCATATAGCATACTTATCCCTGACAATATTTTAACTAAGTGCAGACTATAACATGACTGTAACGTTAAAGGCGCTGTAAAAAGGTGAGAATGATCCGATTCACGGTTTCTGGTTTTTCGGCATGCAGCCAGTGGCCGGTATTTGCCACCATATGGGCTTTTGCCTGTGGAAATTGTTTTGAAATCGCTTCGCGGTGTTCCGGTAAAATGTATTCAGATCCTTGACCTTTGATGAATAAAGTCTTGCCGTCAAACGGTGGCAGTTCATTCCAACCCATAATGGTGTCGTAATTGGCAATTAATCCTTCAACATTAAAACGCCAGCGGTAACCGTTTTCGCTTTTAGCAAATGACTTCAGCAAAAACTGCCGAACACCCGGTTCGATAATATGCTGGGCCAGGTAAGTCTCAGCTTCACTGCGGCTACTCACGGTATGATTTGCCACCTCACGCAGACCGGCAAAGACATTTTGATGGCGATGTACCAGATAATGAACCGGCGCGATATCAAGTACGATAAGGTGATTCATCCGCGCTGCAGCTAATTCCGTCAGCGCCATCGCAACCTTGCCGCCCATTGAATGCCCTATCACTGAGAATCGCTCTATATCTAACTGTTCAACGACGGTTAAGATGTCACCAGCCATTTCGTGATAGGTGAAAGTTTCAGTGTGAGGGGATTGGCCATGATTACGAAGATCGATGCTGATCACTTTGTAATTATCTTTCAAGGCTCTGGCGAGCAGCCCCAGATTGTCTGAACTGCCAAACAAACCATGGATCAAAATGACCGCATCACCCTGGCCTTCAACACGATAATGAAGATTCACTGACTATTTTCTCTTATTAGGTATGGTATTTACCGTAGAGTATAACCCCGGTTCACGTTATAATCTCACCGTGATTTTTAAACGGAACGATAATGAACACTACGATGAAGACTATTGAAGTAGACGAAGAGCTATATCGTTATATCGCCAGTCAAACCCAGCATATCGGCGAAAGCGCATCCGATATTTTGCGTCGTTTACTATTGATGACTGATGAGCAACAACGTGAGGTTGTGCTGCCTGTGCGTCCTAAAGGTATCGTGGTAAGCAAAGATGCGGGTAATGAGCCAAGAATAGATCGCGTGAAAGAAATGCGATCTTTGCTTATTTCTGATGAATTTGCGGCACAAGAGAAAGCGATAGGCCGTTTTATGCTGATCTTGTCTTCACTTTATCGCATCGATCCGGAAGGCTTTATTGAAGCTGCTTCGATTAAGGGTCGTACCCGCGTTTACTTTGCTGATAACGAAGAAACTTTACTTGCGAGTGGTAAAACGACCAAGCCGAAAGTTATTCCAGAAACTCCTTTCTGGGTGATCACGAATACCAATACAGATCGCAAACGGCAGATGGTTGATCAGTTTATGGCCAAAATGAGCTTTAATGCTGAGATTATCGAAAAAGTGTGCGGTGAAATATAACAGGCAATATGCCTTTCGTTTACAAGGATAAGTTAATGGCGATCCATCCTCGTGCTGGCCAACGCGCTCAGCAAGAAGATATGCATAATATCCCTGCATTAGTTGCAAACTATTTTCTCATTGAGCCGAGTGCTTCAAATCCACAGCAGCAAGTTGCCTTTGGTACTTCTGGTCATCGTGGAACGGCTGATAAAGGCACGTTTAACCAGCATCATATCTGGGCGATTGCGCAGGCGGTTGCTGAAGTGCGTGCTGAAAATGGTGTAACAGGTCCACTTTTCTTAGGTAAAGATACCCACGCATTATCAGAGCCTGCATTTACTTCAACCTTAGAAGTACTGGTTGCTAACAATGTCAGGGTTGTGATCCAGGAAGGTAGAGGCTATACCCCAACCCCAGGTGTTTCCCACGCGATTCTTTGCCACAACGAGGCAAATGCTGATAAAGCAGATGGCATTGTGATCACACCGTCTCACAACCCGCCTCAAGATGGTGGTATTAAATACAATCCTGTGCATGGTGGCCCCGCGGAAGGTGAGTTGACTTCTGCCATTGAAAAACGCGCCAATGAAATCATAGCCAATGGCCTGGTGGATGTTAAGCGTGTCTCTATCCAAGCTGCTTTTGCCAGCGATTTGGTTGTTGAGAAAGAGCTTGTTGCACCTTATGTTGACGACCTGGTCAATGTTATCGACATGGCAGCGATCCAAAAAGCGAATCTGAAAATTGGTGTTGATCCGCTTGGCGGTTCCGGTATCGAATACTGGCGTCAAATTGCGGCCCATTATGGTCTTGATCTGACATTGGTTGATGAATCTATCGACCCTTCATTCCGTTTTATGTCTCTCGACAAAGATGGTGTGGTACGTATGGATTGTTCTTCACCCTATGCAATGGCTGGGCTTCTCGCACACAAGGACAATTACGACTTAGCGTTTGGTAACGACCCTGATTATGATCGCCACGGTATTGTAACCCCTGCAGGCTTGATGAACCCTAACCATTTCTTAGCCGTTTCTATTGATTACCTGTACCGCCACCGTCCGGAGTGGAGCCAAAATGTTGCGGTTGGTAAAACATTAGTTTCAAGTGCACTGATCGACCGTGTTGTGGCTGATCTTGGCCGCGATTTGTGCGAAGTGCCCGTTGGCTTCAAATGGTTCGTTGAGGGATTGTACTCTGGCAAGCTTGGCTTTGGTGGTGAAGAAAGTGCCGGCGCCTCGTTCCTGCGTATGAATGGTACGCCATGGTCAACAGACAAAGACGGTATTCTGCTGTGTCTGCTTGCGGCAGAAATTACGGCAGTAACAGGTAAGAACCCGCAACAATACTACGACGAACTTGCTGCTAAGCATGGTGCCTCTGAGTATAACCGTCTACAAGCGGTGGCTAATGGTGAGCAGAAAGCGATCCTGAGTAAGTTGTCTCCTGAGATGGTTGCCGCTGAAACGTTAGCGGGTGATGCGATTACTGCACGCCTGACGCATGCGCCAGGCAACGGTGCGGCGATTGGTGGTCTGAAAGTCACGACTGATAACGGCTGGTTTGCTGCTCGTCCGTCAGGAACGGAAGATATTTACAAGATTTATTGTGAAAGCTTTAAAGGTAAGGACCACTTGAGCCTTATTGAAAAAGAAGCACAAGAAATTGTCAGTAAAGTCTTCGCTGATGCTGGCTTGTAATCCATTGTTAGCCTATTAATTACGCACAGTTATTAGCTAAAAATAGAGAAAACGCCCTCATTTAAACCATTGAGGGCGTTTTTTTATGGATGGAGATTTTTATATACTTTCATTCTGTGGCCAGTGATCGGGTACCACAAACCATACCTGATTATCAGCCGATACTGCCTGAGTCGGAGTGGTCAGCTTATTAATATCCAGCAGTTTTGACAGCTGATCATAGCGGGGCGGTGCTAACCATTGTGGCTTATCCAATATCTTTAATGGCATTTTTCCGGTCAGGATCTCATTTAAGTGAGAACGAAAACACCACCGGCCCGTTAATACGTTGGGGTTAATCGCTATTTCAGAACCCTGTTCGCGATCATTCTGGGAGCAAAACAAGCGGCCTTGCATGATCAGTCGTTTTACTTTTGGTTGACCGTACACACCTTGTAATTGCTCCTTATAAGCAGGATGCTCACACAGCATCAGCTGATGCTCAACCATCCGGGCTATCTTTTTATCAAGTCGATCGGCCGCATTCGGCCCCAGCCATTGTTTCTGATAAGCGAGATAAAATTTAATCGCAACTTCCCAATGCTCAAGTTGGTTGGTTTGCTGATTCAAAACAAAAAAGTCGATAGCCCCTAACGTTTTATGGTGCCAATGGAGTTGGATTTCTTCGGCAACTAACTGATAGTGAGGATGGGCTTCAATGATTTGCTGCCATAACCATTGGTAATAAAAGCCGAGACGCCTGTTTCCTTGATAGGGGGTGACTTCAGGTATCAACGCATTTTCTCTAAAATGGGCAAACCATGCCTCATCGACCTGGTAAGGTGTATTGAGAGTAAGAGGCGGGCAATGCAAAACTGCCTTGATGTTGTTTTCATATTGCTGGTGGTTTGTTGCGTCATTGTAAATAAACGACATCTTTATTCTCAGTGTCTTCTTTTTGCTCGAATATATCTTATTAATAGCCCAACATGGTCGATAATTAAACTGTATGTCATAGTGTTATTACAGTAAATGGATTAAAGTAATAACAGGTTAGACCAGTTTCAGGGGGCAAAATGTACACTCGATTTCCACTTTACAGCATCATCTTACGCCGTACTTTCGTTGTGTCTGCCGGAGTTCTGTCATTTCCGGTTGTTGTCTTCTTGCCGATCTCACTACGCTCACGATTTTACAGTTATCTCCACCGTGTCTGGTTGAAAACAAGCACAAAACCGGTCTGGTTAAAACAGACTGAACACGGTGCCAAAGAGCTTTTCTAATGTGAGAATCACATGTTCTAACATATTGAAAAGGCTGCAGCGGTGCAGCTTTTTTGCTATTTGGTATAAGCTGGTGGTCGATTTGATATAAAATATTGGTGACTGGAAAAAAGGATCAATAATGAATAACCTGAAATTGGAAACAGCATTAAATGCGCTGCTAAGTCCGCACCTGATCAAAGATTACTGCCCGAATGGCTTGCAGATTGAAGGTAAGTCAGAAATCAAAAAAGTCATTACCGGTGTTACTGCCTGCCAGGCATTGATTGATCGCGCGATTGAAGTAAACGCTGATGCCATTCTGGTACACCACGGTTTTTTCTGGAAAGGAGAGCCTGCTGAAATCCGAGGGATGAAATTCAAGCGTATTAAAGCACTGATTGAAAATGGCATTAATCTCTATGCCTATCACCTGCCGTTAGATGTGCACCCCGAATTGGGTAACAATGCGCGGTTAGGGCAGCTACTGGATTTTGAAGTCCTCGGTGGATTAGAAGAGGGCAATCCGCACTCTGTTGCCATTTACGGTCAGCTGGATGAAGCGGTGAGTGGTGAAGATCTTGCTTCTCGCATTGCGATTGCCCTGCATCGCGAACCCTTACATATTGGCGATAATGCACCGGCAAGTATTAAAACTGTCGGTTGGTGTACTGGAGGGGGGCAGGATTTTATTGAGCTGGCTGGTCAAAAAGGGCTTGATGCTTTTATATCTGGTGAGGTTTCAGAGCGAACCGTTCATATCGCGCGTGAAATGGGTATTCACTATTTCAGTGCCGGTCATCATGCTACCGAACGTTATGGCATAAAAGCCTTAGGGGAGTGGTTGGCCAGAGAGCATCAGTTGGAAGTGGGGTATATTGATATTGATAATCCGGTTTAGCATTTAAGTTGCGAGTGACGAGAATCAAGTTTCTCGTCACTCGCTTTTTCTAGTTACTCTCTTTCGTGAATAGGCTGAAATTCACGCTGAAGCTTACCGGTATAAAGCTGACGTGGTCGGCCAATACGGTTGGTTGGGTCATCATGCATTTCGCTCCAGTGCGCAATCCAGCCAACGGTGCGTGACATCGCAAAAATAACGGTAAACATCGAAATAGGAATACCGATCGCTTTCAGGATAAGACCAGAGTAGAAATCCACATTCGGATACAGTTTTTTGTCAATAAAGTACGGATCGGAAAGCGCGATGCGCTCCAGTTCCATCGCGATGTCAAGGAGTGGGTCCTGAATATTCAGCTCGTCTAAGACTTCATGACATGCTTCACGCATTACTGTGGCGCGTGGGTCATAGTTCTTATAAACGCGGTGACCGAAGCCCATAAGGCGGAATGGGTCATCTTTATCTTTCGCTCGCTCAACAAACTCAGGGATCTTATCAACGCTGCCAATTTCTTCCAGCATTTTCAGGCATGCTTCATTCGCACCACCATGCGCTGGACCCCATAGTGAGGCAATGCCCGCCGCAATACATGCAAATGGGTTGGCACCAGAAGAGCCGGCAAGACGGACTGTCGAGGTAGATGCGTTTTGTTCATGATCGGCATGCAGAGTAAAGATTTTATCCATTGCACGGGCAACGACAGGGCTGACTTCATACTCTTCACATGGGGTTGCGAACATCATGTGTAGAAAGTTCTCAGCGTAATCGAGATCGTTTCTTGGGAAAATGAATGGTTGACCGATTGAATACTTGTAACACATTGAAGCCAGTGTCGGCATTTTTGACAACAGGCGGAATGCCGTGATTTCACGGTGTTCATCATTATTGATATCTAGTGAATCATGGTAAAACGCCGCTAAGGCTCCAACCACACCACACATTACTGCCATAGGGTGAGCATCACGACGGAAGCCGTGGAAGAAGCTGGCAATTTGTTCATGGACCATGGTATGACGGGTAACCGTGGTTCGGAATTGCTGATACTCGTCGCGTGTAGGGACATCGCCGTATAAAAGTACGTAGCAGACTTCTAAATAGTCAGCGTTATTGGCTAATTGGTCGATAGGGTAACCGCGGTGAAGCAGAATACCTTTGTCACCATCAATGTAAGTAATTTGAGATTCACATGATGCAGTGGCTAGAAAACCAGGGTCGAATGTAAAGTAACCGTGAGCGCCAAGTTTACGCACATCAATGACTTCTGGCCCTTGGGAGCCCCCGATAATCGGCAGTTCGATAGGTGCTTTCCCTTCAATGTGAAGAGTAGCTTTCTTATCTGCCATAACAATCTCCTTTGCTATTTTTATAATCCTGATCCAAGACGGATGTATGCTAGTTGTACCGTTTGCCACGGCAGTTGTCAATTTTCGTGGTTTTTTGTATGCGCTTGTTAACAACTTTGAAGTAAATGGTACAAATATCTCAAATCGTGTTAGAGGTCATGTAACACGATTTGTGTTTGGTTGTTACGGGGCGTATACTCGCGGCAGGTCTCTGGTTATGCTGATGCCAGAAGTTAATGGATAAGTTATCAACAATATTAGTCACTTAGGTTGAAGGTTTTTTTTTGTCATTAAAAGCACAAAACTGCAACCAAAGGTTATGGGATTGTTACTCTTGTTCGTTGGCATAGCACTGAGCCGGAGAGTTTAATAAAAATAATATGCTTCAATGGAGCTGAGTGGGCAAACACGTGAAAGTTAAAAAGCCAAGACCTGTCAACCTCGACCTACAGACGATTCGCTTCCCTATTACGGCGATTGCGTCGATCTTACACCGTGTATCAGGCGTTATTACGTTTGTTTCTGTTGCAATTCTACTTTGGTTATTAGGCCTTTCCCTTTCTACCCCGGAAGGTTTCGCAAGTGCTGCCAACATTGTTGACAGTTTTTTCGTGAAATTCATTCTGTGGGGAGTGCTGACGGCATTGTTTTATCACATTGTGGTCGGTGTGCGTCATTTACTAATGGACATGGGATATTTTGAAGAAATGGATACCGGCATTGCGAGCACCAAAGTGAGCTTCGCAATTGTAGCGGTTCTTGCCGTCTTCGCCGGAGGCCTCGTATGGTAAACAATGTATCAACAGTCGGACGTAATGGTGTTCACGATTTTATCCTGATCCGCGCGACGGCAATCATCTTAACCTTTTACACCATCTATATGGTTGGATTTTTCGCCTTCGGCTCGGATCTGAGCTACGAAACCTGGACCGCTTTTTTTGGCAAGCTGAGTACCAAGGTCTTCACCATGCTGGCGTTGCTGTCAATTCTTATCCATGCCTGGATTGGCCTCTGGCAGGTGCTGACTGACTACATCAAGCTTGCGACATTGCGTGCGGGCATTCAGTTTGGCGTTGTCGTGGTCCTTTTTGTTTATCTGTTTTCAGGTTTCTTCATTTTGTGGGGTGTGTAAGTGAGCATTGCAGTTCGTGAGTTTGATGCCGTTGTAATCGGTGCCGGTGGTGCAGGTATGCGCGCCGCACTGCAAATTTCTGAACAAGGCCTTAAATGTGCGTTGTTATCTAAAGTCTTTCCTACCCGTTCCCATACTGTGTCAGCACAAGGGGGAATTACCGTTGCGCTAGGTAACTCGCACCCTGATAACTGGCAATGGCACATGTATGACACGGTCAAAGGATCTGATTATATTGGTGATCAGAATGCCATTGAGTATATGTGCCAGAATGGCCCCAAATCTGTAATTGAGCTTGAACAGATGGGCCTTCCTTTCTCTCGTTTTGATGACGGTACCATTTATCAGCGCCCGTTTGGCGGTCAGTCAAAAGCATTCGGCGGTGAACAGGCGGCACGTACTGCCGCTGCGGCTGACCGAACCGGCCATGCACTTCTTCATACGCTGTACCAGCAAAACATCAAACACAAAACGACGATTTTCTCTGAGTGGTACGCGCTGGATCTGGTAAAAAACCAGGATGGGGCCATTCTAGGCTGTACCGCACTTTGTATGGAAACCGGCGAGATCTGTTATTTCAAATCAAAAGCAACCATTCTGGCGACAGGTGGTGCAGGCCGCATCTATGCGTCGACGACCAATGCCCATATCAATACCGGTGACGGTGTCGGTATGGCGCTACGTGCCGGTGTGCCGATGCAGGATATCGAAATGTGGCAATTCCATCCTACGGGTATTGCTGGTGCCGGTGTTCTGGTGACGGAAGGTTGTCGCGGTGAAGGGGGGTATCTCCTCAATAAAGACGGTGAGCGTTTCATGGAACGTTATGCGCCTAATGCAAAAGATCTTGCCGGCCGTGATGTTGTTGCCCGCTCAATGATGGTTGAGATCCGCGAGGGGCGTGCTTGTGATGGTCCTTGGGGGCCGCATATTAAACTGAAGCTTGATCATCTGGGTAAAGACGTACTCGAATCTCGTCTGCCTGGTGTGTGTGAGCTGTCTCGTACATTTGCCCATATTGACCCGGTTAAAGAGCCTATTCCCGTCATACCGACTTGTCACTATATGATGGGCGGCGTGCCAACTCAGGTTTCGGGACAGGCACTGAAGCAAAATAGCGCAGGCATTGATGAAGAAGTTCAAGGGTTGTTTGCCTGTGGTGAAATCGCTTCTGTTTCGGTTCACGGGGCCAACCGTCTTGGAGGAAACTCGCTGCTTGACCTGGTGGTCTTTGGTCGTGCGACAGGTCTTCATCTTGGCGAGACGCTGGCAGCACAATCGGAGGCCCGTCCAGCAACAGAGTCAGATATCGAAGCATCGCTTGCACGTGTTAACCGCTGGAATTCAACCCAGAAAGGTGAAAATCCAGTGCAAATCCGTAAAGATTTGCAGCAGTGCATGCAGAACAACTTCTCGGTATTCCGGGAAGGTGAAGCCATGGCGAATGGTTTAGCGGAACTCAAAGTTATCCGCGAGCGTTTGAAAGAAGCACGCCTGGATGATACCTCTACCGAATTTAACACTCAGCGTATTGAGTGTTTGGAACTTGATAACCTGATGGAAACGGCATACGCGACCGCGGTTGCGGCAAATTTCCGTACGGAAAGTCGTGGTGCCCATGCTCGCTTCGACTTCCCTGAGCGTGATGATGAGAACTGGCTATGCCATTCAATTTACAACCCCGAGACAGAAGAAATGTCCAAGCGGGCGGTAAATATGGAGCCTATTCATCGCGAAGCATTCCCACCGAAAGCTCGCACATACTAGGGAAGGGAAGAAAGATGAACCTGAATTTCTCAATTTATCGTTACAATCCAGATGTTGATAATGCCCCCCATATGAAGGGCTATAACCTGGAAGTACCTGATGGCTCTGACATGATGGTACTGGACGCACTTATTCTGTTGAAAGAGCAAGACCCAAGCTTGGCTTTCCGTCGTTCATGCCGGGAAGGAGTGTGTGGTTCTGATGGTCTTAACATGAACGGTAAAAACGGCCTGGCATGTATCACGCCGCTCTCGGCACTGACGGGCGAAAAGACCATTGTTATTCGGCCGTTACCGGGATTACCTGTTGTTCGTGATCTGATCATTGATATGGAACAGTTCTATATCAACTATGAGAAGGTGAAGCCATTTCTTGTTGATGATGGTGTGCAGCCTCCGGCACGTGAAAACTTGCAATCCCCGGAAGATCGCGCGCATCTTGATGGTCTGTATGAATGTATAATGTGTGCATGTTGTTCGACATCATGTCCGTCATTCTGGTGGAACCCTGATAAATTCATCGGACCCGCAGGCTTGTTGGCAGCCTATCGCTGGCTAATTGATAGTCGGGATAATGCTACCGAGGAACGATTATCGGATCTTGACGATGCTTTTAGTGTTTTTCGTTGCCATGGCATCATGAACTGTGTAAATGTTTGTCCTAAAGGGTTAAATCCGACAAAAGCGATTGGTCATATTAAATCAATGCTGCTAAAACGTGCGGTATAAATAAATTGAATTATCGATATGCTGGCCTCCTGATTTTTACATTCAGAGGTCAGCTTTTAAGCCCGGCCAAGAGGTCGGAGTAAATGGCGATAACTAGTGGTTAAGGGAAAACAATGCAGAACGGCGTTATGAAGGCATGGCTTGAGTCTTCACACCTAGCTGGCGCCAATGCGACTTATGTAGAAGACCTCTACGAGTTGTATCTTAGCGACCCGGAATTAGTTGATGAACAATGGCGAGGCGTTTTTAGCGACTTGCCGGTAGTGAATGAAGCGGTGGTTGAACAGCCTCATTCTCGTATTCGTGATTATTTCCGACGTCTGGCAAAAGAAACAACTCATCTAAGCGCTACCGTCAGTGATCCAGATGTGGATGCCAAGCAGGTTAAGGTGTTGCAGCTCATTAATGCATACCGCTTCCGCGGGCATCAACATGCAAACTTAGATCCCCTGGGCTTGTGGCAACAGGAACGAGTTTTAGAATTAGAACCTGAATTCCACAACCTAACGGCAGATGATTTTAACGAAAGCTTCAATGTCGGCTCTTTTGCCGTCGGCCAAGAAACAATGAAGCTGTCCGAAATCTACGATGCACTCAAGAAAACCTATTGTGGTTCAATTGGTGCAGAGTACATGCATATTACCAACACCGATGAGAAACGTTGGGTTCAGCAACGTCTCGAATCCGTCGTTGGTACGGGCACATTCAGTAAAGAAGAGAAGCAGTGTTTTCTGGAAGAGTTAACGGCTGCGGAAGGTCTTGAGCGTTATCTTGGCGCAAAATTCCCTGGTGCAAAACGTTTCTCATTGGAAGGTGGTGATGCACTGATCCCGATGATGAAAGAGCTGATCCGCCATGCGGGTTGCCAGGGTATTCGTGAAGTTGTTGTTGGTATGGCCCACCGTGGTCGCCTTAACATGCTGGTCAACGTGCTGGGCAAGAAGCCGCAAGACTTGTTTGATGAGTTTGCGGGTAAGCATGGCGAAAGCTGGGGGACGGGTGATGTGAAATACCATCAGGGTTTCTCTGCTGATTTCGCAACGCCCGGTGGTGATGTGCACTTGGCATTAGCGTTTAACCCGTCTCACCTCGAAATTGTTAACCCTGTTGTAGTGGGCTCTGTTCGCGCACGCCAGGATCGTTTAGGCGATACCGATGGCTCGAAAGTGCTTCCTATCACTATTCATGGTGACTCGGCAATTGCAGGGCAGGGCGTGGTGGCTGAAACATTTAACATGTCTCAGGCTCGTGGTTATAGTGTTGGCGGTACTGTACGTATCGTTGTCAATAACCAGATTGGCTTTACTACTTCAAACCCGCATGATATGCGTTCAACAGATTATTGTACTGATATCGCGAAGATGGTGCAGGCACCTATTTTCCACGTCAATGCTGATGACCCGGAAGCGGTGGCTTTTGTCACCCGCATTGCGTTTGATTTCCGTAATACGTTCAAGCGTGACGTTGTTATCGATCTCGTCTGTTATCGACGTCATGGCCACAATGAAGCTGATGAGCCGAATGCCACTCAGCCATTGATGTACCAGAAGATTAAGAAGCACCCTACTCCACGTAAGATTTACGCTGATGCATTAAGCGATGGCAGTAGTGTGGATCTGGAAACCGCAACGGGCCTTATCAACGAATACCGTGATGCACTTGACCGCGGTGAATGCGTGGTGAAAGAGTGGCGTCCGATGAAGCTACACTCTGTTGACTGGTCTCCGTACCTCGGACATGACTGGACAGTCGATTGGCCAAGCAAAGTTGATAGTAAGCGGCTTCACGAGTTAGGTCAGCGTATCTGTCAGTTCCCTGAAAGTCATAAGCTTCAGAGCCGAGTACAGAAACTGTATAACGATCGTTTATCAATGCTTGCGGGCGATAAGCTTGTTGATTGGGGGATGGCTGAAACATTGGCTTATGCCACCTTGGTCGATGAAGGTAATCGTATTCGTATTACGGGCCAGGATTCTGGCCGGGGTACATTCTTCCACCGTCATGCAGTACTGCATAATCAAGAAGATGCAAGCACTTACGTACCTCTGGCAAATCTGCATGATAAGCAAGGTCCGTTCGAAGTTATTGACTCGGTGTTATCTGAAGAAGCGGTGTTGGCCTTCGAATATGGCTATGCGACGGCAGAGCCCGGCGGCCTGACTATCTGGGAAGCGCAGTTTGGTGATTTCGCCAACGGTGCACAGGTCGTTATCGATCAGTTCATCAGTTCTGGTGAGCAGAAATGGGGACGTATGTGTGGTTTAACCATGCTGTTGCCACACGGTTATGAAGGCCAGGGGCCGGAACACTCCTCTGCACGCCTTGAGCGCTACCTGCAACTTTGCGCAGAGCAAAATATGCAGGTTATCGTACCGTCGACGCCGGCACAGGTTTATCACATGTTGCGCCGTCAGGTTGTTCGTCCGATGCGTCGCCCGATGATCGTGATGTCACCGAAGTCGTTGTTACGCCACCCTTTGTGTGTATCAACAATGGAAGATTTAGCTGAGGGGACGTTTAAGCCTGCTATCGGGGAAATCGATTCTCTCGATCCGACGCAAGTCAAACGGGTTGTCTTCTGCTCAGGCAAGGTCTATTACGATCTTCTTGATCAACGTCGCAAAAACGAACAGACAGATGTTGCCATTGTGCGGATTGAACAGTTATACCCGTTCCCTAAAGATGATGTTGAAGCTACGTTAGCCGATTATCAGCATGTCACTGACTTCATTTGGTGTCAGGAAGAGCCACAAAATCAAGGCGCTTGGTATTCTAGCCAGCATAACTTCCGCTCTGCGTTGCCGAAAGGTGCTGAGCTGAACTATGCAGGCCGCCCGGCATCTGCATCACCGGCTGTAGGTTACATGTCGGTTCACTTGAAACAACAGAAAGCGTTAATTGAAGACGCTCTGACAATCGCCTAATAAGAGCTGGAAAAAAGGACAAAGCCGATATGACAATCGAAATTCTGGTTCCCGATTTACCTGAATCAGTTGCTGATGCAACCGTGGCAACTTGGCATAAACAGCCTGGTGATACCGTTACACGTGATGAAGTTCTGGTGGATATCGAAACAGACAAAGTGGTGCTGGAAGTTCCGGCACCGGAAGATGGTATTTTAGAAGCAATTCTTGAAGACGATGGTACAACGGTTTTATCCAAGCAATTAATCGGCAAGATCAAAGCTGGTGTGGTTGCTGGTGAACCAACGAAGGATGTACCGACAGAAGCGGAGGCATCGCCGACCAAGCGTAGTACCGCTTCTTTAAGTGAAGAGACTAGCGAAGCCTTAAGCCCGGCGGTCCGTCGTCTGCTTGGTGAGCACAGCATTCAAGCATCAGCAGTGAAAGGTACCGGTGTCGGTGGCCGTATTACACGTGAAGACGTCGAAGCCTTTTTGAAGCAAGATAAAGCCGCTCCGGTAACTGCCGCCCCGGCCGTTGAGGCAAAAGTAGAAGCACCGCTGGCACAGCGCAGCGAAAAACGTGTTCCTATGACGCGTTTGCGTAAGCGTGTCGCTGAGCGTCTGCTTGAAGCGAAAAATAGCACCGCAATGCTGACCACGTTCAACGAAGTAAACATGAAGCCAATCATGGATCTTCGTAAGCAATATAAAGATATATTTGAAGAGCGCCATGGCATTCGCCTGGGCTTTATGTCTTTCTACGTCAAAGCGGTTGTGGAAGCGCTGAAGCGTTATCCTGAAGTCAATGCTTCGATTGATGGTGATGATATTGTTTATCATAACTTCTTCGACGTAAGCATTGCTGTGTCGACGCCTCGTGGCCTGGTGACTCCGGTACTTCGTGACTGTGACAAGCTTAGCCTCGCTGAAATCGAGAAAGGGATCCGTGAACTCGCTGTCAAAGGCCGTGACGGTAAGCTGACGGTTGATGAGCTGATTGGCGGTAACTTCACAATCACTAACGGTGGGGTATTTGGTTCACTGATGTCGACACCAATCATTAACCCGCCACAAGCCGCCATTTTGGGCATGCATAAAATTGCTGACCGCCCAATGGCCATTGATGGAAAAGTAGAAATTCTGCCAATGATGTACCTGGCACTGTCTTATGACCACCGTTTGGTTGATGGCCGTGAGTCGGTAGGGTACCTGGTGACAATTAAAGAATTATTAGAAGATCCAACCCGTCTGCTCCTAGACGTTTAATACCTGTTTTGCAGCTTAAGCCGGACTGGCTCAACGTCCGGCTTACATTAGGCTGCCAGGTATCACTGACGAAGAAATACCCAAGAGTATTTCAAATGGATATAACAGTCCCAAAGGGATATGAAATGGATAGAACATATGAATCTGCATGAGTATCAGGCAAAACAGCTTTTCGCTGAGTACGGACTACCAGTTCCAGAAGGCTATGCTTGTGACACTCCGCAAGAAGCCGCAGAAGCTGCGGGTAAAATCGGTGGTGACAAGTGGGTTATCAAATGTCAGGTTCACGCTGGTGGGCGTGGTAAAGCTGGTGGTGTTGAACTACATAACACGAAAGAAGGGCTGAAAGAATTTGCCCAAAAATGGCTGGGTAAAAACCTGGTGACTTACCAGACAGACGCCAATGGCCAGCCGGTTACAAAAATCCTGGTCGAAGAAGCATCAAACATTGTTAATGAGCTGTATCTGGGCGCGGTGGTTGATCGCGCTTCTCGTCGTATTGTTTTCATGGCATCGACTGAAGGTGGTGTTGAAATCGAGAAAGTGGCGGAAGAAACACCTGAGCTGATCCACAAAGCGGCAATTGATCCATTGGTTGGCCCGCAGCCATATCAAGGTCGTGAGCTGGCTTTCAAGCTTGGCTTGAAAGGGGATCAAATTAAGCAGTTTACAAAAATCTTCCTCGGCCTTGGTAATATGTTTGCTGATTACGATTTGGCGCTACTTGAAATTAACCCGCTGGTCGTGACGGGTGATGGCAGTCTCGTTTGTCTCGATGGTAAAATTAACATTGACTCAAATGCAATGTACCGTCAGCCAAAACTGCGTGATATGCATGATTCATCTCAGGAAGATAAACGTGAAGCACATGCCGCACAGTGGGAATTGAACTATGTAGCGCTTGACGGCAACATTGGTTGCATGGTTAACGGTGCTGGTCTGGCAATGGGGACGATGGATATCGTCAACCTGCACGGCGGCCATCCTGCAAACTTCCTGGATGTTGGTGGTGGTGCAACAAAAGAGCGTGTCACAGAAGCATTTAAAATTATCCTGTCAGACAGCAACGTAAAAGCAGTACTGGTAAATATTTTTGGCGGCATCGTGCGTTGTGACCTTATTGCAGAAGGTATCATTGGTGCAATAGCTGAAGTGGGCGTTGAAGTACCGGTTGTTGTCCGCCTTGAAGGCAACAATGCAGAAGTCGGTACGGCTAAGCTGGCTGAAAGTGGTCTGAATATTATAGCTGCGACTTCCTTAACTGAAGCAGCAGAAAAAGTTGTTGCTGCAGCGGAGGGTAAATAATGTCAGTTTTAATCAATAAAGATACCAAGGTGATCTGTCAGGGCTTCACGGGTGGCCAGGGTACGTTCCACTCAGAGCAGGCGATTGCGTACGGTACGAAAATGGTTGGCGGTGTATCACCAGGCAAGGGGGGAACGACTCACTTGGGCCTGCCGGTTTTCAATACCGTTCGTGATGCGGTTGAAGCTACTGGCGCAACGGCAACGGTTATCTATGTGCCCGCCCCTTTTTGTAAAGATGCGATTCTGGAGGCCATCGATGCTGGTCTTGAGCTGATCATTACGATTACGGAAGGCATTCCGACACTGGATATGCTGGATGTCAAAGTGCGTCTTGATGAAGCTGGCGTGCGTATGATTGGCCCCAACTGTCCGGGAGTGATCACCCCTGGCGAGTGTAAGATTGGTATTATGCCTGGCCATATCCACAAACCGGGTAAAGTCGGTATTGTCTCCCGCTCTGGTACCTTGACGTACGAAGCTGTCAAGCAAACCACAGATGAAGGTTTCGGCCAGTCTACTTGTGTCGGTATTGGCGGTGATCCCATCCCCGGCTCTAACTTCATTGACGTGCTGGAAATGTTTGAGAAAGATCCCGCGACGGAAGCAATCGTGATGATTGGTGAGATAGGCGGTACTGCCGAAGAAGAAGCGGCAGCTTACATCAAAGAGAACGTTACTAAGCCTGTCGTTGCATACATTGCAGGCGTTACGGCACCTCCGGGTAAGCGGATGGGTCACGCCGGTGCCATTATCTCTGGCGGTAAAGGTACAGCAGAAGATAAATTTGCGGCCCTTGAAGAAGCGGGTGTTAAGACGGTGAAAAGTCTGGCCGAGATCGGTAAAGCACTGCGTGAAGTCACAGGCTGGTAATTAATACCCATTGGTTCATCGGGGAAATAGTCCCGGACTAGGCATCAGATCTTGTTTTAAAAACCCGCCAGCTGGCGGGTTTTTTTGTGGGCATAGCAAAAGCAAAATAAAGCGAGTGCGGAGGTTAGGTTATTTTTCGGCACGCTTTAGCTGGCTTAGCATGAACATTCCTGCTGCGGCAACGACCACAGACGGGCCTGCCGGTGTATCATAATGCCATGACATGGTCAGGCCAATGACGACTGCAACCGCGCCGATAGCAGAAGCTAAACCAGCCATAAATTCTGGACTGCAGGAGAAACGACGAGCCGTGGCGGCCGGGATGATCAGCAGCGAAGTGATGATCAGCGCCCCGACAAACTTCATTGCGACAGCGATAACCATACCGACCATCAGCATCAGCAAGAGCCGCATCAAGTCAACATTTACCCCTTCAACTTGCGCCATGTCCTCATTGATGGTCATGGAAAGCAGAGGGTGCCACAGGGTAAACAGTGCGATCAGCACCAGCAATCCACCGCCGTAAATCCATAACAGATCTGTCGTGGTGACGGCTAATAAGTCACCAAACAGATAGGCCATCAGATCGATACGAACATGGTCAAGAAAACTGACTGCGACTAAACCCAGCGATAACGCACTGTGGGCAAGAATACCTAACAAAGTATCGGTGGCGACGTATTTTTGTTTCTGTAAGCTGACCAGAATGACGGCCAACACTAAACAGCAAATGATCAGGGCCAGGTTAAGGTTGATATCAAATAAAAAACCTAATGCGATACCCAACAGCGAGGCGTGGGACAGGGTGTCACCAAAATAAGCCATCTTGCGCCAGACGACGAATGAGCCTAATGGGCCTGCCAGTATGGCAATTCCAATACCTGCGGCAAGGGCTGGAAGAAGAAACTCAAGCATTATGATCACCGTGTTGTTTTTTATTATGCTGGCATGGTCCTACAGGGCTACCTGTAAGATCGTGTTCATGATTATGATGGTGATGGTATAAAGCCAGTTGCTCACTTTGTTGCTGACCAAATAAAGCCACGTAGGAAGGATGGCTGGTGATGGTGTCGGGTTCACCCGAGCAGCAAACATGATGGTGGAGGCAAATGACATTATCGGTTTTTGCCATGACTAAATGCAGATCATGCGAAACCATCAAGATGGCGCAGTTGAGCCTATCTCGCAGAGACTGAATTAAGCTATAGAGTTCCAGCTGGCCATTCACGTCAACACCTTGTACCGGTTCGTCTAAGACCAGTAGATCGGGTTTTTGCAGCAGTGCCCGGGCCAGCAGAATCCGTTGCATTTCTCCTCCTGATAATGAATGCATATCACTGTGCTGAAGGTGGATACCTCCGACAAGGCTCAATGCTTCGATTATGGCATCCTCTTTGTACCGGCCCGCTAATCGCATGAAACGATCTACCGTTAAAGGCATAGACGTATTAAGTTGCAGCTTTTGCGGAACATAGCCAATACGAACTCCCTTCTGACGAAGCACTTTTCCTGAGGTGGGTTTGCGCAAGCCCGTGATCACCTTAACCAAAGTTGATTTACCTGCCCCGTTAGGCCCGATTAAAGTGGTGATTTGACCTCGTTCAAGCTTCAGAGAAACTTGATCCAGGACATGCCGCTCAGCAAATGCGACGGTAACCGACTGTAGTTCAATTAGTATTGTCATAAGAAAAATAGGCTGTCTTGAAAGAATGCAGAAAAGGAGTTTGCCAAAATGAGATGTTATAATATAACATTCAATTTCTTATTGGTATTCTTTAATTATATTAGGCATTGTTTAATGGACATTGTTATGCGTCGCTTTACTTCATGGTGCAGTATTGTTGCACTGGTACTTACTGGCTCTGCCTTTGCTAACGAAGAGAAAGTTTTTTCAGTGGTTACAACGGTAAAACCGCTGAATATGATAGTACAGGATCTGACTGCTGGCATAACCCGCAGTGACGCATTGCTACCACCTGGCACCTCACCGCATGATTATGCGTTACGCCCTTCTGATATGAAAAAGTTGCGAGATGCAGATTTAGTGATCTGGGTGGGGCCTGAGCTCGAAATGTTTATTGCCAAAATGGTTGAAGGTAAAGAGAACAGTCTGGCGTTAACTGAACAGCACTCTATTGATTTCCGCCATTATGAGCATGCTGTTGAGAATGATCACGATGATCACAATCACAACCATGACGGTATTGATCCACACCTTTGGTTGGGGCCAAAACAAGCAATTCAGGCTGCAAATGTGATCACGAAGGCGCTTGTTCAACATGATCCATTGCATAAAAAGGGGTATGAGGATAATCTCACGATGTTCATTTCAGAGGTCAATCAAACCGTCTCTGAACTGAATAATAAACTCAAACCATTAGCAGATCATGGCTACTTTGTTTTTCATGATGGCTATGGCTACTTTGAAGAACAATTCGGACTGAATAATCTTGGACATTTCACGGTTGAACCAGATCGACGACCGGGTGCAAAGACGTTGATTTCAATACGTCGAGCGTTGCAAGATCAACAAGCTTTTTGTGTATTCAGTGAACCCCAGTTTTCTCCTGCTGTAGTCAGTAGTGTTGTTAGTGGTACTGGCGTTAAAATAGGAACTCTTGACCCAATGGCAACTGAGATTGCAGAGGGCGAGGGTGGGTATGCACGTTTTCTTACAGAATTGGGTGCGAGTTTTACCAAGTGTCTTGAATAATGAAATTGTATAAGGTTGCGGTCTCTTCAATAAAAAAGTTACCTCGTCAGCATCGGATTGCGTTAGCCTCAACCTCTCTGTTGGTGATGGCTGCACTTATGTGGCAGCCATCAAAACAAACGTTTCAGTCATCAAGTTCTCAACGCGCTGCACGGGTTGAAATTGAGCTGCCACACGAGAAAGTAGATGTCTTATCAGATCAGAATAGTGAGCCGTTGGGCGCTGAACTGGATCCGGATGACCCTGAGTTTTCAGCGCCAAAAGATGCGCTTGAGCAGAAATTAGAACAAGTTACTGACGTTGCTCATAAGCATAAAATTACGTCAGGTGAAACATTAGGTTCAATTTTCTCGCAATACGCACTGCCTATTTCTGATATGTACCGACTGATCAAGGTCAACAAGTCGATTCAGAACCTTCGGGTAGGACAGACCATAGAATGGTCTGTTAATGATGGTGGGCAGGTAAAAGAATTTAATATCCAGCGCAGTAAAAAAATCACCGATAGCTATACCTTGGCTGACAAGGGCTACCATTTTAAGCAGATTGAAGAAAACGGTGTGATTAAACCTGTCTTTTTAACCGGAAGGATTACAGGAAGCTTCTATAATTCCGCGCTTGCCGCTGGCTTAACACCTAATCAGATTCAAACCTTAGTTCAGGTTTTACAATGGCGCTTTGATTTCGGTCGCGAAGTGCGTAAAGGCGATCGATTTGCCGTATCTGTAGAGCGTGAGTTCATTGATGGCAAGGCGGTGACTAAAGGTGAACTGAAAGCGCTTTACTATCTGAGCGATCATCGAGAAATTTTCGTGATGCGTCATAGCGATGATCAGTTTTATGATCCCGATGGCAATAGCTTAAATCGTGCATTGCGCCGTGTTCCATTAGCGAAGCGCTACCGTACCAGCTCGTCGTTTAATCCGACGCGTAAGCACCCGGTAACCCGTCGTATTTCGCCACATAACGGTACCGACTTTGCGACTCCGATTGGTACCCCGGTCTTGGCGGCAGGCGATGGGGTGGTGGTTAAAGCCAGTAAGCACCAACTCGCAGGCAACTATGTTGTTATCAAGCATGGTCGCGAATATATGACCCGTTACCTGCACCTTCATAAGTTGCTGGTAAAAGTTGGCGACCGAGTGACCATGGGCCAACGTATAGCATTAAGTGGTAATACCGGTCGTTCGACCGGTCCGCATCTTCACTTTGAACTCATCAAAAAGAACCGTCCGGTTAACGCAATGAAAGTACCGTTGCCTCAAGCGGAGCCTGTTCCCAGTAAAGCGCGTTCTGAATTTAAACAACTGGCTAATAGCGAAAGACAGAAATTACTGGCGGTGATGCCCGGTTAGTATGTTTTATTGAAAGGCTCGGGTACAAAAAAGCGCACAAGGTGCGCTTTTTTATGTTTGAGGCTGTAATTTATAAAACGACGCTTATATTAGAATCACCGTACGTATAATGGCCGAGCCATTAACGTACCCGTTTTGCGAGTTATTGGTGTGGCGCTGATATTACTGGCACTTAAGAATAAGAATAAGAATATGACTAAAGCCTATATTACTATTATTTGTCTGTTGGCTTCACTGCTTGGTGGGATCCCTGCCGCTAACGCTGGCGGGAATTACGCTTTTTATCCATTACCTCACCAAGAGCAGGGAAGTCTTGTTTCGGCACTCAAAATCATTAATAACACCAACGGTGGTTTGTGGTTTGTTGATGTTTACGGGGAGCTGATTTTTTATGATGGTCGTATTCTGCATAGTACTGTTGACGGGCAAGGCAATATCGTTAAGGGGGTAACGGATGCTGTTATGGTGAACCAGGCGCTTTGGTTAATCAAAGATGGCGAAGCTTTTCATTACTCTCCGGCAGAAACCCGGTTACGTAATCTCAATATCAGTCAGCTTCCACTGAAACATGTTATTCGCAAAGATGGAGAAGTTTGGTTTGCCAATGACCAAGGTCTTTATCTCGTGACGGAAGATCAGGCACATCCGGCATTTTTCAGTTTGCCGGAAGGCTTTATTGTTACGGGTTTGTACCTTGCCGGTGAGTCACTGTTTGTTGCCGGAGAAAGCGGTCTTTATGAATTTAAAGAGCATCAGCGGATTGAGCCCATGAGATACCCTGAACAGAAGGTGACGGCGGTTTATGCTGATAAAACCAATCAGCTCTGGGTGGGTACCAATGAAGGACTTTTCTTGAATCACAGTGAAAAGCCATATGTGTTTAAAGAACGCAAACAACTAAGTCATCATTATATTTCGAGTCTTTCTGAAACAGATTCAGGATTGTGGATTGGTACCAAGAAAGGGTTGAATCTGCTCGAATTTGAGAGCCATGAATTGCATCATTTTCTAGCCCGCCGGCATGATGTTTTTTCCATTGATGGTGATCAGATCCAGGCCTTGCACCGTGATGAGCAAGGGGCCTTATGGATAGCATCCAATAATGGGGTCAACTATTTTCCTAATATCACGACTTTATTTAAACGTCTACGTTACGGTATGCAGCCAGATCTGATTCAGGCAGGACAAATCAATGATGTGCTCGAATTGCCCGACGGTGATATCTGGCTGGCGACTGATCTGGGGCTGGTTGAACTGAATGCCGAGCTTGATATTGTACGCCAGATTACCACTCTGGGAGTCGTTAACCATATAGCTTACCGCAACAATGAACTATGGATCGCAACTGAACGTGGGCTGAAGGTTTTTTCACTATCGAGCAATAAGCAGGTTTCTTATCAATTGCCTCCTTGGTTTAACAATAAGCACGTTGTCAGCATTATGGTTGATCATTATGAATCGGTCTGGATTGGTATGCGATCAACCTTGTATCGCTACTGGCCCGATAGCCAGGAGTTGGTTTCATTTGGCAGTCATTGGCAGCTGGACCCGAAGGGGGATGAGCTGGCCACTATTCTCTTTGAAGATAGTGCAAAACAAGTATGGATAGGAACGGATTATGCGCTGTATCGTTTCGATGCCGGACGCCTTCAAGTTATTGAGCAAACCCGGGGGCAAGGCGGGGTTTTAGATTTATATGAAGATCAGATGGCGCAGCTTTGGATTGTAAACAATCATAGTTTGCAGTTTTCACCGGATTTGAAAAACTTGCAACCATCCATCATCGAGCTTATGGGTCAGCGAGCCAATCCTTATTGCGTGGTGAGTGGTAATAAAGGCGTGTGGCTAGGCTCCAGTAAAGGCGTGTCATATTTTTCATTTAATGCGGACTTACGTCAGCATTTTGCACCGCCGGCAGGGGTCATTGAAAATGAATTTTATTCACAGGCGTGTGAGCGATTACTGTCGGGTAAGCTACTTTTTGGTGGCCGTGAGGGGCTGCTGGAAGTCACCCCTGATAAGTTACTTAAATCAGAAACTGAGTTATCGCAGGTGGTCATTGGCGAAATACAGGTTAACCATCAGTTACGTCAGTTTGCTGGTGCCAGCGAGGAGTTATTGCTTGTACCGTTTGGTGATCCAGTCAGTTTTAATTTAGGTGTTTTTCCCTTTTCCGGCCAGACTAAACTGCAATTTCGTTTGTCAGCGAATGAAGGTGACAGCTGGCATTCTTTGAATGGCTATTGGCTGAGCTTTGATAGCTTGCGACCGGGCAACTATACGTTAGAACTCAGAATTGATTCACTGCATAGTGAACGGCAACAAGTCACGGCATTTCCGTTTCAGGTTCTCAAGCCCTGGTACCTTTCTTATTGGGCTATGGGGACTTTCATCTTGTTACTCTGCGCAATTATAATGTTGTTGCTTTTCTGGTACTCAAAGAATGTTAAAGAACAAAACCTGCGTTTAAAACAAGCAGTCTTCCGTAAGACGGTTCGTATAGAGCGGCAAAAGCAGCAGCTTTATTCAAGTAATAAGCAGTTACAGCATATTTTAAGTATTCGTCAGAACTTCATGGCTCATTTATCTCATGAGTTGCGGACACCGCTAGCATTGATTTTGGGTCCGGTTAAAAAAATGCAGGAAGCTAACCAGGGAGAAGAAGCAGAGAAGTTCAGTATGATAGCCAGTAATGTTGAGCGTTCACTGCATCTGGCGGATCAGTTACTGACGAGGGATGCTCTGGGGTTTATTGAACCGGAAAAGCTCTGTGAGCAGTTAGTCAGTCCGATTCTTCAGGCCACGGTACTGAGCTGGCAGATGGAGGCGGATCAAAAAGATATTATTTTGTGTCTTGAGAATAGTACCGAAGGGGCCAATATTAAAATTGCCCCCTACCATTTAGAAATTATGGTCGGCAACCTGCTGTCAAATGCACTGAAATATAGTGCTATCAGAGGTTGTATTACCGTCGTGGCTAAAAACGATCGTGCCTATTTGACTATATCGGTGGCAGATACCGGTAAAGGGATGTCTGAAGATATTCGTGACAGTATCTTTACTCAGTATTTTAAGGAAGAATCTGAGTTCAACGTTGAATCCGGATTCGGACTCGGCCTGAGTACGGTGAAACAGCTGGTGGAACGTTACGGTGGTGACATCTCCGTTATTAGCTACCAGGGGGTTGGTAGTGAGTTTGTGCTGAAGCTTCCGTTATACCGACATGATAATACCGGCGATATGACAGTCGCTAATGACGGCCTGTACACCGATGATTTATCGCAGACAAAAGCGGGCTCTAACATTATGACTGAGCTGGCAACGCCGTGGGGTAAAGAAATCATGGCGCTGGTAGAGCAGCATTTCCATGATGCTGATTTTGGTACGGCTGCGGCGGCAAAGGCAATATTCACCTCTGAGGACAGTTTGCAGCGCAAGTTCATGCAAGAATTCAATATGTCTTTTAAAGATTATGTGCTTCAGTTTCGTTTTGAGCAGGCGCAAGTGATGTTGAAGCAAGGCGATAAGATTTCTGATGTCGCGTTAGCCTGTGGTTTCAATGATCCATCGTACTTTTGTGTCAGATTTAAAAATAGTTTTGGGATGACCCCATCGCAGTTTGTTGCGTCAGCTAAAGAGTGTGAAAAAATCCTGGAATAACAAAAGCCCCGTTGCTCTGTGTTGAAATCTTCGTTTGCACAATCAATGATCCCCTATCAGTTGAGGTTATTTTTGATTTAAAACAATAATTGCATCCGTTTGATGTGTAAAATTGCATATATAAATGCAAATCATTCTTATTAAGGTGTCGGTTTAGTATGAAACTGTCAGATTTATCGTGCGGCGTTAATGGAGTCGTGACAGATATGTCGAACCTCCCTGTCGCCACCCGGAAAAAGCTAATGGTTATGGGGTTATTACCTAACACGGCAGTCAGCGTTATTCGTCTAGCGCCCCTTGGTGATCCTCTTCAAGTGCGGGTACGCGGTGTCGATATCGCACTCCGTAAACAAATTGCCGCGAATATTGACGTAGAGGTGCGCTAGTGCAGTACAACATTCTTACCGTTGGTAATCCGAATAGCGGTAAAACAACATTATTTAACGGTCTTACCGGCGCTAAACAGCAAGTGGGTAACTGGGCTGGGGTAACTGTTGAGAAAAAAACGGGAAATTACCAATGTGCGGGTGACAGTTTTGCTCTGACCGATCTACCGGGAATTTACAATTTAGACAGTGCCAATGATGCCAACAGCTTAGATGAAGCCATCGCTTCTCGTGCGATTTTAACCACACCGGCAGATGTGATTATCAATGTTGTTGACGCTTCCTGCTTAGAACGCAGTTTATACATGACTCTGCAGCTTCGTGAGCTTGGCCGCCCGATGGTGGTGGTCTTAAATAAAATGGATGTGTTAAAGCGCCAGCGTCAGGTTCTGGATATCCAAGCGTTGGAAAAAGCCCTTGGTTGCCCGGTATTATCCCTGTCAGCACATAATAAAAAGCAGGTTAGCGAGTTTAAAGCCAGATTGCACAAAATGCTGGCACAAGGCGTGGCAGTCGGTGATCTGACATTGAATTACGGCGAACACTTTGAAGCGGCTGTCACTGAGCTTGAAGGTCTGTTCTCTGACGGACAGTTAAAAGTGCGTTCACAAGCTATTCGTGTGCTTGAAAATGATACTTTGGTTATTAACGGATTATCTGAATCTGATAAGAGCCGGGCATGTAATATTCGCAATAGACTATTGGTAGAGGTAGATCCGGATATTCAGGTCGCTGATGTTCGTTATACCTTCCTGCATCAGCTTTGTCAGAAAGTTCGCCGTCAAGAAGGCAAATTGAGCCGCAGCATCAGTGACAAAATTGACAGCGTTCTTTTACATCGTGCGTTTGGTATTCCATTCTTTTTTGTCGTGATGTATCTGATGTTTATGTTCTCCATTAACATTGGTAGTGCATTTATCGATTTCTTTGATATTAGCGTTGGTGCCATTCTTGTCGATGGTGGCCATTACCTGTTAGACGAGCATTTGCCGGTGTGGCTGGCAACCGTGATTACTGATGGCATTGGTGGCGGTATTCAGACTGTTGCGACCTTTATTCCTGTTATTGCCTGCCTGTATCTGTTTCTGGCGCTATTAGAAAGCTCTGGTTATATGGCTCGTGCTGCCTTTGTGCTGGATAAAGTGATGCAGAAAGTGGGCTTGCCGGGTAAAGCATTTGTTCCGTTGGTACTGGGTTTTGGCTGTAATGTACCTGCGATCATGGCAACACGTACACTGGAGCAAGAGCGTGAGCGTAAGTTGGCGGCGGCAATGACGCCATTTATGTCATGTGGCGCCCGCCTTCCGGTATACGCGCTATTTGCAGCTGCGTTCTTCCCGCAAAATGGTCAGAATGTTGTCTTTGCCCTTTATTTACTCGGTATTGTTGCCGCAGTGATGACCGGAATGATTCTGCGCCATACCCTTTATCCGGGTAAGAGCGATAGCTTTATTATGGAAATGCCTGATTATGAATTGCCGACTATGCGTAATGTGGGCATTAAGACCTGGCAGAAGCTGAAGCGCTTTGTATTTGGGGCGGGTAAGACAATTGTTGTGGTTGTCGCATGCCTGAGCTTTTTTAACTCATTGGGTACAGATGGCTCATTCGGTAATGAGGACTCTGACCGATCAGTATTATCAAAAGCGGCGCAAATTGTAACGCCAGTATTATCACCCATCGGTGTGAAGGAAGATAACTGGCCTGCAACGGTGGGTATCATTACTGGTATTTTTGCCAAAGAAGCGGTAGTTGGCACGTTGAATAGTTTATATGCGCCATCTGCCAGTGACGATGATGCGGAATATAACCTGTTGGCTAGTTTAAAAGAGGCGGTAGCAACGATTCCGGCAAACCTGACAGATCTTAGTTACTCAGACCCTCTCGGTATTACGGTGGGTGAGTTAGGTGATCTGAATACCGTTGCTGAAGAGCAAGACGTTGACCAATCAATCTTTGGTAATATTCAAGCGCACTTTGTGAGTTCTGCTGCCGCGATGGCATACTTGATTTTCATCTTGCTATATACGCCTTGTGCTGCCGCGATGGGGGCTTATGTCCGCGAGTTTGGTCAGAAATTCTCTGTGTTTATTGCAGGCTGGACAATGCTGCTAGCTTATACATTTGCCACTATTTTCTACCAAGCCGCGCACTTCGCTGATCACCCTGTTACGAGCATATCCTGGATTGCTTTTTTTGTTCTGATTAATGCAGGTTTGTTCGTCGCGTTCAAGCATCAGGGTAAGAAACAACAAAAAGAGTTGGTTGTATTATGATCCTTCAGCAGCTGAAACAGTATATTGAACAACATGGGCGTTCGAGCCGGAAAAAAATGGCAACCCACTTCGGTATGTCTGAAGATGGCGTCGAGGCAATGCTCGATGTTTGGGTGCGCAAGGGCACTGTTGGTAAAGAACTGGTTGGCTGCGACAGTGATAATTGTTGCCAGTCAGCAAAAGAGGTCTGGTATCGTTGCTTACAGGCTAACGAGCTGTCGGTAACGGTAATGCGATAATCACTTCAGATCATTCGAAAACAGAAGGCAACCACACGGTTGCCTTTTTGCTAGCGTGTTTAAGCCGTAACAAAGCCGTCAATATTATTTAATTCGTCGCGTAGCTCTTCCGCTAAAGCTTGTTGTACTTCCTCACTGCGCTGGGTGCCATTGGTATTGCCCCAAACCGGGCCCGGCCAGGCTATGTCGGTGGTAAAGCGTGCAATATGGTGGACATGTAATTGCGGAACCAGGTTACCGAGGGCGCCGATATTAATTTTGTCGGCACGATAATCATTTTCTAATAAAGCCGCCACAGCACTCGATTCACGGATTAACTGGTACTGTTCTGCAGCGGATAAGTGATGGATCTCGGTCAGTTCATCTTTGCGAGGTACAAGGATCAGCCATGGGCCCAGGGCCTCTTTGGACAACAGAACCCGACTCAGAGGTAAGTCACCTAAAGTCGTAGTATCTGTCGCTAGTTGCGGGTGTAGGGTGAAACTCATTGTAAATATTCCTTAAGAGTACAGTGCCGCTCACAAGCTGGAACATTGCTGATATTTTTAAAATAGGTCGTTCGGTATTCTGACATTATCTTTGAGATAAATATATTATACCAATCGCGTTAATAGTCTGGCCATTCAAATATACAGGTACAAACTTTGTGGTTGTTGTAGTGGGTGTGGAGATGACAATGGCGGAAGAATATCAGCAAGTCTTAGATTTTTGGTTTGGTGAGTTAGACCAAGAAGTCACAATAACCGACAAAAATGCTCTGTGGTTTAAAGGCGAAAAAGAGACAGATAAGCTGATCGCCGACAAGTTTCAACACTTAGTCAGTCAGGCGGGTCGTGGCGGATTAGGCCATTGGGCTGAGACTGCGAAAGGCTCTCTTGCGCTGATCATTTTACTTGATCAATTTACCCGTAATATTTATCGCGGACTCAGTGCTGCGTTTCGTTATGATTCGTTAGCACAGGCTATTTGTAAGCGATCTCTGGCTCAAAATCTGGATGAAGCTCTAACACCGATTGAACGGGTCTTTCTGTATTTGCCATTAGAGCATTCTGAAGCGATTGAAGATCAGGAAGAGTCAATATTTTGCTTTAATCAGTTACGTCAGGCCATTTCACCAGAAAATGCAATTATTTTTGAAGGCTTCTATCAGTATGCCGTCAGCCATCGAGATGTGGTAAATAAGTTTGGCCGCTTTCCGCACCGTAACGCCGCTTTGGGGCGTTTATCTACCCAGGAAGAATTGCAGTGGTTGAGCAACGGTGGTCAGCGATTTGGCCAATAGCCATGATTTCAGAATGCTGTCAGACACATACTACGTCATGACCGAGTAAGGTTACGCTTGCGAGGTTAGCCTGACAGTATTGGTGAAATGATTTAGGGGGTTAGATAAGCGGTAATACGCGATTACGGCCGAGTTTTTTTGCCTGAATCATAAATGCATCGGTGCGGTTAATCAGGCTCTCTCCCGATTCATTCTCCAGTCTTTCTGCGACACCAAATGAAGCTGTAATCGAGTTAACACGTTGTCCCGATTTTTTGTCCAGAACCGATATCTTTTCTAAAGCACGACGGAGGGTTTCAGCTTGCTGCCTGGCTGATGCCTTCATTTTATGTGGTAAAATTAATACAAATTCTTCTCCGCCAAAACGGTAGGCCTGGGCATAATCCCGGCAGCTTTCTTTGAGTCTGCGGGCAACTGTTTTCAGGACCTGATCACCAAGCAGATGGCCAAAGTCATCGTTAAAATTTTTGAATCTGTCGATATCTAACAGTATCAGACTGAGGGGGGTATTCTTTTGGATGTAATTTTGAAAATCACGGTTAAAAGCGCGACGGTTTAAAATGCCGGTTAACGCATCTTCATTCGCTTCTTTCTGGCTTTCGATTAGCGCCTGACGTAAAGACGATATCTCTTGTTGCGTGCTGCTCAGTTGCCCTTTAAAGGTACCGGTTGAAGTGTGTATCTGACGGGATTCGCGAACAAACTCGCGTACCAGTTTCATGGTTTCTTCGAGTGATAGCCCATCTTGTTCAGCCGTTTCGAGTTTACCGAAAGTCTTGGTTAATACGCCCTGAAATACTTCAGTATCCGATAGAGTATCTGCCATGCTATGGGAGATCTCTTGCATCATCGCGGTCAGGCTCTGTTTTAACTGAGCCATGTCTTTATCTGTCTGGCTAGCCAAATGCTCCTGATAGAGAGTATCGCATAATGTTGGGGTACAGAGTCCTAGCTCGGCAATTCCCTGATCAACGGCTTGATTGAGCATTGGGAGCTGTTGCTTTGCATAAGTGTACCAAAGTGCATAGTTGGTAGGCGTTGTCGGTACTTTGTGTTTGATCATTAAGGGAACCGTTTTTTTTAACGTTTTTGTCGATTCCACAAAACTATCGTTATTCATAACACAAATTCCATTTGTTGCATAAAATATAAAAAATCATCATAGTGAAACCGCTAATTCAACAATCTTTGGGGTAATCCAGAGCAGATACTAATCATAGTGAAGACGTTTAGCCTCAATCGGTTATCAAACTCAACACCATTGATATACACAGCTACAATAATCCGCTAATGATACTCTAGAAGGCTGTAAATTATTAGTATGTAATTATATTTTTAATTATATCCACGGATATGGGTAGGATGAATAATCACAAAAAAGCCTTCTAAGGTTTCCCTAGAAGGCTTTGGGTTATCAGGCTGTAATCATATTATTAATTACATGCGTTCAAGGGTTTCGATACCAAGCAGGTCCAGACCCTGTTTAATTGTTTTCGCAGTGAGCAGCGCGAGTTTCAGGCGGCTCTCTTTAACGGCTTCTTCTGCATTTAGAATTGGGCATGCTTCGTAGAAGCTAGAGAACTTGCCTGCCAGTTCGAACAGGTAGCTACACATCAGGTGTGGCTGGCCTTCACGAGCTACCGCCAGTACTGCTTCTTCAAATTGCAGAAGTGCCGATAGCAGTGTTTGTTCTTTCTCGTCGTTGATAACAACAGGGTGAGTCAAATCTGACAGCTCAACGTCAGCACGTTTGAAGATAGAAGCAACACGGGTGTAAGCGTACTGCATGTATGGCGCTGTATTGCCTTCAAACGCCAGCATGTTATCCCAGTCGAAGATGTAGTCAGTTGTACGGTGCTTAGACAGGTCCGCATACTTAACCGCCGCCATTGCAACGGTTTTTGCAATGTTCGCTTTTTCTTCAGCGTCTAGTGTCGGGTTCTTCTCTTCGATAAGTTTAGCTGCGCGCAGCTCTGATTCATCAAGCAGATCCGTCAGGCGCACGGTACCACCCGCACGGGTTTTGAAAGGACGGCCATCTTTACCCAGCATCATACCGAATGCGTGGTGCTCAAGCGTCACCTCTTCTGGCACGTAGCCGGCTTTACGAACGATAGACCACGCCTGCATCAGGTGCTGATGCTGACGTGAATCGATGAAGTAAAGCACCCGGTCAGCATTTAGCTGCTCGTAGCGGTACTTGGCACATGCGATATCAGTGGTTGTGTACAGGAAGCCGCCATCACGCTTCTGGATGATAACACCCATAGGATCGCCGTCTTTGTTCTTGTACTCGTCCAGGAATACCACTTGCGCGCCGTCACTTTCGACGGCCAGACCTTTTTCTTTCAGGTCAGCAACAATGCCCGGCAGCATGTCGTTATACATGGATTCACCCATCACGTTCTCACGAGAAAGTGATACATTCAGGCGATCATAGTTGCGTTGGTTCTGAACCATCGTAACGTCAACCAGCTTCTTCCACATTTCAGCGCAGTATTCGTCGCCGCTCTGCAGTTTAACCACGTAAGCACGAGCACGGGCTGCGAACTCTTCATCTTCGTCGTACAGTTTTTTAGATTCACGGTAGAACGCTTCAAGATCGGAAAGTTCCATAGATACTTCCCCGGTCTCTTTTTGTACGCGTTCGAGGTTTGCGATAAGCATACCGAACTGAGTACCCCAGTCACCGATGTGGTTAGCACGGATAACATTGTGGCCTAAGAACTCAAGAGTACGAACAACCGCGTCACCAATGATGGTTGAACGCAGGTGACCAACGTGCATTTCTTTCGCTACGTTTGGCGCAGAGTAATCAACAACAATATTTTGTTGCTCTTCAGTGGCAACGCCAATACGCGCATCAGCCAGTGCTTCTTCAGCACGAGCAGCAAGCCAACTTTTGCAGAGGAAGATATTGATAAAACCAGGGCCGGCGATTTCGACTTTTTCAGCGATACCGTCAAGCTCCAGAACATCGATAACTTTTTGTGCAAATTCTCGAGGGTTAGTTCCCAGTTTTTTTGCTACGCCCATTACGCCGTTCGCCTGGTAATCACCAAACTGCGCCTTTGCAGACTGACGTACAGCTGCCGGGCTACCTGCTGGTGCGCCTGCGGCTTCTAAGGCCTGAGATACTTTGTCATTAATTAGTGCTTGAATGTTCACACGCTGATCCTTTAAATCGTTTGTAACGTCATGTAATCATTAGTGAGGCATAAACGTTACCGTATTCAAGAGTTGCCAGTAAGCAAAAACCGTCAAAAATAGCCACGAAGGTTGGTTACATTAATTTAATGTTGTTAATGTAAATAAGTGCTCGTGAGTATTTTTGACGGGGCATCCTCTTGAGTCAGAGGTGGTACCTTGAATACACAAATGGTATTTCCTAATCATACCCACATATTTAGGTACTTTGGCAACCTGAAAAGGCCATTGTTTGCGATTTTTTTTTGCTTTAAAGACTTGATGAAAAATATGCATGGATCAAGATGCTACAAGGCCTGTGGTAGCATGGTTCGGGGTTCCGTTGAGACCTAAACTGTGGATAATTATGCGTTAGCCCCTGATAATAAATTAATTGGAGAAAAAAACATGCAGAAGCTGACAGAAGCGGGCCTTCACCCTGAACAAATGTTGGCGGATTTACCTGCCTTTATGGCGCGCATTATGGCGTTGGCCAGTGAATTAGGGCTTTCTCTTGAGCAATATCAGGCTGACCATATAGCGTTGCGGGTAAATGACCGGGAAATGGCACAAGCGCTGCATCAGTCGTGGCTTGCTTATGGTGATGAGTGGTCGAATAATGTTATCAATGGCAGACCGATTATTGTGATTGGTTTTCATCAGCCGATTCAGGTGGGTAGCTGGGTGATTGAATGTTTGGAGTTACCCTACCCCGGTGATAAAGCCTATCCGCAAGAAGGGTGGGAGCATGTGGAGTTTGTGATCCCGGCAAAAGCGGGCAATACCGAGCAACTGAAGGTGGTATTGGAACAGGCTTTCCCTCAGCTTGAACACCAGTGGACCCTAATGGCCGGAAAAGGAATTAAAGTCAAAGCCAGCTCACCATCCGGCGATAAAGAGCGCTTACCGAATCCGACTTATGCGTTTAAGAAAAACGGGGTTTGCATTAAGCTGCATCCTTGCTCTTTGAAGGATGTCATTGAAAGCGAAGAAGTATAATTCAGAAGCGGGAATCATGAGTTGCGAGCTTAAGGAGTCTCGCAACTCATACACATACCTAGAGTATTACTGTTCTGTTACCGTGCACAAAGACCCGATCATCGATCACTAAACCGAGCGCTTTACTCAGTACTGACTTTTCGACATCGCGACCTGAGCGTACCATGTCATTGGCACTGAAATTATGGTCAACCGGGATCACGCTCTGGGTGATGATTGGCCCTTCATCGAGGTCGTTGGTCACAAAGTGTGCGGTGGCACCGATGATTTTAACTCCACGCTCGAAGGCTTGCTGATACGGTTTCGCGCCAATAAATGCAGGCAGGAAGCTGTGGTGAATATTAATGATTTGGTGTGGGAACTGAGCGACAAAATTGGCCGTTAAAATACGCATGTATTTTGCGAGTACCACGTAATCCGGTTCATATTGCGTAATTGCAGCAAGCAGCTTCTCTTCATGTTCTTCACGGCTTAGTCCTTCGTGGCTAACATGATGGAACGGAATATCAAATTTTTCAGTTAACTTACTCAAGGTGTCGTAGTTGCCGACAACGGCAGCGATGTCTATATCCAGCGTGCCGTCATACGCTTTCACCAGAATATCACCGATACAATGGGCTTCTTTGGTTACCATGATCACGATGCGCTTACGTGCCGAACTCACCAAGCTGCGGTGGCTTCCTGCCGGTAGGGCGTGGTCAAGATCGGCCAAAAAGGTGTGATCGTTAAAATAGCCTTCCAGTTCGGTACGCATGAAGAACTGTTTATTGGTGTTATCAACAAACTCATTGTTATGCACGATGTTAAGTTGGTGCTTATAACAGATGTTGGTGATCTTTGAGATAAGGCCGACGGCATCAGGACAATCGGTGAGTAGGGTTTTCTTTTCCATGGTCTTCCTTGAACGGTATTTTTAATTCAACTTCTTACTGTTTACCTTTTATTTATTTCAGGGTCAAAAGATAATTGAATTATCACGTAAGTGAATGCCCACTCGTACGCAAGCAGCAAGCAACACCGGGTGAATTAATCATGGTCGGCTGCAGACAAACTTGGCATAATAGTCAACCTTTCTACTGTATATATAACCAATAGTTTTGACATCATGATTGCCAAGTTTTTCGCCTCTGGAGGCGCGTTGGACAAAGCCCTTCCCGGCTTTCAGGCCCGACAACCGCAAATTGATATGGCACAAGCTGTCGATGATGCTATACGCGAGCAGTCTCAACTGGTGGTTGAAGCGGGCACGGGAACCGGTAAAACATTTGCCTATCTGGTGCCTGCGCTGGTCAGCGGGAAAAAAATCATAATCAGTACCGGATCGAAAAACTTGCAGGAACAGTTGTTCCACCGTGATTTACCACTGATGGCCAATGCCATTGGTTTTACCGGGCGAGTGTCACTGTTAAAAGGACGCTCTAACTATTTGTGCCTTGATCGCCTTAGCCGACAAGTAACCGAAAGCCATGGCACTCATGTTGATCCTACGCTGCTTAGTCAGTTGGTCAAAATTCGCAACTGGTCGTCATCGACCAAAAGCGGTGATTTGGGTGAGTGTGAAGCCATTGCGGAGGACAGTCCCGTTCTTCCGATGGTGACTTCGACCAACGACAATTGCCTCGGGCGGGAATGTCCGTCTTATGAAGATTGCTTTGTGGTTAAAGCGCGTCGTAAAGCCATGGAATCCGATGTCGTGGTGGTAAATCATCACCTCTTTCTGGCTGATTTAGCCATTAAAGAAACCGGATTCGGTGAGTTGATCCCTGAAGCCGATGTTTTTATCTTTGATGAAGCCCATCAGATGCCAGATATTGCCAGCCAGTATTTCGGCCAGAGCTTATCCAGTCGCCAGGTGCAGGAGTTGGCGAAAGACGTCGAAATTGGCTACCGAACTGAAGCCAGAGACATGCGCCAACTGCAAAAGACTGCCGACCGACTGGCCCAAGCGGCATTTGATTTACGTATTGTTCTTGGCGAGCCGGGCTTTCGTGGTAATTGGCGAGATGCGGTAAGAAGCCCCGTGATTCAGCGAGAGCTGACCCGGTTAAATGACGCCCTTGATTTAACTTATGATGTGCTGAAACTGGTTCTGGGCCGCAGTCAGTTGTTAGATGCCGCATTTGAACGGGCAACCTTATTAAAAGCGCGTCTGGCTCGTTTGTGCGATATCACTATCACGGGCTATTCCTATTGGTTTGAATGTACGCCTCGTCATTTTACGTTGCATATCACGCCGTTGTCAGTAGCCGAAAAGTTCCGTGAACAGATGCAGCAACAGAAAGGGGCATGGATCTTCACTTCCGCGACGCTGGCTGTTGATGATGATTTCAGTCATTTCAGCCACCGACTGGGGCTGGAGCCGAAACAGCAGTTCTCATTGGAAAGTCCGTTTGACTATCAGCAGCAGGCTTTGCTGTGTGTGCCTCGTTTCCTGCCTGAGCCCAATAGCTTTGGTATTGCCGATCAGCTGGTGGAAATGCTGACGCCAGTGATTGAAGAAAATAATGGCCGCTGTTTCTTTCTCTGTACTTCTCATCAGATGGTTCGTGATTTGGCGGAAGGTTTTCGCGCGAAGCTTGAATTACCGGTGTTAGTACAAGGTGAAACGACCAAGCAGAAGTTACTGGCCGAATATTTAGAGCGTGGGAATGCTTTATTAGTTGCCACCGGCGCTTTCTGGGAGGGGATTGATGTTAGAGGCCAGGCCCTTAGCTGTGTTATTATCGACAAATTGCCTTTTACTGCGCCGGATGATCCGTTGCTAAAAGCGCGAATAGAGGATTGCCGCCTGCGAGGTGGTGATCCGTTTTCACAAGTCCAGATACCTGACGCCGTGATCACCCTGAAACAGGGTGTCGGACGCCTGATCCGCGATAAGCGGGATAAAGGTGTGCTGGTAATTTGCGACAATCGACTGGTAACGCGCCCGTATGGCGCGGTATTTTTAAGAAGCCTGCCGCCGATCCCGCGTACGCGGAATATCAGTGGTGTCGGGCAGTTTCTGTCACAAGTGAACGGTGAAACTACAGCTGTTGACTGTGACGATTAGCATTCAGAGGCTTGAATGAGCACCAAAATTCTGGCGGTCGATACCGCAACTGAAAATTGTTCTGTTGCCTTACTTATGGGTGATGAAGTTATCTCACGTTGCGAATATGCGCCTCGTGAACATACCACAAAAATTTTGCCGATGGTTGATACCGTACTGGCAGAAGGCGGTGTAAAATTAAATCAGCTCGATGCATTAGCTTTCGGTCGTGGCCCGGGGAGTTTCACGGGGGTACGTATTGGTATCGGTATCGCGCAAGGCTTAGCTTTCGGTGCTGATCTGCCAATGGTAGGCGTTTCTACGTTGGCAACAATGGCGCAGGGAACCTTCCGTAAGCATCAGGCCGAGCAAGTACTGACGGCGATTGATGCCCGTATGGGAGAGATCTACTGGGGTCAGTATCAACGCCAGGCTGATGGTGACTGGCTGATTGTTGGTGCTGAGCAAGTCATTGCTCCTGAAGCCTTAGCGGATGGGTTTGAGACGGCATCCGGGATTTGGTTTACCGCAGGCACAGGCTGGGAAAGTTATGCTGAACAACTCAGCCAACTGAAAGCCCAAACAGAGAAAGGCACCATTTTATACCCGGATTCTCAAGATATGGTCTTGCTTGCAAAGTTTGCCCTTTCTCGTGGCGAAGCCGTTACAGCCGAGGCCGCCAGTCCTGTTTATGTGCGTGATACCGTGACCTGGAAAAAACTGCCGGGGCGGGAATAAATTCCAGAGACGAGCAGTAACCGGCTAGTTCAACCGCCACACTGCTCGTTGTTCTCAGGGGGATGTTATGGTTTCAATTCATCGCTTACCACCTTCAATAAATCCGCAGCAGAAGCCGCGGGTTTCTGCTCCCGCTCAGCCGTCAGGCGTTGCTCATCCTACCGCAGTCGCCAGTGCGGTATCGAAATCGGTTCACAGCCCTGAGTCGATCCGCGATGCTCATGCCCAGATTCAATATGATCAACCCGAAGGCAATCATCGCGAAGCGCTTGAATCGTATCTGGGTGTGATGTATCAAAATAAAAAAGATGAATTCTCTGACCTGATGGGCGTTGATGTTTACGTGTGAACTGACATTGTGAATACTGATGTGATGTCTGATTTATTCCCTCTAATTAAGACGCCTCCCTTGGGATCTTTTTAACTGACAATGCCCTCAGCTTGTGCTGATTGTTATGGCCTAATGGTCAGATAATTAATGGTCTGGGTATAAGAGAGTGTTGAGCGTATATTGAACATTTATGACTGAGAACCAAATGTTTATAAAGCTATTTCTTGGGCTGTCTACCGTGTTTATGATAGGCTGCGCACGCGCGCTAACGACCCTGAAATGCAGGTTGAAAAGACAGCCTGGCGTTCATCATCGCGTAACCCTGAATCTGTTATCGAGACGACATGGTGATGTATAACACTTTTTTCCAGCTAGCTGAAAAAAAGCTGGCCGGGCTCTGCTCGTTTCAGCACTCAGCGGATGAAATGCTGGTTCCGCCTGCAGAGGAGGGCTGTGGCGATCAAAAACCGACATTGTTGCTACTGCATGGCTGGCAAGATAATGCAGCCAGTTTTGATGCGTTATTTGAGTCTTTAGCAAGGCATTGCCATCTAGTTGCGATTGACTGGCCGGGACATGGTTATTCTGATAAACGTGATGCCGATAACTATTATCATTTTTTTGACTATATTGATGATCTGCACCAGCTCGTTGAGCAGCTGTCGGCCTCTCCCCTGTATTTAGTGGGTCATTCGCTAGGTGCACTGGTCGCCGGTTGTTATGCCGCCGCTTTTCCTGACAAGGTAGCGGGCGTGGTCATGATTGAAGGGCTGGCTCCGTTATATGAATCAGCCGATAATGTTGCAGCCCGTTTGCAACAAGGCATTGAAAGTCGCCAGCGTCATCGTCGGCGAGTTGCCAGACGGCCAGTACGGAGAATGAATGCGCTGCAAGAAGCGCTCGATTTGCGTTGTACGGTCAATAGGCTCCCCGAATCCTGTTTACGGCCTCTGGTCTTAAGGGGAACGGAGACTGATGGCGAACATTGGTACTGGCGACATGATGACAGGCTACGCTGTGATTCTTTATATCGTATGGTGGCAGAACATGCGCAAGCTTTAATGTCACAGATCCAATGTCCGGTTTTATCCATTGTTGGTGATCAAGGTTTCTCCCACCTGCAACGGACAGGGCCGGAAAAGAGCTGGTTTGAGCGGCTCAGGCAAGTACAAGTGCAAGGTGGTCACCACTGTCATATGGAAAGCCCGCAAGATGTCTGTCGTCATATCTTGATGTTTACCGCTAGATTTTAAATGCTAAGAACAATCGATGCTCTAAAGAGCAATATATTAATTGTCACTTTAATTTTAGAGTGATTAGTCTAATTGGTTTGTGTTAAGTTTTTGTTGCTCACGCTGTTGTGGCGGGTGTATCAATTGTTTGAACTACCCATAGAAAATGGCGATAGCGCCAGAATAAAGTAAGGAGAGTGCAAGTGGATAAGGTTTGGCTTAACCGCTATCCGGAAGATGTACCGGCAGAAATCAACCCTGATTTATACTCATCGCTGGTCGATATGTTTGAGCAATCGGTCCACAAGTTTGCCGACCAAACCGCGTTTATTAACATGGGCCAGGTCATGACCTTCCGGAAGTTGGAAGAGCGTAGCCGTGCTTTTGCTGCTTACTTACAGAACGATCTGAAACTGGAAAAAGGTGATCGTGTCGCGGTAATGATGCCGAACTTGCTTCAATATCCTATCGCGTTGTTTGGTATTCTCCGCGCCGGATGTGTTGTCGTAAACGTTAATCCGCTCTATACCCCGCGAGAGCTTGAGCACCAATTGAATGACGCCGGGGCGAAAGCCATTGTCATTGTTTCGAACTTTGCTCACACCCTGGAAACGGTCGTGAAGAGAACCGGCGTTCAGCACGTTATCTTAACCAGCCTGGGTGATCAGCTGTCCCGCCCGAAAGGCACCGTGGTCAATTTTGTGGTGAAGTACATCAAAAAGATGGTGCCCAAGTACCACCTGCCTCATGCGACGTCCATGCGTGCTGCCTTGAGAAAGGGGCGCCGTATGCAGTATGTGAAGCCGTTTATGTCTGGCGATGATGCCGCATTTTTACAATATACCGGCGGTACGACAGGGGTGGCCAAAGGTGCGATTCTGACCCATCGCAATATGCTGGCGAACTTGATGCAGGCCAAAGGGGCATATGGTCCGGTTCTCACTGAAGGTCGTGAGCTGATCGTGACGGCATTACCGCTGTACCATGTGTTCGCTTTGACCGTGAACTGCTTACTGTTTATTGAAATCGGTGGCCAGAATCTGCTGATCACCAACCCGCGAGATATTCCGACTTTTGTTAAAGAGCTACAGCGTTATTCATTTACCGCATTAACGGGAGTGAATACGTTATTTAATGCTCTGCTCAATAATGAAGACTTTCATGAATTGGATTTCAGTAAGCTCCGTTTATCGGTCGGCGGCGGTATGGCTGTTCAGCGTGCGGTGGCAGAAAAATGGAAAAGTGTCACTGGCAATTACTTGCTGGAAGGTTATGGTTTAACGGAATGTTCACCGCTGGTGGCTGCGTACCCGTATGATCTTGTTGATTATAACGGTTCCATTGGTCTGCCGGTCCCGTCTACAGATGTGCGAATTGTTGACGACGAGGGCAACGTCTTAAGCAATGATCAAGCGGGTGAGTTGCAAGTTCGTGGTCCGCAGGTTATGAAAGGCTACTGGCAGCGTCCGGAAGCCACGAAAGAAGTGTTGACAGATGATGGCTGGTTATCGACGGGTGACATTGTACGTTTTGATGACGAAGGTTTCCTGCACATTGTCGATCGCAAGAAAGACATGATCTTAGTGTCCGGTTTTAATGTTTATCCGAACGAAATCGAAGATGTTGTCGCCTTACATGGCAAAGTGCTCGAAGTTGCTGCTATCGGCCAGCCACATGATATTTCGGGTGAATTGGTGAAGATTTGTGTTGTTAGGCGCGATTCAAGCCTGACCCGTGATGAGTTGCTGATGCATTGTCGCGAACATCTGACGGGTTATAAAATACCTAAAATTGTTGAATTTCGTGATGAATTGCCAAAATCCAACGTAGGTAAAATCTTACGTCGTGTGCTGCGCGAAGAGTCTGACAAAAAGAGTAAAGCGCAAGAAGCATAGACAAAGATGCCTTACGGGTAAAAAACAAGCGCGTATAATCCTTTCAGGTTACAATTGACCAATATCGTAAGTGCCGGCGATAAGTGCCGGCACTTACGATCGGGTAGTTATTCATCCTATTGCTATTGAATGAGATAGTGGCCATTTAGAACAACTACAAGTTATGTACTTTAGGCTGGTCTGTTACAACCGGCTCTTTTAAAGGTTTGCTGTGAATTTCGAAATAATAACGACGACCCAACAATTAGAGGCAATCTGTGAGCACGCGCGTGCACTCCCTGTAGTCATGCTGGATACGGAGTTTGTACGTACTCGTACGTTGTATCCGAAACTCGGGCTGATCCAGTTGTTTGATGGGGTTAATTTAGCGCTTATTGATCCACTCGAAATTGACGACATGACACCGTTCTGGGATCTGTTACAAGATAAGTCCGTGACTAAAGTCTTGCATGCCTGTGGCGAAGATCTGGAAGTCTTCCAGTACTACGCAGGATGCTTGCCGGAACCGATGCTAGACACGCAACTGATGGCTGCCTTTCTGGGCCACGGAATTTCAACGGGTTTCGGAACACTCGTCAATGAGTATCTTGGGGTTGAGCTTGATAAAGGTGAGGCCAGAACCAATTGGTTAGCCCGTCCTTTAACTGAAAAACAGCTCGATTATGCCGCGGCTGACGTATTCTATTTACTCCCGCTTTATGAAAAGCTGATTGAACAGGTAAAAGCGAAAGGCTGGATGAAAGCATTAGAGCAAGAGTGTTCGTCTCTGATGTTGAAACGTGTCCAGCCCGTTGACCCGGAACAAGCTTATCTGAAGGTGAAAAATGCCTGGCAGTTGAGTCCTAAGCAGCTTGCAGTTTTGCAACAAGTGGCGAAGTGGCGTGTACTGGAAGCGCGCAAACGAGATATCGCGTTGAACTTTATCGTTAAAGAATTAAATATCTGGAAATTAGCGCGTTACAACATCACCTCTAAAGCGGTGATGGTGAAAGAAGGTTTTGATAGCATGGAGATCCAACGCCATGCAGGACGTCTGCTAAAAATAGTTCACGACGCGGAAAATATTTCGCCAGAACAGTACCCGGAAAAAATTGTTCGCCTGGTTGATTTGCCGGGTTATAAGCAGATTGTTAAACAAATTAAAGATGAAATTACCTGTGTCGAAGCAGAAACGGGGCTGGCCCCAGAATTTTTGGCATCGAAAAAGCAAGTGAACCAGCTTGTTTCATGGGCTTGGAAACATCAGAAGTCAGCAGATAAGTTGCCTGACATGCTGAAAACATGGCGTAAGCCATTGTTTGAAAAACGCATACGACCACTGCTGGAAAAGTCAGCCAGATAAGTCTGTCAGATAGTCTGAAATAGTTTAAATCCCCTGAAGGTTCGCTTCAGGGGATTTTTTTATTTGTCTTCTGGCAGGGTAACGTTTAACTCCAGAACCGACAGATCTTCTTCTCTTTGATCCAGGTTTACACTTACCTGTTCTGGCGTGATATTCACATATTTGCGAATAACGTCCAGAATATCTTGTTTTAGCTGGGGCAAGTAAGAAGGCGCAGACTGGCCCGCAGAGCGGCGCTCTGCGACGATAATTTGCAGCCTTTCCTTCGCCATACTAGCCGTGTTTGTTTTTTTCGGGCGGAAAAACTCTAGCAAAGCCATAATTAATTAGCCTCCAAATAGACGTTTCAGGAAGCCTTTTTTCTCTTCCTCTAAGAAACGGAACGGGCGTTCCTCGCCCAGTAAACGGGCAACAGTATCTTCATATGCAAGGCCAGCATCTGACTCTTTGTCAAAAATAACCGGCTCACCTTTGTTGGAGGCATTCAGCACTGCCTGGCTTTCAGGGATAACGCCAAGCAACGGAATATGAAGGATGTCTTCTACATCTTGTACACTTAGCATATCACCCAGAGTCACGCGGGCTGGATTATAGCGAGTTAACAGCAGGTGTTGCTTAACTGGCTTATCAGAATTTTCAGCGCGACGAGATTTTGAGTCTAAGATACCCAGAATTCGATCGGAGTCTCGAACCGAGGAGACTTCCGGATTCGTGGTGACAATGGCTTCATCAGCAAAATACAGTGCCATTAGCGCACCAGTTTCGATACCTGCGGGTGAGTCGCAGATAACAAAATCAAAGCCCATTTCATCGAGATTTTTCAGAACGCGCGCTACGCCTTCTTTACTTAATGCGTCTTTATCGCGGGTCTGAGATGCTGGAAGCACGAAAAGATTATCAACGCGCTTATCTTTAATCAGCGCTTGGTTAAGATTTGCTTCGCCATTAATGACATTAACAAAATCATATACGACGCGACGTTCACAGCCCATGATGAGGTCAAGGTTACGCAGACCAATATCGAAATCGATAACAGCGGTCTTTTTCCCGGCAAGCGCAAGGCCTGATGCGATTGCCGCACTGGATGTTGTCTTACCAACGCCACCTTTGCCCGATGTAACAACGATAATACGTGCCATCTATTAAATTCCTTATCAAACGTTATAAAGCAAGGTGCTCTATGTTTAAATTATTTTCAGCAAGTGAGATAACGACACCTTTGCTCCAGAACTCTTCTTGGATTTTATCACTGAGCCAGTAGTTTCCAGCGATGGAAATCAGCTCTGATTGTAAGTTCTGGCAGAAAATTGTTGCTTGCAGCTGACCGCTTGCACCGGCAATAGCTCGTCCCCGTAACACGCCATAAACATGAATACAGCCATCAGCAATGATTTCGGCACCAGCACTAACATGGTTCATCACAACGAGATCACAGTTTTTCGCGTAGATTTGTTGACCTGAACGAACAGGAGTGCGAATGATTTTCGTTGGCTCCATGGCTTTTTCTGCCGCTTGCGCCTGACGTGCAGCATTCATGATAGCAAAACCTGCTGATTTTGCTTGTGACTGTAAGTAAGGATCTTTACAGCCGCTGATACCGACCGGGATCATTCCTGTATCTTCAACACCAGCTTTTAGCTGTTTGAAGTCAATTTGCTTTCCTGCAAGGGTAACATCGATTACCACCGGAGCAGAGGCGAAGAAACTAGCTGCTTGGCTCACTTTCTCTTTTAAGTGGTCAGTTGCCTGCTTTATATCCCCATCAACTAAATGCAGGGCTGAGAGCGTGTATGTGCTCCCTTTTAATTCTGGCGATTTACTCATGATTATTATATGACTGACGTTAAATTAGCCAATTAGGTACGTTATCACAAAGGTACTTGCATGGTATATTCCAAAGGATGTATCGGCAAGCTATCCTTGCCCTGGCGTTGGAATTTAAGACAAACGTCTCATCTGCATTGCCTTAAAGTTAGCACTTTGGGGGAATGATTGAGTAAAATGAGTGTCTGAAAAGATGAAGACTTTAACAAGCAGGCTATTTTGATGTTGTGTTCAATTTATAAAAGTGCCAAAAAAGAAAATACATATTTATATATCAATAAAAAAGATGATTTTTCTGACGTGCCAGAACCTCTGATGACAACTTTTGGCAAGCCACAGTTTGTTATGGTGATAAAGCTGGAAGGGCGTAAATTAGCATTAGCAGATGCCGATAGGGTTAAAGAGGCGTTAGCGACGGCAGGTTATTATCTGCAGATACCACCACCAGTGATTAATTTACTCGAACAACATAAAGCAGCAAAAGCTGAACTCAATTCGTAAAAGGTAACTATGCATAAGCGTTTGATATCGGCCCTAGTGGCCATAGGATTAGGGATCTCTTCGACAGCATTTTCGTCTGACGAAGGATTTGACGAGTATGTGCTTGAGCTTAAAACACAAGCTCGTGAGCATGGAATTTCAGAATCGATAATCAATACTGCTTTCAAAGGCATTAAATATACAGAGCATGCCGTTAAGGCTGATAAAAATCAGCCTGAGAAAAAGTTGACGCTGGATGAATATATCCCACGAGCGGTTCCTGATTGGAAAGTAAAACAGGCTAATCGTCTATACCAAGAGCATAAACTGACGCTGGATAGGATTGGACGTGAATATGGTGTTCAGCCAAGGTTCATAGTCGCTTTATGGGGCGTTGAGAGTAACTTTGGTCGCTTAATGGGTAATTATAATGTGATCGAAGCGCTTGCTACCCTGGCCTATGAAGGCCGTCGAGAAGCTTTTTTTCGCAAACAGGTAATAGCAGCCTTAACCATTCTTAATGACGGCCATATTGCGCCAACAGAGATGAAAGGGTCATGGGCTGGTGCGATGGGGCAACCCCAGTTTATGCCGACATCGTTTCTTGCTTATGCTGTCGATGGAAATAATGACGGACGTATTGATATCTGGCAGAGCGAAGAGGATGTTTTTGCCTCCGCGGCGAATTATCTGAAGATGTCGGGCTGGAATGATGAATATATATGGGGAAGGCAGGTTAAATCCCCTGTGGGAATAGATACATCATTTAAAGGTGTCGAAAAGGAAAAAGCAAGACCTTTAGCGGAATGGCAAAAGCTGGGGGTCAGGAAAATAAATGGGCAAGCACTTCCTAAAGTTAATATTGACGCATGGCTTATTCAGCCTGATGATCAACAAGGGCGTGCATATCTGATTTATGATAATTATCAAACACTATTAAGCTGGAATCGTTCGCATTATTTTGCTTTAGCGGTGAGTCATCTAGCTGACCGGATTCGATAACATTTGTATTTTTTGATTCTAAAAAGAGACAGAGTCAGGTATTAATATCTGGCTCTTTTTCGTGGAATCTAATCGTTTACCAGCCTGTTATCATTATTATTCACATGGTTTTTTTGTTGGTTATTTTCTTTTGTTTCAATGTCTTATGTTTTTAGTGAGTGCGGCAGCCGTGCAGGGATAATAAAAGTTACCGGCTTACTTTCGTGCTTTTTAATGGCTCTTATTAACAGCACCAATGCGTATTGATGTTATTGGTGATTCCGTGAATGGTCTGCAGTGATATGAGAATGGCCAGCAATCATTAGTCGGTTGTTAATAAATAAAATACTTTTACTGAATATAGAAAGCCCGGCATGATAGCCGGGCTTTTATTCAACTGGTATATGGCTTATTAGATTTCGAAATCTTCAATAGATTGACCGGCATCTAACGCTTTCTTCAATGCACTTGGTGTACGACCTTGGCCTGTCCACGTTTTTTCTTCACCATTTTCATCGATGAATTTATATTTTGCTGGACGTGAAGCACGCTTAGCTTTTGGTGCTTTAGCCAGAGTAGAAAGTAATTCTTCTGGGTCGATACCATCAGCCAGAAGCATTTCACGGTAATGATCCAGTTTTTCTTTACGCTCATTCTCTTTCGCAATCTCTTCTGCTTCAGATTCTTCACGTTCAGCGACAACTGTTTGTAGTTTTTCCAGAGCTTCTTGTAGTTGCTCTAGTGTATATTCGCGAGAAAGTGCGCGAAGGCTACGAAGGTTTAATAGCGCTTTCATTACATCAGACATTTTTTATTTCCCGTTAAATTTACTGCCGCATTAATAATAGCAGTCAAAAAGCAATATTTATCAATAATAATACTTTTATAGTGTCAGTGCCAAACAATTTATTTAATTAATAATTAAATATTGTTTGTTTGTTGAATGGATTCTCAATTATGGAAAAATGTAATCACATTTTAGTTTGAAAATATCAACCAAAAAGTGATTCTTCGCTATATATAAATGTCCGCCATTTCATATTCATCGCATTCCAATTTAGGGTGTTATGATTAAAGATTCACCAAGTCGGCAATATTATTCACTATTTCTGTAAAAACTTTCACTTTAAGTTGTTGCAAAAGAGTCGACATTCCGTAGAATGAACCATTCCTTGACTAAGGGTAGAGGTGCATTGTCTAAGAGTAGCAAACTGTAGGGTGATTCCGATGATAGTTTGCGAAAGGAGCCAATGCCGAAGTTAGAAAGGTTTATCAGACCTTCTTGCTGGGGTTGTCACCAAATAGGGGCAACACTGCCATAGTATATAATTACATTAACTATGGAGCGCTACTGTGGGGTCGGGAGAGGTTTATCTTCTTTCCTTATACTCATCTATCACGGTTATTCCCGTGTTCAGCAGTAGATCTCCGACCAGATCGGTTGTAGTAGAGATCATGAATATTGTAGATTTTTCACATTCCTCCATTTCGCTTTTACCACCATTAGTGGCATTGGTATTAGCTGTCCTTACACGTAAAGTATTGGTTTCTTTAGGTGTTGGTGTTGTCTTAGGTGCACTGTTATTAACCGATTTCTCTGCCGGGGCTACCGCAGATTACTTGTTCACAACAGTTAAAAGCGTATTCATCGAAGATGGCGCCATCAATAGTTGGAACATGAGTATTGTGGTATTCCTGGTTTTATTGGGAATGATGACTGCATTGCTGACCTTATCGGGCGGTACACACGCATTTGCCGAGTGGGCACAAACTAAAATAAAAAGTAAACGTGGCGCGAAGCTACTGGCTGCATTTTTAGGTGTTTTCATTTTTGTTGACGACTATTTTAACAGTCTGGCAGTAGGTTCGATTTCTCGTCCGGTTACTGACCGATTTTACGTTTCACGCGCTAAACTGGCTTATATTCTGGATTCAACGGCCGCACCTATGTGTGTATTAATGCCTGCATCAAGTTGGGGTGCTTATATCATTACCGTGATTGGTGGCATTCTGGTATCACATGGTGTGACTGAATATTCTGCATTGAGTGCATTCTTGCAGCTGGCTCCAATGAACTTTTATGCCGTATTTGCTCTGCTGATGGTATTCGCTGTTGCTTGGTTCCAAATTGATGTCGGCTCTATGAAAAAGCATGAAGTGCAGGCAAGTCATGGTTATGGGTTCGATGAAGGCGATGATGACAGTCAGGCTAAAGATCTGAATGATGAGCTTGAAATCGAAGAAAGCCAGAATGGCCGTGTTACTGATCTGGTTATGCCGATTGTAATTCTGATCCTCTCCACTTTCTTCTTTATGATTTATACGGGTTATCAGGCTCTGGATGCAGATGGAATTGCGTTTAATATTCTGGGGGCTTTTGAAAATACCGATGTGGGTAAATCGCTATGTTATGGTGGTTTATTTGGTTTGGTGTCGGCGTTTATTCCTGTGCTGCGCCAGAAAATCCCGATGGCGGATACCGTCAAAACATTGTGGATTGGTGCGAAGTCGATGTTTGGTGCCATTCTGATCCTGTTGTTCGCCTGGAGTATCGGTAGCGTCATCGGCGATATGGCGACCGGAAAGTATTTGTCTACGCTGGTGCAAGGTAATATTGACCCAATGATGCTACCCGTTATCCTGTTCTTGCTATCAGGTGTTATGGCGTTCTCAACAGGAACATCTTGGGGTACTTTCGGTATCATGCTACCGATTGCCGGCGATTTATCTGCTGCGACAGATATTGCTCTGCTACTGCCGATGTTAAGTGCGGTTCTGGCGGGTTCGGTCTTCGGTGATCACTGTTCACCAATTTCTGATACCACCATCCTGTCTTCAACCGGTGCTCGTTGTCACCATATTGATCATGTCTCTACTCAGCTACCTTACGCACTTTCAGTCGCCTTTGTTTCAGCCATTGGTTTCTTAGTGCTCGGCATGACGGGTTCACTGGCCGTGTCATTTATGGCAGCCACTGTCACATTTATTGTGGTTTGTGTAATGCTATCTTGGCTCTCTCGCCGTCCGACAGCGACCACTGCAAACGTATAATACCAGTAACAGATTAGTAATCTGCGACGAAGCCTGCGATGTTTTCGCAGGCTTTTTTGTATCCCGATTGATATAATTTGAGTGTAAAGACAAGAGACTGGATACTGCCCTTTTCATGCGGTATGTTCTTTCATTTCCGGGTTAATTTCTGTAGCATTCCGGCAGTTTTTCAGTCTTTGGGGAGCCTCATGGCCCAGATGTATTTCTACTACTCAGCAATGAATGCGGGTAAATCGACGACGTTATTACAATCATCTTTTAATTATCGCGAACGTGGCATGCATCCGGTGATCCTCACCGCGGCGATTGATACCCGATTTGGTAAGGGCAAGGTCAGCTCTCGGATCGGTTTACAGGAAGATGCGGAGCTATATACGCCCGAAGACGATCTCTGGGATAAACTGCAAGCCCTTCACCGTGCATCCAAAATTGACTGTGTCTTGATTGATGAGTGCCAGTTTCTGACCAAAGATCAGGTGTATCAATTAACGGAAGTCGTCGATAAACTCCATGTTCCGGTTTTATGCTACGGACTTCGTAGTGATTTCCGCGGTGAGCTTTTCGAAGGAAGCCGATATTTACTTTCTTGGGCTGATAAGCTGGTCGAGCTAAAGACAATTTGTCATTGTGGACGTAAAGCAAATATGGTGATTCGTCAGGACGAGTCTGGTCAGGCGATTGCTGATGGTGATCAAGTTGAAATTGGCGGTAATGACCGTTATCTCTCCGTTTGTCGCAAGCACTATAAAGAAGCATTGGGCCGTTAAAAAGCGTCTTGGCTCGGGGAACCGCCGTGAATAAGAAAAAGGAAGCCTGCGCTTCCTTTTTTATAGGTCATATTTTTAGTGAACTCATCCTATTCCTGGGAGTATAACGCCTCATCGTTCCGTTTTATTTATTGTGGCGCTCCTGGAGCTTGGCAGTGATATCGGCCAGTGTCAGATCTTGATCTTGCAGCAGAACAAGCAGGTGATAAATCAGATCAGCCGATTCACAGACTAACTCCGCCTTATCGCCCGACGTTGCCGCAAGCGCGACTTCAACGCCTTCTTCACCCACTTTTTGCGATATACGTTTGGTGCCGCGAGCATAGAGACTGGCAGTATAAGAGGACTCGGGATCAGCACCTTTACGACTAGCCAGAACTTGTTCAAGTTGATGAAGAAACACCAGTGCCGGCTGTTCTTGTTTGCCCTCGGTATCATTGTCAAAACAGGCTGGGGTACCCAGGTGGCAGGTTGGTCCAACCGGCTTTACCTTGACGAGTAAAGTGTCCTGATCACAATCCAGGTTAATACTTTTCAGCTCAAGGACGTTGCCGGAGGTTTCCCCTTTAGTCCACAGGCGGTTCTTGGTACGAGACCAGAAGGTTACCTGTTGGGTTTCTAATGTTTTATTTAAGGCTTCTTGGTTCATGTAACCCAGCATCAGTACCTGGCCGCTGGTGTTATCCTGAATCACCGCCGGGACTAAGCCGTCGACTTTTTCCCAATTAACCGCTGTTACCAGGCTCATAGTCGGATCTCCACATTCTGTTCTTTTAGATACTGCTTAAGTTCGCCAATATTGATAATTTGCTTATGGAAGACAGAAGCCGCCAATGCGCCATCAACATTGGCCTTATTGAAGGCCTCAGCAAAGTGCACCATTTCCCCAGCACCACCGGAAGCAATTAAAGGAACATGGCAGACTTTACGTACCATATTGAGTTGCTTTAGATCGTAACCGTTACGTACGCCATCCTGATTCATCATGTTTAACACGATTTCACCCGCGCCACGTTTCTGTACTTCCTGTACCCAATCGCAGGTTTCCCATTGGGTTGCTTTGGTGCGGGTTTCATCACCGGTAAATTGGTAGACCTGATATTTCCCCGTTTTAGCATCAAAATAGGAATCGATGCCGACCACAATACACTGCACGCCAAACTTATCGGCAAGTTCGGTGATCAAATCCGGGTTTGCCAGCGCAGGGGAGTTGATTGATACTTTATCGGCTCCGTACTGCAAGATACGGCTCGCGTCTTCTGCTGATTTAATACCGCCGGCAACACAAAATGGTATATCAATCACTTCAGCAACACGGGCGACCCAGCTTTTATCAACGACGCGGCCATCACTCGAGGCCGTGATATCGTAGAAAACCAGTTCATCGGCACCTTCTTCGGCGTAACGTTTGGCAAGCGGTACAATATCACCGATGATCTCGTGGTTTCGAAATTGCACCCCTTTGACCACCTGTCCGTCGCGGACATCTAAACAAGGAACGATTCTTCTTGCTAGCATGCTATGACTCCTTGTTTGTTAATTGTTCCAGCACTGGAAAGCATCTTCGGCGGTAAACTTACCATCGAGCAAAGCGCGCCCAACGATGACACCCGCGACACCACTGCCTTTTAAGGCTTCGATATCTTTCAGGCCACCAATACCACCGGAAGACTGGAATTGGACTTGCGGATACCGGGCGCAAAGATCGACATACAGCTCGACGTTAGAGCCGGCAAGTGTGCCGTCACGAGAGATATCGGTGCAGAGTACATGCTTCAGGCCTACCGTCAGGAAGTCATCCAGCAACGCTTCGATACTGACTCCGGAATCTTCTTGCCAGCCTGATATAGCCACTTTACGGTTGCCGTCTTGGTCAATGTTGACGTCGAGAGCTAATACGATGTGCTCCGGACCGTATTTTTCCATCCAGCCCTTAACTAGCTCTGGCTGTTTGACCGCGGTAGAGCCGACAACAACACGTTGTGCCCCGGCTGCCAATAAATCAGCGACGTCTTTTTCGGTGCGAACTCCACCGCCAATTTGAATATTGGCCGGGGTGCTGGCAAGTAAGTGTCGGATCAAATCAAGCTGACGGGCAGAGGTATCTTTGGCCCCTGTCAAATCAACCAGATGCAGCCAGTCGGCTCCAGCCTGGTTATAAAGTTTGAATTGTTCAGCTGGATCTACCTGGTATTCAGTAACTTGTCCGTAATCTCCCTGAAACAGACGAACAACTTGACCGTTAATTAAATCGAGGGCGGGAATAATCATCATAAGGTCCTTTTATGTCGTCCTTACATCTCTAAAAAGTTTTTAATTAGCTGAGCGCCGGCTTTGCTTGACCGCTCAGGGTGAAATTGGACCCCATAGTAGTTACCGCTCTGAATCGCGGCACTAAACGGCTGACCATATTCACACCGGGCGATGGTATAACCCTTTTCTTCGAATGCAGCCTCAGAGACCGGCATGGCATAGCTGTGAACAAAGTAGAAGTAGCTACCCGCCGGGATATCTTTGAACAGCGGGTGACCGTCAACGGGGGTGATGGTATTCCAGCCCATGTGAGGCAGTGGCAAGTCACCGGTCTGCATTTTCTTTATTGGCGCATCGCAAAGGCCAAGGCACGGAACGAGATCGGTACCGCTCTGGCCCTGTTCTTCCGATAATGCCCCAAGTAACTGCATGCCTAAACAGATACCCAGCAGAGGCTTGTCGACTTGTTTAACAAGCTCGACCAGGTCGCGTTCCTGCAGGTTCTTCATCGCTTCGCTGGCGGTACCAACACCGGGCAAAAACAATTTGTCGGCAGCCAGTACGATGCTCGGCTCTTTGCTGACGGTGACCGTGTAGCCCAAGCGCTCGATAGCAAAACGTACTGAAGAGACGTTGGCACAGCCGGTATCAATAATGACGATCTTCTGGTTTTTACTCACCATTACAGCACTCCTTTACTGCTCGGTAATTCGTTACCTTCGACCTGAATCGCCTGGCGCAGCGTGCGGCCGAAGGCTTTGAACAGGCTCTCGACAATGTGGTGGTCGTTATCGCCGGTCGAGGACAGGTGCAGGGTACAGGCCAGAGTATCGGTCAGTGACCGGAAGAAGTGCTGTACCATTTCTGTTGACAAATCACCGACTTGTTCACGACCGAATGTAGCGTCAAATTTCAGGTACGGGCGGCCAGACAGATCTAAGGCACATTGCGCCAGACATTCATCCATAGGCAGGCTGAATCCAAATCGGCCTATGCCCCGTTTGTCGCCTAGCGCTTGTTTTAACGCCTGACCTAAGGCCAGAGCGGTATCTTCAACGCTGTGGTGATCGTCAATGTGCAAATCACCTTTGACGGTGAGTTCCATGCGGAAGCCACCGTGGGTCGCGATTTGATCAAGCATGTGGTCAAAGAATCCCAGGCCAGTTTCAATCTTGTTGCCACCGGTTTCATCGAGATTCACTTTCACCCGGATGTCGGTTTCCTTGGTGGTGCGAACCACTTCGGCGATCCTTGGGGTGGTCGTAAGATCTTTAACGATCTGTTGCCAGTTCATGCTTTTTTCATCGCGGGGCTGCGGATTGTAAAGGATACCGCGAATGGCCATATTTTCAGCCAACTGCAGATCGGTTGGACGATCGCCAATCACGGCTGATGTGGCAAAGTCGACACGACCCTGCTGCAGGTAGCTTTTAACAAGGCCTAGTTTAGGCTTGCGGCAGGTACAGTTTTCATCGTCAAAGTGCGGACAAATCAGGACATCGTCGAATTTTACTCCTTGTGATTCGAAGATTTCCATCATCATGGTGTGCGGCGCGTCGAAGTCCGCCTGCGGGTAGCTATCTGTGCCGAGGCCGTCCTGATTGGTGATCATAACCAGCTTATAGCCCGCATCCTGCAGCTGAAGCAACGCTGGGATCACGAAAGGTACGAGTTTCAGTTTGTCTAAGCGATCGACCTGAAAATCAATAGGTGGCTCAACAATTAAGGTGCCGTCACGATCAATAAATAAAATCTTTTCCTTGCTCACAATGCTTATCCTTTCTGCTTAATTCTGATCTAGTTGCTCTCGGATGAAGGCCAGTGTTTTTTCACACTCATCACGGTTGCCGACACTAATACGAATACAGTTCTTAATGGGGGAGCGCCTAAGAATGATGCCGTGATCCCACAACGCCTTAAATAAGGCGTCTGCATCCGGGAACTTCACCAGTATGTAGTTGCCATAGCCATCAAAAACGTGAACGTTATTTAGCATGCTTAAGCCAGCTTGAAGGTAAGCACGGTTGGCACAGAGATCGAGCACCTGGAATTTGGTTTTTGCTAATCCGGCAGGTGAAAGTGCCTGAACGGCAATGTCAGCCACAGGTACTGGTACCGGGTACGGAGCTATTACTTTTAATAATAGCTCGATAACATCGGCGTTGGCTAAGGTAAAACCACAACGAAGTCCGGCTAAAGCAAACGCTTTTGACAGAGTGCGCAGAATCACTAGATTCGGGTATTGCTCAAGCAGATCAACGGTTGAGGCCTCAGGGCAAAAGTCGATATAGGCTTCATCGACGACCACTAACGCTTTATTGGCCGTCATATCGAGCAGTGCTTCGATATCCTGACGTTTCATCAAGTTACCGGTTGGATTGTTAGGGCTACAAACAAAGACTAACTTGACGCCATCAAGATTGTCATGAATGGTGGGTAAATCCAGCTGCCAATCAGCGGTTAACGGTACTGATTTGGTCGCTATATCGAACGTTTCTGCACTGATGGCATACATGCCATAGGTCGGTGGGCAGTATAGGATACTATCTTGGTTTGGCTCGCAAAAAGTACGAATTAGCAACTCGATGCCTTCATCGGCACCACGCGAAGTCATCACTTGTTCTTTTTGTACGCCGGCATAATCGGCGTAGGCCTGGATCAGATCTACTGGCTGGCATTCACTGTAGCGGTTCAGGCGGTTGCAATTAATGTTGTATTCGTTGGCAAATGGCGATTCGTTGGCATTGAGCCAGATATCGCCACTTCCACCCAGGCGCCGAGCAGACTGGTAAGGCGTTAGTTCGCGCACGGTTTTCCGTGCCAGTTGTGCGATAGTCATGATTACGTTACGCCTCTTTATCGTTAATTTGCGATGTATTACACGCTTCTTGCTGCTGCAACTTCTCGATTCGAATCGTCACTGCGCGTTTGTGTGCATCAAGTCCTTCAGCTTCCGCCATCGTAACCACTGTCGGGGCAAGAATTTTAAGGCCGTCTGCTGTTAATTCCTGTACCGTCATGCGTTTAGAAAAGTCGGCTAAGCCCAGGCTTGAATAGGTACGGGTATAACCGTAGGTCGGCAATACGTGGTTTGTTCCCGATGCATAATCGCCAACCGATTCCGGTGACCAGTCACCTAAGAAAATCGAACCGGCATTATCGAGCAGCGGCACTAACTCTCTTGGGGTCCGGGTTTGTACAATCAGGTGTTCAGGCCCGTAATGGTTAGAAATCGCAATACACTGAGCCAGTGTTTCTGCCACAATCAACAGACTTGAACCTAAAGCCTGACGTGCGATGTCGGCACGAGGAAGTTCTTTAAGTTGTTGTTGGATGGCATCAGCAACCCGATCAGCAATACTAGGATCTGGTGTTACCAGCACGACCTGGGAGTCCGGCCCGTGTTCAGCCTGACTGAGCAAATCTGCCGCAATAAACGCTGGTTCTGCCGTGCTGTCAGCAATGACTAATACTTCAGATGGACCTGCTGGCATATCAATTGCCGCGCCGCGGAAGTCATTGCTGACCTGACGTTTGGCCTCAGTCACAAAGGCATTGCCCGGGCCGAAGATCTTATTGACAGAACTGACCGATTCGGTGCCATAAGCCATTGCGGCAATGGCTTGAGCCCCACCAACATTATAGATGTCTTTGATACCACACAGTTGAGCGACATAGAGGATCTCGTCGGCAATAGGCGGGGGCGAGCATAATACTACCTGAGAGCATCCCGCAATCTGTGCCGGTACGCCTAGCATGAGAACGGTTGAAGGCAGCGGTGCACTACCTCCCGGAATGTAAAGGCCTACTGAATTGATCGGACGGGTGACCTGTTCGCAAACGACGCCTGGCTGAGTCTCAACGCGCAGGGTATCCACCTTTTGTGCCTGGTGGAATGTTGCGATATTTTGATAAGCCTGCTGCAGCGCTTGTTTCATCTTATCGCTTAAGCGTGATGATGCCGCACTGACTTCTTGTTCAGAAACGCGAATCGACTCAGGCCGTACGCGGTCAAATTTTTCTGTCAGATCGAGCAGGGCTTCATCACCACGCTGACGGACATCAGCAACCACAGCGGCAACTATCGCGGTGATGTTTGCGCCCTCAGCAATTGCCGGACGCTGCAGCAAGGTATCTTGCTGGTTTTCACTCAGGGATTGCCAAACAACCGTTTTCATTGCCTTACTCCATCATTTTTTCAATTGGCAGCACCAGAATTGAACTGGCACCAAGCGCTTTTAGCTGCTCCATTGTTTCCCAGAACAGGTTTTCAGTGCTGACCAGATGAACGGCAACGCGGCTTTTATCGGCAGCGAGTGGTAATACGGTCGGATCTTCAGCACCTGGAAGCAATGCCGTGATTTTATCTAAGCACTCTGTTGGCGCGTGTAGCATGATGTATTTTGATTCTTTGGCCTGAATAACCCCCTGCATGCGGGTAAGAAGGCGTTCAATCAGGGCTTGTTTTTCTGTACTGAACTCACCATTGCGCTGTATCAGTACGGCTTTAGAGCGGAGGATCACTTCAACTTCTTTCAGGCCGTTGGCTTCAAGAGTGGCACCGGTTGAAACCAAATCACAGATGGCATCTGCCAGGCCTGCTCTGGGAGCGACTTCTACCGAGCCATTGAGCATACAAGGGCTGAATGTCACCCCTTGCTCGTCCATATAGCGTTTTACCAGTTGCGGGTAGGTTGTTGCAATACGCTTGCCTTGTAGATCTTGCGGGCCGTTATATTGGGCGTCTTTATCTATGGCAATGGATAAGCGGCAACCACCAAAATCTAGACGACGTAGTTTGTTGTATTCAGAGGGCTCGCCAAGTGCTTCACGCTCAAGGCCGACCTCTTCCAATTCGTTTTCGCCGATGACACCCAGATCAACAACCCCATCCATGATCAAACCCGGAATATCGTCATCACGGACTAACAGCAGGTCGATAGGCATGTTTTCAGCGTGTACAACCAAACGCTCGCCCACCAGATTAAATTTGACACCACATTGTTTAAGCAGGTTCTGGCACTCTTTACTTAGACGCCCTTTCTTTTGAATCGCAATTCGAAGTCGTTGTGTTTGCATTGTCATTTTTCCCTGTTTGTATTCTTGTAAAGCCAATCCGTGAATTTTTTGTCACTTAGAACGAAAAAACCCTCGGAAGCATTGCTCTTCCGAGGGTTTGAATTCTGTATTCATATTAACCGCTGGAAGAATTATTACTGTCTTCCAGAGTGAGGCGTATCCTCCCGAAAGACTAGTCAGGATGATGATGGTGATGTAGGTTTACCATTTGGATACGCATAATTATTTACTCTGTCGAAATCATTATTTACTTAGTGCTTGTCTTTCACACTAACGAAGCTCGTCTGTTTTTGCAACATTAAATTGATGGAAATTTTCAATTTCTAATCAAGTGGTGCCGGCAGGTAATAACCTGACAGCAAAACAAACGGGAGAAGGGCATGACTTCACCGCTTTTTTACAATAGAGAGCAGTCAGTTAATCAAAATCAGACATATATATCGAGCAGGTGTTTACGCGCTTTCTTTTTGGGCTGATCACTTTCCTGGTCATTGCTCTCTGCTTTTTTGGGTTCGATCTTCAGCCGTCGCTCATCAATAGGTGATGCCTGAGTCACTTTTTTGAGCTGATTTTGAGTGGGCGGCGGTAGTTTGTTGTTCGAATTGATCATGTTATTGCCTCATCAAACTGAAAGTGTCTGATGATATTATCGGCAATCAAGTGCACATCTTGAGTGTTTTTTGCTCACATATTGGTTGTAAAGTAGACAGTGTGTGGTAGGTAATCTTGTTAGAGAGTGGGATATCGATGTTAGGCTTTACAAGGAGTAAGCAGGTACTTACTCCTTATTTTCAGAGGGTTGATATTTTCCTAGATGGTAGTGTCATCCCTAATGGTATTAACCACAACATTTTTTGAATTTGTTACCACTACCGCAAGGACAAGGATCGTTGCGGCTGATTTTATTGCTGACTGCCGGGCTGATCGCAGGCGCAGTCGACTCTTGTGATAACGGCGATTCTTGCGGCGGTGACTCGGGGTAGTCTCCATCAATATAGAACCATTGTTGCTCACCATTAACTGGTTCTCTCAGAAAGCGAGAACGCTCATGTAAACAATGTTGTTCTTTACCCTCTTGGTAATAGGCTTTGAATTCGACAAAACCTTCATCGTTATCTGTGATTTCACTGCTGATGATATCAAGACCCAGCCATTGAGAGCTCACTGATTCGGCAATAGCCTCACGGTATTGCTCTGCCTGGCAACTTGGATGGTAGGTTGCGATAACAAAGTCTACTATGCCTAAAACATGCGCGCTGTATCGGGCGCGCATCAGTTGTTCTGGATGCTCTGCATGTATTGCTGACAGATGTATCGGCTGGCAGCACTTTGCCAGTGATTTCTGACTACCACAGGGGCAGGCTTGTTGAGGTTTTGACATGATTATTTTGTCGCTGCTTTCTCAAAAAAGGTCACCCATTTTAATGATTCATCATAGCGAGCTGCAACGTTTGTTTCGTTAATGCCAAGCTGTTTACTGTATTGGCTGACATCCTCCCACTGGGCCTGATCGTAGGCTGTGGCTAATTTGAGAATGGTGCCCAGTGTTCCGGTCTGGTTAACCAGAGCCTGTTGAACCTCTTCACTTAAAGGCAGGAGGGTGACCAGCTCATCAATAGGTTGATCTAATAGTGAATCAAGCAATGAAAAGAGTCCGGTTAAAAAAGCCTGATTGCCGCTAATCTTTGGGGTGACAAGTATTCCCAGTCGCTCGCAAAAATGGGCGCGCAGTAGCGATAAGCTGTATAACGAATGTGGTTTGCCTGCGAGCGCATGAGAGGCGGCTACAAAGGAAATAAAGCGTCGTAGTTTTTCTTCGCCCAGATAAACTAAAGCCTGTTTAAACGATGATATCGCTTCGGTACGTGCTGACGTCATGGTATTGACATGGCGCAGTAATTTATAGGAAAGCGTTACGTCGGTGGCGATGATACCTTCGACTTTTTTGTAATCGACTTCAGGCAGACAAATCTCCTGATAGAGGCGGATCGTCGTTAAAGCCGAAGGGGCTAAAGATTTACGCTGAACCATCTCTGGTTTGCTAAAGAAAAAGCCCTGGAAAAGGTCAAATCCCGCGTCGCACGCTGCAATGAACTCCTCATGGGTCTCTACTTTTTCAGCTAGAAACTTGAGGTTGCCATCTTTATGGCGACGAATGAAAAAGCCCGCTCTTGCTACAGGCGTTGAACGTAAATCGAACTTCACAATATGAATATAGGGTAAAAAACGATTCCATTCTTTACTGGGTATAAAGTCGTCCAGTGCCAGCATGTAACCTTTCTGGTGAAGCTCTGTCACTGCTTCTAATAATTCGTCAGTTGGTACACAGGTCTCAAGAATTTCAATGACGAAACTTTTCTTTGGAAACATCAGTGGGGTGCGCTGAATCAGGCTTGTATATGGAAAGTTTACAAAAAACCATTTACTATCAGTGGATTGCAATGAGCCAGACGTCATAAAGTTATCGATTAATAAGCGATTGGTTGCTTGCTCGTCACCGATATCCGGAAAGCAGTTATCTGGCCCGTCTCGAAAAAGCAATTCGTACCCTACGGTTGCTTTTTCTTTGTTCAGTATTGGCTGTCTAGCATGGTATGAATGCATGATGGCTAGCTCAAGCTATTAATTTATATTCTAAAAATATTATTTAAGATAATAATATCGAATGACAAGTCAGATAACAGATGCACTATCTTAACTTACGAATAATACAAATAATTATAGGTGTACATAGTGATAGTTGTAACATATTAAAGGAATGATCAAGAAAATCGAACAATATGAGACATCTGTTGTAATTATGGGTTTTTTATTCGTATTTTCGGTTGTATGTGATCGTATTCATTTTATATTAATCCCGCTAAATATCCTATTCTGGCTACAATGAAAAGGTACGCATGGCGTACCTTGTTGTCACTATCGATTGAAAAAATCTCTTTTTTCCAATCGATTACCTTCAGGTCTGCATACCAGCACCGAACCATGATCGTACCAGTCACCTAACACGATCCGAGTGGCGTTTTTTCCATCGACGGTTAACGTGTGTACGTCAGGGCGATGGGTATGGCCATGGATCATACTGAGTACGTTATGTTCAGCCATCACTTTGATCACCTCATCGGGTGTAACATCCATGATTGTCATCTTCTTAGCTTGATTATTCTGACTGCTGCTGTTTCGTATTTTATCACCGATCTTCTGGCGATAACGCAGGGGCAGACGGAAAAACAGCCACTGAATAAATCGGTTATGGACTTTCTTACGATAACGCTGATAAGCCTCATCTAAGGTGCACAGCGTATCACCATGAAGGATCAAGGTCGGTGTGCCATACAGGTCAATAACACTGTGTTGTGGCAACAGTTGTACGCCGGTTTCCTGGCTGAAACGCGAACCAATCAGAAAGTCACGATTACCATGAATAAAAAAGCAAGGCACGCCTGAATCGGTGAGTTGCTTAAAGGCATGTTTGATTTGCTGGTGGAAGGGGGAATTGTCATCATCGCCTATCCACATTTCAAACAAATCACCAAGCACATAGAGGGCATCAGTCCTTCTTGCTTCTTGTTGCATGAATGAGAGAAAACAATCAGTAATATCAGTACGTTCGGCACTTAGGTGCAGATCGGCAATAAAAAGTGTAGTCATAAGGAAGGATAGGGTGGCAACAAGGCCACCCTGATCGAAGAATTATTCTTCAATCGTTACGCTATTGATAGCCACTTCTTCAACTGGCACGTCCTGGTGTACATAACCCCAGTTACCCGTAGAGACAGCTTTGATCTTGTTAACTACGTCCATGCCTTCAACAACTTCAGCGAACACACAGTAACCCCAGCCATCAGGCGTTTCTGATTTGAAGTCCAGGAATTTATTGTCGTTAACATTAATGAAGAACTGAGAACTTGCAGAATGCGGCGCATTTGTGCGAGCCATTGCAAGCGTGCCGACCTTATTGCTCAGGCCGTTGTTTGCTTCATTTTTGATTGTTGCACGGGTTTCTTTCTCAACCATGCCAGATGCCATACCGCCGCCCTGGATCATGAAACCATCGATAACACGGTGGAAAATAGTATCGTTGTAGAAACCGTCACGGCAATATTGCAGGAAGTTTGCACACGTTTCAGGCGCTTTTTCTGAATTTAGCTCGATCTTGATGTCACCAAAAGTAGTGTGAAGCGTTACCATGATTCTGTCCTTTAATGGATGTATATAGCTTTTAAAGTATATAACTTTCTTTAACGTTGGATTTTATCTTATTAGTACCTGTCCATACAAATTTTGATCTGCTTGGTATCACCTGCGGTATTTTTCCTTGCCTTCATTTGCCATAAAAGGTGTAATTACTGCTCTTAATAGTAACCCCATAAAATGAGTAATTACGAGATATGTTAAAGATCTATAACTCACTGACAAAACAGAAAGAGGCATTCAAACCCATTCAGCCTGGTAAAGTAGGCATGTATGTCTGTGGGGTTACCATTTACGATTTGTGTCACATTGGTCATGGTCGTACTTTTGTATCTTTCGATGTTGTATCTCGATACCTACGTTACTCTGGTTATGATCTGACATTTGTTCGAAATATCACGGATATTGATGATAAGATCATCAAGCGTGCAGCAGAGAACGGCGAGAGCTGCGAATCATTGACCGAGCGCCTGATCGGTGAAATGCACTCTGATTTTGATGCACTGGGTATGAAACGCCCTGATATCGAGCCGCGAGCAACAGAATTCATTGCTGAAATTATCACAATGTGTGAGCGTTTGATTGAACGAGGCTTTGCTTATGTTGCCAGCAATGGCGATGTTATGTTCGAAGTGAGCAAGTTCGAACAATATGGTCGGCTGTCTAAACAAGATTTGGATCAACTACAAGCTGGTGCACGTGTTGATATTGACACGGCGAAACGTTGTCCGCTTGATTTCGTATTGTGGAAAATGTCTAAGCCAGGTGAGCCAACATGGGAATCTCCGTGGGGTCCAGGACGTCCGGGCTGGCATATCGAATGTTCGGCAATGAATTCTGCCATTCTTGGTGACCACTTTGATATTCACGGTGGTGGTTCTGATTTACAGTTCCCGCACCACGAAAATGAAATAGCACAGTCCTGCTGCGCAACAGGTTCACAATACGTGAATACCTGGATGCACAGTGGCATGGTCATGGTTGACCGTGAGAAAATGTCTAAATCACTGGGTAACTTCTTCACCATCCGTGATGTATTGGGCTATTACGATGCCGAGACGGTTCGCTATTTCCTGATGTCTGGCCACTATCGCAGCCAGCTGAATTACAGCGAAGATAACCTTAAGCAGGCGCGCTCTGCTCTTGAGCGTCTTTATACCTCTTTGCGTGGTCTTGACTTGACGGCGAAAGCGGACGGTGGAGAAGAGTTTGTTTCCCGCTTTAAAGAAGCGATGGATGATGACTTTAATACCCCGGAAGCCTACTCGGCACTGTTTGATATGGCACGTGAAATTAACCGGTTGAAACCTGATGATCTGGCTGCGGCCTCTGCGCTGGGTGCGCGTATGCGCGAGCTGGCTGATATTCTAGGCTTGTTGTCTCAAGAGCCAGAAGCTTTCTTGCAAGGCGGAGCCGGAGAGAGTGATGATGTGGCAGAAATAGAGGCCCTGATCCAGCAGCGTCTGGATGCCCGCGCAGCAAAAGACTGGGCAGCTGCTGATGCGGCTCGTGATAAGCTGTTGTCGATGGATATTATTCTGGAAGACGGCGCGCAAGGTACGACATGGCGCCGTAAATAAGCCTTAATTACTAATAAAAAACCGGAGCCAGTGATGGTTCCGGTTTTTTTATGTCCGAAGGAAGGCTTATACCGATTGATATTATTAAAGAATTACCGACTAATACAAAATGAAGGCGGTACACTGCCGCCTTTCAGATGAACAATGAAATTTGATCCAGTATCACTTTTCGAAAATAATGTGTTCCAATTCGAGCGCCACTGATCACAATAAAAGTAGAAATTCGAAAATGTTCATTTATTACTGATTATTATGCTTTCCGATGTATAACCCCGATGTACTTTGTTTGCCCCAAATGAAAGTACAGATTGCTAAGGATGATAATAATGAAAAAAATATGGCTTGCCGCTGCCGTTGGCAGCACCTTGCTCGCATCTCCCACTTTTGCCCAATCAACTCCAGATTCCAATAAAATCGTGGTTGCCCATCGTGGTGCCTCGGGATACCTGCCAGAACATACCTTACCGGCCAAAGCGATGGCTTATGCCATGAAGCCTGACTATATTGAGCAGGATGTGGTGATGACGAAAGATAACAGGCTAGTGGTACTGCACGATCACTTCCTTGATCGCGTTACCAATGTCGCCCAGATTTTCCCGAGTCGTGCCCGCGAAGACGGCCGTTTTTATGCGATTGATTTTACTCTTGCCGAAATCAAGCAGCTGAGCGTGACTGAAGGCTTTAACATTAAAGATGGTAAGCAAGTTCAGGGTTTCCCCGAGCGTTATCCGATATGGAAGTCTGATTTTAAGGTGCCGACCTTTGAAGAAGAAATTGAGATGATCCAGGGGTTGAACAAAACGCTGGGTTACGACATTGGCATTTACCCTGAAATCAAAGCGCCATGGTTCCATCGCCATGAAGGCAAAGATATCAGTACCGCGGTGTTAAAAGTACTCAAAGACTACGGCTATACCGACAAAGCAAGTAAAGTCTTCCTTCAGTCTTTTGATTTTGAAGAGCTTAAGCGTATTCATGACGAGCTAATGCCAGCCATGGGTATGGATGTGAAACTGGTTCAGCTACTGGCATACACCGACTGGAATGAAACCATGGTGTATAACAACAAAGGTCAAGCGCAGCCATACAATTACGATTGGATGTTTGCAAAAGGTGGGATGGAGGAAGTTGCCAAATATGCTGATGGTATTGGCCCGTGGAAGCCAATGGTGATATCTGATCAATCAACCAAAGGGAATATCAAGCTAACGGGGTTGGTGAAAGCGGCTCACCAGCATGGCATGCAAGTGCATCCTTATACATTCCGTGCAGATACGGGTCGTATTCCGGCGTATGCAAATAATTTCAACGATATGTTAGATATTTTCTATAATACCGCAAACGTTGATGGGGTCTTCACTGACTTCCCGGATCGGGCTGTAAATTACCTGTCAGTCCAGCAATAATCTGTTAAATAAAAGACAGATCGCCATCAGGGCGGTAACTCGTGGTGGCAATAAGGCGACGCTGTGTTTGGCGTCGCTTTTTTTTGCTTGTTGGTTTTTATTTTTAGCCCTGAATAAAATGCGGCTAGAGCTGTTCAGGCAGTTCACTGCCACAGTTTTTACAGAATTTCGCATCAGATTCATGGCCGCCACGGGTGCAGTTCATACAGCGGATCAATTCCCGTTGAGCTTTCATCTCCTGACTCAGTTCTGCGGTGATAATGCCGGTCGGAACGGCCAATATGGAGTAACCGAGCAACATGGTCATGGATGCAACTGCTTTACCGAGAAAGGTGTGCGGAACGAGATCGCCATAACCGACGGTAGTGATGGTGACAATTGCCCAGTAGATACTTTGCGGAATACTGGTAAAGCCATTGTCTGGCCCCTCAATAACAAATATCAATGCCCCGAAAACGGTCACAAGAATGAATACGGAGCTGAAAAATACCAGGATTTTTCGTTGGGATTGAAGTAAAGCACGCAGTAAGATATTGGAATCTTTGAGGTAACGTGCCAGCTTCAATACCCGGAAAATACGTAATACTCTAATCAAACGAATGATGAGTAAGTAGTGGGCACCGGGAATCATGAGCGCAAGATAGACCGGTAAAATGGCAATGAGATCGATGACACCAAAAAAACTCCGCGCATAAGCAAGCGGTTTAGGTGAGCTATATAGCCTCAACAGGTATTCAACGGTGAAAAGGAGCGTAAAAACCCATTCACCGTAAAAGAGGATGTTTGCGTACTGCTCTTGAATATGGGTGACTGATGAAAGTATGAGAATCAACTCTGAACTCAGTATTGCGAGGATTAACACAATGTCAAAGTTCTGCCCCGCACGGGTGTCGGTACCAAAAATGACTTCATAGATCTTTTGCCGAAGGGTGAGTCTGGACATACTATTTCTTTGCTGAGTTATAGGGTTAACCCTAGCATAAAGAAGAAAAGTGGCTTAAGCCAGAGTAGCAGTAGCAAGAAGGGTTGTTGAAAAGGATTACGATTTTATCGTAACCCTTTTCATTTGTGCAACGTTATGCCAATCCAGGGAACAGGGCACGTAAGCCTGTGGCAATAAACTCGATCCCTAATGCGGCAAGGATTAAGCCCATAATACGTGTGATAACGTTAATACCGGTTTGGCCCAGAAAACGCACGATGATCGGGGCACCGCGGAATAACAGCCAGCAACAAAACGCAAAAATGCAGATGGTGAGTGCAATGCCGATTGTATTCGGTAAGCCTGGGAATCGAGCACCATAGACAATGGTCGAGCTGATCGCGCCCGGTCCCGCCATTAAAGGCATTGCTAAAGGAACGACACCAATTTGCTCTCGGCTTGCCGATTCAGATTTTTCTTGTTTATTCTGTTTATCTTCACCCAGCTTACCACTCATCATCGAGAAGGCGATGGTAAGCAGTAGTAACCCCCCCGCAACCCGGAATGAATCAAGCGAAATGCTGAACATATCCAGCAAGAATTGCCCGGCGAGTAGTGAGACAATCAGAATAACCGTGACTGCAATATTGGCCGTAAAAGCGGTTTTGTTTCTTTCCTCTTGGCCCATGTGCGAAGTTAATGAAACAAAGATAGGCATGATACCTATGGGGTTGACTGCTGCGATAAGACCGACGAAAAATTGTAGGAAAATGGCGAATTCTAAAGACTGCATTGTTTGACCATCAGACAAACGTTGATAAAAAAGAAGATAGCTTCTTGAACTGAGCAGAGTATCTCTGTCATCGGCGACACTTTAAGCTAAAGAGCGTAAATCCACCAATTAAAAATAGTTATATCAAAACCTAAACAATCTTATGAATTTTAAAGTGTTAATAGGCTGTAAATATACGGGTGACTGTATTACCCTTAGTGGGTGAACAACGTGCCAGTCAAATGTGAAAAAAGATTAGTCAATCAGCTTTAAAAAACGTGACAGGTATCGCAAAGGGTGATGTTTATTCTAATAAATGAAAGTTTATTACGTAATATTCACAACTAGTGATAACAAGAAAATTCACATCGTACTGAGGGGTCAAGTAACTAGCTCACAAATTTACTCTGTAAGGTGTTGATTATGGCTTCTGCAGATCAAAATTTGACGATTTTTACTCCTTTTAAATGACAAGTGATCTAAATCAAATTATTTCACGGTGTGAAATTTTATAATCAGTTTTGAAAGCGATTTACTAAGCATGTGTGTTGCGGGATTGTTGGATGAATTCACTACCTTCCTGCCGCTTGAAAGGATTTAAGACGTATCCTTACTAAAAAGTTTTTAATATTAAGTTAGGAGTTAACTATGCCTGTAACGAATATGGCTGAACTAGATGCAATGGTTGCCCGTGTCAAAGCTGCTCAAAAAGAGTTTGCGACTTTCTCTCAAGAGCAAGTTGACAAAATCTTCCGTGCTGCATCTCTGGCGGCGAACAACGCGCGTATTCCTCTAGCTCAACAAGCT